>NZ_CP121354.1:1025000-1366666 GCF_029674545.1 Mesorhizobium sp. WSM4904 | reverse complement strand
GGCTGGATGGCACAACTGCGCCAGCAAAACCTGCGCGATACCAAGCGCCGAGCACCCATATGTGCCCACGCGTCCATTCGACCATGGCTGCTGCGAAATCCAGGACAGCGTGTCATAACCGTCGTCCCTTTCATTCTCCATGAGGGTGAATACGCCGCCGGAATCGAAGACTCCACGAAGCTCCTGCACAAGTACGGCGAAGCCTTGTCCAGCAAACATTCTTGCCACTTTGTGGCGAGGCTCAACCGGACAGCGATAGGGCGTCTTACCGTATTGAGTTCGGATAAGGATTGACCCGAGTTCCCCAGTGTAACCAATAGGCCGATACAGGTCCGTGGCGAGCTCAACGCCGTCCCGCATTGGAACGCGCAAGCCGGTCTGCAAAACCACTTCGTATCGCGGCGTTGGCGGTTTAATCGGGCCTAGTTCATTACACACTTCAGAGTGCCTCCCAGACATTGAGACTGATTCAAGATGGAGTGGCCAATTTCGACGGGTCTCAGCATTCTATCTGCACGGTGGTGTGTTCGTCGCATTCACAGTACAACGATGAACTCTGTGCCGTTGCTAAGTTGTTTGAAAAGAAACTCAACCGTGCTTCTCTAGCAGGTCCGGCACTCAATGATGGCGCGTTGCCACCCCAATTTCCCTATTGCTTAAATCAATGTGACAGCGCGCCTACGCCGCTGTGCAAAACATCAATTGTGAGTCTCACCGCCATTATGTGCCGATCCATGGACCCCCATTCCATGCTGATTGACGCGGGCCGATGGGGCAAGCTGCTTGATGTGAGAAGCGACGGGCTCCCCGACCGATCGCAGCTTGTTATCACCGTTTGTTTGAAATAGTGGAGGTAGGCTAGCCAGGCGGCAAGCTGTTCAAATTCGCCTTGCCGGCATGGGACCCCATCGCTGTCATCACAGGAAGCAGTACGTGGGAGGGGAACTGCTCGCAGTGATGAATCGTGTTCCGAGCCACTACCCATTCAGTTTCGTCCCAGTTGTTACCTCCCGTATTCAGGTTGCGGTCGAACCGCGGGAAGGCCGAACTAGTGATTTCCAGGCGAATTTGATGGCCGGCCGGAAACCAATTACTTGTGGCGTCGAGATCAATCTCGATTTTGCATATAACGCTCGGTTCCATGAAAACAGCCCGATCAAAGCCCTCGCGATAGCGGACGCGCAGTATCCCGTCCACCACGTCAATCGCACGGCCATCGGGATGTACGTCCAACAGTCTGGCCACGAAGTCCGTGTCCGGGGCCGAAGAAGAGACGAAGAGGACCGCCCGGACAAATCCGGTAACCTCCATGCCCTCTGTGAGGGGCGGTGAAGTGAAGCAGAGGACGTCTGGACGAAGCTGGACGTCCTGGTAATCGCGGGGTCCTATAGTAGTTCCACTTGACTTCCCGCCGTCCATCCCCAAGAACGGCGCCGGATCCCCAGGGTCGTAGGTAAACGTGTCAGCCGGCTCGTCGGCACTCGGAGGCTCTACATCAAGAGTCCCGTCGCCTAGACGGGTCGCGGCATTCCCGCCGCTGCGGAGGAACCAGTGCTGCAGTTCCACACCAAGAGGGGGCCATTCTGACGCGGCACGCCACTCGTTGCGACCCATCACGTAGTACTGGACGCGGGGCATTCCCTCGATCCGGTCGGGCTTGTCGTTCAGCCAGCAGTCGAACCAGTCCAGGTAGATCTGCCAGCAATCCAGGCGCGCGTCGCCCAGCTCGCGCTCGCCGATAACCGTCGGGGCTTTGAGACTCTCGGTGCCACAATGCGTGGCTGGCGACAGAATGATATGTTGGTGATCGCGTGCCGCCGGGCTCAATCCGCGAGCACTAAAAACGCGCTGCTGGTGAAGCGCGTCGGCAGCCCCCACGTCGTACCACGAGTTCACGAACAGGGCTGGGACGTCGATGGTCGAGTCCTCGCTAAGCATCCCATTCCGATCCCCCCAGGGATCGCCTGGGTCACGCGAGACCCAGTCCTCCCAGTCAGTCGGCGGTCCCCCAAGGCTCTTAAGCATGTTGACGAGCGGCAGCGACGCGAAAGCCCGCTGATACTCCTCATCGCTTTTCGGTTGCACTCGGGACCGGTCCTTCGCTGCGGTTTGGTGGAACCAGGGGACAAACGCGGCAACCTCCACCGCACCGCCGAGACGGAGATCCCCGTTGCGATATCGCCCTCCGGCAGAGCCGTTCGCGCCGCCCGATCCCTGCGCAATTGCGCATCGGTGGGCTGGATGGCACAACTGCGCCAGCAAAACCTGCGCGATACCAAGCGCCGAGCACCCATATGTGCCCACGCGTCCATTCGACCATGGCTGCTGCGAAATCCAGGACAGCGTGTCATAACCGTCGTCCCCTATATGTTCCCTAGCGTATACGCCGCCGGAATCGAAGACGCCACGACGCTCCTGCACAAGTACAGCGAACCCTTGTCCAGCAAACATTCTTGCCACTTTGTGGCGAGGCTCAACCGGACAGCGATAGGGCGTCTTACCGTATGGAGTTCGGATAAGGATTGACCCGAGTTCCCCAGTGTAACCAATAGGCCGATACAGGTCCGTGGCGAGCTCAACGCCGTCCCGCATTGGAACGCGCAAGCCGGTCTGCAAAACCACTTCGTATCGCGGCGTTGGCGGTTTAATCGGGCCTAGTTCATTACACACTTCAGAGTGCCTCCCAGACATTGAGACTGATTCAAGATGGAGTGGCCAATTTCGACGGGTCTCAGCATTCTATCTGCATGGTGGTGTTCCAGCCCACCTGCCTGTGCAATACCAGATGGAATACGCTCATTGGGGTGGCGCTGATTGCATGCCTTTCACTTAGCGAGCCAGCAGGCTGACAGGTGCTGTGGTCCAACTTCGATCGCCGGCGGCTCCTCAGCTTTGCAACGGTCGAAGGCAAGCGGGCAACGAGGATGGAAACGGCAGCCCTTCGGCACGCGCGCGGCACTTGGAACCTCGCCCTGCAGGGCCGGCAACTCGGCGCGACCTGCGTTGCCGCCAATCTGCGGTGTGGCGTTGCGCAAGGCGACGGTATACGGATGGCGAGGGTTGAATGTGATCTCGTCGGCGCTACCAATCTCGACCAATTTTCCAAGATACAAGACCGCAATCCGGTCGGCGATCAGCCAGGCAAGGGGCAAATCGTGGGTGATGAACAGCAGCGCCATGTTGTGCCTGTCGCGCAAGTCAACCAGGACCTGAAGAATCTGAGCGCGTATCGAGACATCGAGCATCGATACAGGTTCATCAGCAACGATGAGTTCCGGCCGGACGGCAAGCGCTCCTGCAATCACGACGCGCTGGCGCTGCCCGCCGGATAGCTCGTGCGGGAAGCGGGCGAAGAAATCGCCGGGAGGATTGAGCCCAGCGGCCGCAAGCGCTTCACTCACCCGGTCGGCGAGTTGAGTGGCGTTACCGACCAGCCGCAGGGACTGCAACGGCTCCGCCACGATGTCGAACACGGTGTGTCGCGGATTGAGGGCCTGATAAGCGTCCTGGAAGATCATTTGCACGCGACGCCGGTACGGACGTAGAGCCGAGAAGCCCTCTACCGACCTCATGTCGCGGCCTTCGAACAGCATTCTGCCGCCAGTCGGCTTGGCAAGCTTGGTGATGACGCGGCCCACAGTGGTCTTGCCGCTTCCCGATTCGCCGACCAGGGCGACGATCTCGCCCCGCCCGACGTTGAGGTCGATCCCGTCTACCGCGCGCATGGCGCCGACAGATCGGCCCAGGACACGGTCGAACAGACCGCCCTGGATAGGAAAATGAACTTGCAGGCTCTCGAGACGCAGGATGCCGGCAGTGTCAGGCATGAACAGCGACCTTGTCTTCTTGCGTCAAGGACCGGTGAAGGTGACAGGCGACACGTCCCCGCCCGAACTTATTGAGGCTGGGGACTTCGGTCGCGCACCCCCCCATGACCGACGGGCAACGCGGATGGAAAGCGCAGCCCGAGGGTCGATTCACCAAGTTGGGAGGATCACCCGGTATTGGCCGGATCATCTTTTTGCCGCTCGCTGGGTTCGGGATCGATTCGATCAGCTGTCGGGTGTAGGGATGTTTGGGCTGGGCGAAAATCTCGGCGACAGTGCCATCCTCGACGATGCGGCCCGCGTACATGATCATTACGCGATCACAACACTTAGCCACCACAGAAAGGTCGTGGGTGATCAAAATCAGGGCGAGGCTCAACTGCGATCGCAAGTCGCCTAGCAGGTTAAGGATCTGAGCCTGAGTGATGACGTCGAGCGCTGTGGTGGGCTCGTCACCAATGATAATCGAAGGTCGACACGCGAGCGCCATGGCAATCATCACCCTTTGTCGCATTCCGCCCGACAACTCGTGAGGGTAGGCGGAACCACGATCCGCCGGGATGCCGACCAGTTGAAGCAACTCACTTCCCCGCTTGGTCGCCTCGCCCCGCGACATGCCGAGCTTCAGCATGCATGGCTCGGCGATCTGCTTGATAATGCGGTGAACAGGATTAAGTGCGTTCATCGCGCCCTGGAAGACAACGGACGTTTCGCTCCAGCGATGTGGCCGCATCGCCGCATCATCGTCGATCGGCAGTCGGTTGCCACGATAGCGCACTTGGCCGCCGCTGACCCGCGCGTTGGGTGATAGTAGACCAGCGATCGCCATCGCGGTCGTGGTCTTGCCACTGCCCGATTCTCCGACGAGGCCCACGGCCTCTCCGGCTCGGAGCGCGAAGCTTACGCCGTCGATTGCTCGCAATGAAACGCCCTTGAGCCCATAATCGACAGAGAGCCGGTCTATTTCCAGAAGCGGTGTTTTGTCCTGGGAGGAGCTGGTCATGGGATCACCCTCCGCCGTGGATTGAACGTGTCGTCAAGGGCACTGCCAATCAGGACGAAGCTAAGCGAAACCGTGAGTACGCACAGTCCTGGGGCGCCGAGGTACCACCAGGCTCCAGCACTGGCCGCGCCGGCGCGCTGAGCGAGCGAAAGCAAAGTGCCCCATGAAGGCTGCAACGGGTCCCCGAGTCCAAGGAATGAGAGCGATGTCTCGACATAGATTGCGCTGGCGACCACCAGCGCACCATTGGCTGCGATTTGCGGCACGAGATTGGGGAGGATGTGCCGCACCATGATGCCGAAATTACTGCTACCCGCAACGCGCGCACGATCAATGAATGGTCGCTCCTTAAGCGACAGTGTCTGACTCCGGACGATACGTGCAACAAAGGACCAGCTTGTCATGCCTATAACGACAATGATCACGAAAAGAGAAGGACGGAAGCCCAGGATTTCTCCACCGCGCCCCATCACCTCGAGAACCACGGGTGTAATGACCAGCGCCAGCACGAAGGACGGCATGACAAAAAAGAAGTCTGTCAAGCGCATCAGCCAGACGTCGACCCTGCCACCATAGTAGCCAGCGGTCGTACCGATTGTAGTCCCAACGACGAGGCTGATCACAGTCGCGAGTAGCGCAATCGTAAGCGAGATCCGGGCACCATGGAGGACCAGATTGAGCACGTCCCGCCCGATTTCGTCCGTGCCGAGCAGATGCTCGCCTGATGGGGGTGCGAGGAAATCGCCAGTTGCATTGATCGCAGTCTGGAGCGGTCCCGCCAGAATATTGGGGACCGCTCCCACAACAAGAAAGAATACCAGACATACGAGGCCCACCTGAGCACCGCCATAGCTGAGAAATTGACGCAGAAAGCCTTTTATTGCGCGCGCCCGGCCTCGCGGGCAATATCGAACAATATTGTCGCTCATTGTCGGACCCTCGGATCTAGAAGGCTGTAGGCAAGATCGGCTACGAGGTTTGCGAGAACAATTGAAACGCCAAGCAACAGGAATATGCCTTGAAGGACTGGGTAGTCCCGTGCGTTGAGTGCTTCCACCGTCAGCCCGCCGATACCCGGCCAGGCGAAAACGGCTTCGACAGTGATGGCCCCGGCGACCACATAGCCAATATTGAGGGTGATCAAGGTCACGACCGGTAGCATTGCATTGCGAAATGCATGACGCATCAGCATTTGACCGTTGGTCAGCCCTTTCGCCCGTGCGGTTACCATGTAATCCTCGGTGAGTACGTCACTCATTGCGGCACGAGCGACGACGACGTACTGGCCGATTAGCCCAAGCGCCACCGCAGTGGCGGGAAGCGTGAGATGTTGCAGGTAGTCGAGGAACGAACCAAGAGAGCCCGTGATCAGGCCGGGCGAGTATGCACCATAGCCCGGGAGCCAACCCAATGCCGTGCTGAAGATTACCACCAGGATCATGCCGAGCCAGAAAGCCGGCGTAGAATAGAGCGCCAGAGAGGCTCCGGTTGCGATACGGTCGCCGGCTCCTCCCCGGCGCCAGCCTGCGTAGATCCCAAGCATCACCCCAATAACGATTGCCATTATCTGAGCAACCCCGACTAGGACTATGGTGTCCGGCAGGCGTTCCGCTATCAGGTCTGCGACATGCCTGCCCCTGAACTTGAAGCTGTAGCCGAAATCGCCGCGGAGTGTTGCCGACAGGTAGTCGACCGCCTGGTCCGGGAACAGCGGCCGGTCAAGGCCCCAACGTTGGTTCTGCGCCTCAATCTGCTCGGCGGTGACGCTGACGCGCGCCCCGCCAAGCAAAAGAGATGCAGGGTCACCTGGAATAACTCGGAATAGGATGAAGTTCAGGACTGCCACCATCAGGAGGGTTATAGAGGCCCTGACGATGATGCGCAGGATGTGACGGCTCCCTCCCCCTCCGTTCACGGCGCGGGCACCGGCTTCAAGCGATCGAATGGGAAGTAGCTGTCCATCGACATGATGCCTTGCTTTCCCCAACCCTCGAAGCAATCCCTCCGGTGGGCTTCGAGCAGGGTGGGGTAACATAGTACGATGTAAGGCGCTTCAGTATAAATTAGTCGCGCTGCCTGGTCGACCAGCTTTTGGTTTTTCTTGAGGTCAACGGTGACCTGCACCTCCGCGAACAGTTTGTCGAACTCCGCATTCGTCCAGTACGCCTTGTTCTTGATGCCGATGGAATTGCTGCTGCCGAAGATGAGCAGGTCTTTAGGTGTTGGGCCTTGCCAGGTATCGGAAATGAGCAGATCCCACCCTCCGCCGCCTTTCGCCGGAGCTGCGGCGCGGGCGCTCAGCGCACCGGAGTCGAGCCGAGTCACCGATACAGGGATACCGATTTGCTCCAACCAGCCAGCGATAAACTGCACTGCCGCGACCGGCATCTCTATATTTGCTGAAGGTCCAGACACCAGCTCTAGCTGGAAACTCTTCCCGTCCTTGTCCTCCCGAATGCCATCGCCGTTCGTGTCCCGGTACCCTGCGGCGTCAAGCCGGCGGTTGGCTTCGGCGAGATCGAAGTGGCGCCTGATGTCGTTCAGATCTGAATAGTAATCGGCCGCCACCGGCATTGCGAGTCCGACACCAGGGTCGGCGTGTCCGCGCATGGCTCGATCGACGATGGCCTTCTGATCGATCGCGTAGCCGAGCGCATCGCGAAACGCCGGATCCTGCAGAGCCTTGGTGCTACCTGCGCCATCTCCCGAAGCGGTGTTGAAGGCGAGATAGGTTTTCTGAGCTATGCGGGATTCACCGACTACAATGTCGGGATCCTTCGAGAGATCAGCCCACTGGGCGGACGTCAGGTAGTTGCCATAATCGAGTTCCCCGCTCTTAAGACCTTGCGCAATCGGATCGGCGGCATCGAAGGACCGCAGGATCACCCCCGCGATTTGGGGCTTCCCCGTACGGAAATAGGGGTTCGGCGTCAGGCGTGTAAACTGGCCCTGGTGAAACTCCGAAACGATCATAGGTCCCGTACCCACCAAAGGCGGATCGTTGCGGAAGGTTACGCGTGCGTCAGCATAGCTGATGTCCTTCCAAATGTGCTCGGGAACGATCATTATGATATTGTCTATTGGCCAGGTCGCGGGGAACTTGGTCACGATCTGCAAAGTCTCGTCGTCGAACGCTTTGATGGACTCGACGTTCTCAAGACCGCTGGTGCTGTTCCACCCGACGTTTAGCTCGTCGGGCTTGCCTATGGAATCGTGCAAATAACTATAAGTGAACGCCGCGTCCCTAGCGGTAGCAGGCTGGCCGTCCGACCACTTCATGCCGGGCCAGATCTTGAAGGTCCAAGTGAGGTTGTCGTCGGCGACGGACCAAGATTGGGCAAAGCCCTTTCGATCGTCGTATCGCTGGGCGTCTATGCAGACCAAGAAATCATAGCAAATAGCCAAGGGCCAAAAGGAGCCCCAAGTGGCGAAGGGGTTCATCGAATCAGGGCCTCCACCCAGTCCGCCGATTCGCAGGATGCGATCGTCGCACGACGAGGCGAACGCCCTCGAGTTAATCCCCCAAGGGGTCGCCGAAATCGCCAGCATTGCCTTCATAAGCGCACGACGATTATATGAGTATTGGCTCATTTTATCCTCCCTGTTTGCCGGCTTTATCATCACTTCATGTTCACACGACCACGATGATCTACGGCCTCAACCCGGAACATCTGGCTTCCTTTTGACGGAAGCTCCACAGTCCCCTCATTCCAGATAAGTAGCAGTGCCCAGGGGGGTGGTTCCTGCAAATTGGCCGCTGTGCCTGCATGAATCCGGCGTTTTTCTCGATTCTGGGCACAGCTAGCCAGAATTAAAGTCGATTGGCCGGTTCCAGCTCCTGGCGGCGCCCACGGACAATTCGCATATAGCAAACGAGGCAGTCATTCAGGTTCTGTTCGCGACCTCGGGTTGGAGGGTCCCGTCGAGCCGCAAACGCCTTTATCACGGATGTGTGATGTCGGAATGTCGATGCCGAAATTCCAGAGGATATCCTCTTCCGGCACACGACGGTCTAAGAGGCGTTCGACAAGCTGCGCGCCGCGCAACAACACGGAGCTTGAGCCGCCCGTTGAAAAACGATGTAAACGCTGATGGATCTCCAGCCTGATGCGTGGCCGCCAGCTCGTCGACCGTGAACTATCCGCAAGCCATTGATCTGGCCTTTTGATTGAGGCGGATAGCGTCTTTTGAATTGCAGGATTAGCGGTATTTGGACGCTGTTTTCCTGCAATTCGGTTTTGCGATTCCCTTGTGCTGCGGAGCGTGATTCACTCGGTTCGGCGGCGGCGAATCGAGGGGACGGCGAATGTCCAAGCCACGCGAGACGGGAGAGCAGGACCTGTTCCGCTCCAGGCTCGATCAGATCATCAACATGAAGCAGGCGATCGACCGGCCGGTGCTGGAGGAGCGTTTCGGCGCCGTCTATTCGGACGGCCCCGGCATGCCGCCGCTGCCGACCCGGCTGATGGCGGGGCTGGCGATCCTCAAGCACACCTTCAACCTGTCGGATGAGGTGCTGTGCGAGCGCTGGGTGGAGAACCCTTACTTCCAGTATCTCACCGGCGAGACGTTCTTTTGCCATACGCTGCCGTTCGACCTCTCGTCGATGACGCGCTGGCGCAGCCGCATGGGCGAGGAGCGGATCGTGGCGCTGTTGCAGGAGAGCCTCAGCCTTGCGGTCAAGACCGGGGCGATGAAGCCGGCCGACACGCGCCAGGTGATCGTCGACACAACCGTGCAGCCGAAGAACGTCATGTTCCCGACCGACGCCAAGCTCATCAACCGGGCGCGCGAACGGCTGGTGCGGCTGGCCAAGAGGGAAGGAGCTCCATTTGCGCCAGAGCTATCAGCTGGCGCTGATCAGCCACCAGCGCTATGCCCACGCCAAGCAGTTCAAGCGGGCCAACAAGGCGCTGCGCAGGCTCAAGACCTATCTCGGCCGGACCATTCGCGACATTTCTCGCCAGATCGCCGGCGATGCGGGGCTGGACGCGCTCTTCAAATGGCCGTTCTACCAGGCCGCCACCGTTCTCTAGCAACGCCAGCGCCAGCGCGGCCGCAAGATCTACAGCCTGCACGCGCACGAGGTGGAATGCATTGGCAAGGGCAAGGCGCATATGCCCTACGAGTTCGGTGTGAAGGTGTCGGTGGCCACCACGCTGAAGCGCTCCAAGGGCGGCCAGTTCGCCCTGCATGCAAAAGCGCTGCCCGGCAATCCCTATGACGGCCACACGCTGGCAAGCGTCATATCGGCCACATCAAGAACGAACACCGCATGGGCCGCAACTACCTCGCCGGCCAGCAGGGCGACGCCCTCAACGCCGTCCTGGCCGCCGCCGGATACAACTTCTCCCTCCTGCTCAGGTGGCTGAAGTGATTTTTGTGGCCCTTGATCGCCCTGCTTCAACTCCGGCCGAAGTCGGTCGCCGCTTAGCGTCTGGATCACGGTCGACCAGCACGAGTTCCAAAAATCCAACCTGCATCTCAGGCACCGCGTCCTGACCTCGGAAATCGAGGATCCAGTCTCGACAGAGTATTCGACAAGATGCGGACGTGTGTTACAATAACGAGCCGCAACTCATACCAGACATGAGCTCATATTTTGGGATAGTGGCCTCCAAGCGGTCAAGCCACGGACGCGAATGTCATCCGATAAAGGGTCGCGGCGTCATAGATGGGCAGTCCTGTCCTACGACGGATTGCTGACGTCACCATCGGGAACAATGTACATTCAAATAGGAGGGCGGCAATCCCCGGATGTGCGGCGCCAAGTCGCGCGACACAGGCTGCAACCTCCGACTCCATTTCAACAACACCAGCCGGCCACGCGTCACCTTCAATGCCGCCGATGACTACTCTTGCCTCTGCGGATGAATCTATGCCCAGCAGCTCTTTGCCGCAGTGTCTTGAGTCTGCGGCCACAACGGCGAGCTTTGCGTCAGCTGGAAGCTGCCGGAGTAGCGTGGGCGCCAGTAGCAGGCTCGACATGGCCACCGGGACTTCGACAGACGCGGCCACTGCAGCCTGGTACCGGATACTGAACCCGCAGTCCCCGGTTATCGCGACTGCTCCGCGCTCGACCAACCGCCTGGCAGCTGCAATGTAGGCCGGCTCGAGAGAAGCATCACCGGGAATGACCCTCTCCTCCAAAGCCCCGGCCGCGGTCTCTATTATAATTGGGAAGTCGAAAGTTGCCGGGTTGAAGACCGACTCCGGTTGCGGTGGCGGAAATTCACGAGGCGGAAGTCCGATCTCCAGCCCAATAATTCCGAGGGCCCTTTGTTGAGTTGTCACGGAAGCATCCTTCTTCTGGAAGCAGCTAAGATGGTGATTTCGGCAGCAAATGCCCATCACCTGCGCGATACAGGTTCTCTCTGAATGCACGAATTTAACAGCGTCGAAACGGCTGTTTCAGAGAAACATGCCTTTCCAGGCGCAGTAAGTCGGCATTGTTTTGGTGCATTCGCATGAAAGCCGTAAAAACTGGGAAACCGCAGAACGCTTGTGCGACCCTCCCCGGGCCTGTAGGATACCGGGTTTGCGTCCGCCGTCAGACAATCGTGTTAGGGCACTTTCCAGAGCCCAGATGCCCTGAATGGCAGATTGAACGCACATCAGATCTTCAAGCTCGCAACTGCCGAACGGGCAGCGCTATTTACCTAACTCGACCAATCTGGGGCTTGGACCGGACGATCCTAGTTATGCAGTCCTGAATGAACTGGGGCAGTAACCTCGACATCAACCCGGCCCTGAAAAACCGCGCGTAGGTTCGTCGCAGGGCAGCCTGCTCCGAACGGACCAGTTCCTGCCCGGAAGCCACCCACGGGATAACTCAACTAGCGGCACAACCCGCAACTCACCTCGTCTCCAGCACCGCATTGAGAAACTGCTGCGTTCGCTCGTTTTGCGGATTGCCTAAAAGCTGGCTGGGCGGGCCTTGCTCGACAATCTTACCGCCAGAAAAGAAGCACACGCGATCGGAGAACTCCTTGGCAAAGCCCATCTGGTGCGTGACCATCAGCATTGTGAGGTCATGTTCGGCGCTGAGCTTGCGGATGACGTTGAGCACCTCTCCAACCAGTTCCGGGTCAAGCGCTGATGTCACCTCGTCAAACAGCATCACCTTGGGCCGCATGGCCAACGCCCGAGCGATCGCCACGCGTTGCTTCTGGCCCCCGGAAAGCTGGATCGGGAAATGGTTCTTCTTGTCGCCGAGGCCCACCAAGTCGAGCAGCTCTGCCGCTCGGGCCTCCGCCTCCTTCTTCGAGAGCCCAAGGACGGAGATCGGCGCCTCCATGCAGTTCTGCAGAGCAGTCATATGCGGGAACAGGTTAAAGTGCTGGAACACCATACCGATCTTGGCACGCACGCGACGGAGATGACGCTCGCTCGCCGGCACTATTTGGCCGTTCTTCTGCGTATGCGTCAACGGTTCACCGTCGACCCATATCACCCCCCCGTTGATGTGCTCAAGCGTCATCAGCATGCGCAGAACGGTGGTCTTGCCCGAGCCGGACGGACCAATGATGGACACCTTCTCGTTGCGTGCGATCTCGAGATTGAGTTCGTCCAGCACCGTCAACGCGCCGTAGCGCTTTGTGACGTTCTCGAAGCGAACTATGGGTTCGTTCATGACTTTTTCGCTGCGCCTGATATCGAGGTCAAGCTCGTCCCGCCTGGCTGATGCCCTAGGGCGCTTCGTGAGATCGTCCTCGAAGCGAAGCACAAATTCGCTCATAGTATAAGGCCTCCCTATTGCAGATGGTAGCGGCGGTTGAGCCAGACGCGGACCGACTGCACGATAGCGGAAGCAACCAAGCTGAACACGTAGTAGAAGAAGCCGCACATAGTGATCGCTTCTATGTATCGATAGTTATTGCCCCCGAAATTTTTCGCCTGCTGCAGCATCTCGAAGATCGAGATTGCCGCCAGGACCGGCGTGTCCTTGAACATGCCGATGAAGTAATTGCCCAGAGCTGGCACCATGGGCGGGATCGCCTGCGGCAGAATGATTGTTCGCCAGGTCCGCGTTCGCGAAAGGTTTAGTGCCGTACAGGCCTCCCACTGGCCGCCATCCACATTCTCGATGCCGCCGCGGAAGACTTCGGAACAATAGGCTGCATAGTGGATCCCCAGCACGCCAACTCCCGCCGTCCAGGCAGGAATGAAGATTCCGATCTGCGGACCAACGAAATAGACAAAGAACAACTGCAGCAGCAAGGGCGTTGAACGGATAAACTCCACGATCTCCGCCATGGTGGTCGAGACGTAGCGGTTTGGCGACTGGCGAATCATCGCGAAGACAAGACCCAATATCAGCGCGATCGCAAACCCGAGCAGCGTAGCCTCAATGGTGACGATCGCTCCCTGATAGAGATATGGGAAAGCCTCCCATACGTAAGACCAATCCCAGATCTTCAAGCCACCTGCTCCCGAACGAAACCGCGCGAGACGCGGCGTTCCAGCCAGCGCACGAAAGGAGTGATGAGGGCGCGCGCGATGATGTAATAACCGAATAGTGCAACCGCAAAGAACAGCATATAATCGCCAGTTGCGTCGGCCGCCTGCTTGGCGGCGCTAGTAAATTCGGGAATGGTGATGAAGAAGACGAGCGAGCTACCCTTAAGCACATCGATGAGCATGTTACCCCAGGTCGGCAGCATGGCGCGCATTGCCTGTGGGAGGATAATACGCCGCATCATGGTGAGCCGCGAAAAATTGAGCGCTGTAGATGCCTCATACTGGCCCCTATCAACGGCCTGAATGGCGGCGCGGACATACTCGGCTGCGTAGCCAGAGGCATTCATTCCGATCCCCAAAATTCCGACAGTCCACGGCGACAGGAAAATACCGAAAATCGGCAATACAAAGAACCACCAGTAGAGCTGAACCAGCATGGACGTCCCGCGGAAGAATTCGATGTAGGCGATACTGAACCAGCGCAACTGCCGACGGGGAGAGACTCGGGTCAGGCCCACGAAAAGCCCAAGGACGATCGCTACGACGCAGGCGCCAAGAGTGACGATGACCGTAGTCATGACGCCCTTGGTGAGCACGGCAAAGATAAAGCTGAGATCGACCTTACTCATATGCCCTCCCCACTGACCGCCTACCGGCCAAGGGCCGGGGAGCGGTCAGACGCATAGCTTCAGCCCTTGCAAAGATCAGCGGTCTTGCTGCCATCCGGGAGATCGCGTTTGGTGTAACCATATTTGCCGACCGCGGCCATCATTTCGTCAGAGCCAATATAGTCTTTCAACACAGCATTGAACGCGTCTACCGCAGCCTGTTCGCTGAGCGGGAAGGCTATGGCGGGATGTTCATTCGGTCCCGGCGGGGTATACGGGTCAGCCACCTCAATGCTGGGATCCTGCTCGGCAAGAGTCGTCGCGTTCAGACTATAGAGCGAGCCGGCAGCGGCGCGGCCGGCCTTTACAGCCTGTACGACCTCGGGCGGTCCGGCGACCTGCATAACCTTGTCGTCAGGGAAACCTAATTTCTTCGCCTGCTCGACTGCGGTGGTACCCGTCATGATGGCCAGGGTAAGCCCCTTCTTCTGAGCGTCATGGAGGGAATGCAGCGCTTCCGGATTGCCCTTCGGCACGATCATCGAATCATTGCTCGATGCGATCGGTTCGCTGAACAGGACGTTGCGGCACCGCTCCGGCTTAATCCACATGCCGCCCGTGATGATGTCAAAGCGACCAGCCTGGAGGCCCGGGACAAGGGAACCCCAATCGGTTACGACCGGCTCGATTTTGGTCGTTCCCATCTTTCTCAGAACGTCCAGTGTCATCACATTGACCAGGCCAAGCGGCTCGTTGTTCGCACCAGGATAGGCACTGGGAGGCTCATTGGTGAAGCCAAGACGGATCGTTTCTCCGTTCTTAATCTTATCGAGCAGCGACTCCGCCGAGGCCGAACCGGCAAAGGACGAGATTGTCATCGCCGCCAGGCCGAGCGCGGCAATCCTCTTCAAGATTGCAGCCTTAAAGCATTCGTCGAGTTTCCACTTGACCACTGGTTAGTCCTCCGTTTTCGCATCGCCGATGGTCTCCCGATATGCCTCGGGAAAAGACCATTGCATCATTTGTTGAGCTTGTAGTCCGGCGGTTCCCATCATCGTGTGAGCTGCAGGGTCCCCACTTAGGTATAGATTCCTCCAGTCGATCCTTTGCTACGCCACTTGTGCATGCTTCGTGAGCGTAGCAGCGCAGCTGTGGTGCTTTGTGCGAGAAATGCAAGTTATTCGCAGAAATTCGGTGATTTTTGGGTGCATACGCACATTTCCGTCATCCCCGTGGTTCGTTGGAAGTGAACAATCGCGAGCTGTGGTATGGCCAACTGAGGCACACCACGTCTTGCATGACTCCTGCCCTGCCCGGTTGGATGGGCGCCACCGCCTGGGCTATGCCCTTGTTGCCATGGCAGGGCACAAGTTCGTCGTATGCGACACGCCGCTGAGAGATTCGCCTCGGAGACGCTGGCCCGAGCATTGTTCCCGTCACAGTTGATCATTCGTGCCATTGACGGATGAGTCTGTTCACGGCTTCGCTCCGGATCAACCTGGACGGAATCGCCGGCATTATTGAGCAGATGGAAATCTGAATTCCTGATCAGCTTCGCCAGGTTGATCCCTTGCTCCGGCGTCGCGGTAGGGTCGTTCTTGGACCAGATGATCAACGTCTGGGCCTGAAGCTGATCAAGGTAGGGGAAGATATACTTCTGCTGCAGCAGTGGATAACGATGCAGGTTTGTCTCGTCTTCCGGCAATCTCTGCCAGATCTCCCATTGTCCCCGAGCCGCGGCCCGCCGATAGGCTTCTCGCTCGGCGCATTCCACATCCTGCCCGTGGGCGCGGCAGCTTTTCCGCCGTGCGGTGATGTATTCCTCTTCGCTCGGCATCGGGCCGGAACAGCCGTAAGCCTGCCGGCAGGCCTCCAGCCAAGCTTCGTCACGGTCATCTCCGAACGCCGGCGACACGGAGTTAGCGGTCAGCAGGACAAGCTTAGAAACAAGATCGGGACGCACGATCGCGACCCGCGCGTCGACGAATGATCCTTCTGAATGGCCGACTAGCGTGATCTGCTTCAAACCCAGTTGTTGGAGGAAGCTAATTACATGATTCACACGACCGAGCCGGTTAATGTATTTGCAGTCAGCAGGATAATCCGTTCCCCCAAAATGGAGTTGATCAATCGCTACTACCGTAAATTGATCGGATAGCCCGTTCAGCTGCCGAACAAAGGAACTCTTAGCCTCTGCACGGAAGCCCGCCCCCTGCAGGAAAACAATCGGCCTACCAGCTCCGTTCTCGCAGTACGATGTCTCGACACCATCAACCGATACGCGATGCTTGGTGATCATCGGTTCCTCGGCAAAAGGAGGGGCATCAGGTCGGCATTGCGACATGCGAGATGGACTGCCATTGCTCACTCCTGAGCGTAGCAGCCTCACATGCCACGTTGCCGAACTATCTCGTCTGAATACCGGAAATCGGCACCCCGGAGCCTCGCGTCTTGTCACTTTGCTCTGTCGTCGCCCAGCCACTGCGGCCGGGAGCCTTTTAGGTGCATGGGTGGCATTCCCCGCAAGATTTCAACCCTTGCACAGGTCGCCGGTCTTGGTGCCGTCCGGCAGATTGATTTTGGTGTAGCCGTATTTTGACCGACTGCATCATTTGGTCGGAGCCGATATAAGTATTCAATACCTCGTTGAAGGCATCGACCGCCTGCTGATTGGGCAGGAAGGCGAGACTTGGGTAGCCGGCCTTCCCAGCCGGCGGGGTGAACGGATCTGCCATTTCAACGCTGTCGACCTTGTCAGCGAGCTCCTTACCGTGAAGTAGTTTAGCGACCCCGCCGCCGCGCGGCCGACCTTCACTGCCTGCAAGAATTCGGCCTGGCCGGCGACCTGCATGACACGATCCTCCGGAATGCCCGCGTCTTTGGCGGTCGTGACCGTGTCGGAACCGGCGGTGGTGACCAGCGTTAGGCCCTTATCACGAATATCGTCAAAGGAGTGCTGGTCTTTTGGGATTGCCATTCGGCATGAGCAGGGCTTCGGTGAACTTAGCAAGCGGCTCGGTGAACACCACATTGCGGCAGCGCTCCGGCAGAATGTACATGCCGCCTGGCCTAGCTCCGTCTGCCGTCTCTCAAGGTTGTGTCGGCCAATTTCTCAGCCACCATAATCGTCGGAATGTTTGTGTTCGCCCGAGGGCAAAATGGCATGACGGAAGCGTCGGCGATCCTCAAACCCAAAATACCATGAACGCGTCCCGACGGATCGGTCACAGCGCCAGGATCCGCGGCTGCCCCCATCCTGCAGGTCGACGTCGGATGCCAACTTGGGATGACGTTCTGGCGAATATACCGATCCAGATGTTTCTCGTCGTTGACGAGATCGGAAATGCTATCCCCATCCGTTATGACGCGCCTAATCAGCCCACGGCGCAGCCGCGGCGACGCGTCCATGAGCAGCGCCAGAAATGACGTGAGTGCATAGTTTGTGCTTGTGACCTTGCTCACCAGCTTCGCTCGCGCATTCAACGCTGACGGAAACGGGTCCAGCGCCACAGAGGACAGCGAATCTTGCTGCAGCAGGCGGACTATGAAGCGAAAGCCCTGCTTGAGGCGCTCGGCGTCCCGCTTGTCGCTCAACCAGTTGAAATCGACCTCCGGCTCTATTTTATGCGAACTACCCTTGAGCGCCACAGTTCCCGTCGAGTAGCTGCGATTGACCCACACGGCGAGAGTGCCGAGGCGCCTCCCCAGCGGGTGCCAGGATGATTTGGCAACAGTCGATATTGCCATATCGGTCGACGGGCAGCCTTCGTAACCCGACGAGTAGCGGGCGTGCATCTGAATATATTCGCTCACGCCGGGTGACAAGCGATCGGCCGGCTTCAAATAGGCCGAAACGCAAATCGTGGGGTGTTCCTGAAGATTCTGGCCCACACCTTTCAAATCTGCAACGATAGGGATTCCGAATTGTACTAATTCCTTCGCGGGGCCGATCCCGGAGCGCATCAATATGGCGGGTGAATGGAGTGCTCCTGCGCACAGGATAACGCAAGAAGCGCTATACGATTGCACGCCCGATTTGTTCTCCGTCTCGACCCCCGTTACCGTTGTTCCCAAAAAGGTCAGCCGCGCAACTGTCGTTTCGGATAAAATCGTTAGATTGCGGCGAGAGCGGACGGTTTCGGGTAAGTACGCCATCGCGGAGGAGACCCGATGACCATTGCGGTTGGTCAATGGGACAACTGAATAGCCATCACCGAATGCACCATTGAAGTCTGGCCTGAAATGAAGCCCCAAAGCATCGTAAGCATCGGAGATTGCCCGGATGAAGCCCGACCAGTCTGATTGGCGCACACGTTTGATTGGCAAGGGGCCGTTCGTGCCATGAAATTCCCCGCCGAAATCCAAATCGCATTCTAGACGACGGAAGTAGGGCAGCACGTCTTCCCAACCCCAGCCCGTTGCACCGCTTGAGGCCCACTCATCGTAATCTCCGGGCCCGCCGCGGTTGGCGACTTGGGCATTGATGCTGGAGCCGCCACCCATGACGCGCGCCTGTTCGTAATGGACAGGCTTGCGGCCACCTCGCACCGTTGTCGCGTGGAGTGACTGCCATCGATAACCGGGATTAAGGTAAGCACGCGTTGGGTCGCCATCCTGGATGTCGTCAGGAATGGCATTCGGCGGCGTATCAGGGCCAGCTTCAATGAGCAGCACGCGAGCGCCATAGGCGGAGAGCCTGCTCGCCATCACGCATCCAGAGGAGCCACCACCCACGACGATATAATCGAAAACCACGCAAACTCGCAAATGTCTGAGTCGGGCAAAAATCTAGCAGACGGCGAGCAAGCAAAAACGCGCAATTATCTTGCAGGACGCAGGAAATCAGCGCATTCTTAAGAGATTCGCATTATGGCGGCCTCCCAACGGGGCGGAACGTTTAAACATGACCTTGCCAGCAGTCCATCAGGGCTGAAGGCGATGCCGGAGCGTCGTGACTTAAGTGGACAAAGCGCATCGCGACTGAAGGGGACAAACCTATCGCGAGATACATCAGAATGCAGCCCGGTAGGTCCAGAAGTGCTTTTGCAGCATCGCGCTGACGAGGCCGTTGTAAGGAGCAGAATGATGCTTCGCCTTGCGCTCCATCGCCGCTTTAGCGGTACGAAAACTCCCGTCCCAATCATGGCCGGCGGGCAAGGCGGCTGACCCTTGCGCCAGTCATCGGTGAATCGGATCAACCAGTTGTTGAATGCGCGTAAGATTGCGCGTTCTATACATCGATTGGCACCGCCAAGGTTACCTTCGTGCGATCCATCACAATCATCGTGCTGTAATTTCTAACAGCCGGGCTATCAAAGAAGAAACGCCTCGAGAATGCGTCGTACTCTGCCAAGTCACGCACGGAGAGAAGGAGAACGAAATCGGCGTTACCGGTGACCGCATACGCGCTCATTACTTCAGGCGCCTTCTGTAGAGACTGCTTGAAGCGATCGATGACGTCGGAACGATAGCGCTCAATGTCGACCAAGACCAGCATCATCAGGGACCTGCCCACCGCCTCAGGCGACACGATTGCAACATCAGCCTCAATTACGCCAATTTGTCGCAACTGCTTCAATCGCCGCTGACAGGCCGTGGGCGATATACCGGCCAGTTGGCCCAATTCTTCCGTTGTTTGGCGATTGTTGCGCTGAACAGCGCTTAAGATTTTCAGATCTATCCGATCCAATTCCATGGTCATTCTCCGGAATAGCTGCAATTTGCGCAGAAAAACTGCGATATGCACTCGACTGTAGCCTCAACCCCGCGCAGACGGAAGCCCAAACGATCAGGCCAGGCATGGGACCAAAGTCGGCTATCGTCCTCGACGTCAGTTATAGCCATTGGCCGAAGAGTGCTGTCCACCATCGCCCAACTGACAATGGCAGCCGACGGTCAAAAGCCGAGGCCTTGCGCCCAGTTCGGCCGAGGAAACGTCTCGGAACTTAAACGCTAAGCCGACTGGACGATGATGATAGGGGGGACCTCTATTTCCGCGCTTCGGCTTCCATTCGTTGGCTCACGCTGCCAAGAGTCTCATCTGTGTATAGGGAATCGAGCGCTAGGTTCGCCTGCCCCGGTTGCTGCATCAAATGCAGCCGTCTTGAGGTGGTTGGGAAAAATCGTCACCGCAGCCACACAAACCGCCGGCCTTATGCAACCTGCCGGCAATTTCGCATAATTACTGCATCCCGCCGCTCAGAATTTGCGCAAGGCGCCCAATGTAGCGCGCTATTGTCTCACAACGGCACCTACACGCCACTTCATAAAGCAGAAGAGGCCTGGCTTTGCAGGCTTCAGATTGAGGAGTTCGCCTATGAGCAAGCAATTCGCACCTGAAATGGATGCAGGTCTCGCGGTTTTCAATCGCCTGGAGTCTGAGGTGCGCAGCTACGTCCGCGCCTTCCCCGCCCTATTCGATCGCGGAGTCGGGACCACTCTCATCGCTGCAGACGGTCGGGAATATCTCGACTTTTTCGCCGGTGCAGGCGTTTTGAATTATGGGCACAACAACCCCGTCATCAAGAAGGCGCTGCTGGATTATATCGAGCGCGACGGAATTGTGCATGGGCTGGACCTTGCCACGACGGCCAAGAAAGCCTTCATCGAAGCTTTCGAGCGATACATTCTCAAGCCTCGTGGTCTGACATACAAATTACAGTTTCCCGGCCCCACAGGTACGAACGCGGTCGAAGCGAGTCTAAAACTGGCTCGCCAGGTGACCGGGAGATCGAACATCGTCTCGTTTACCAACTCGTTCCATGGGGAAAGCGCTGGAGCATTGGCAGCGATGGGAAACAAGGAGCACCGGGCCGCTGCCGGGTTTCCCCTCGCCCATGTGACATCGTTGCCATACGAAGGCTACCTGGGGGCGTCAGTTGACACAATCGATTACTTCGAAAAGCTTCTCAATGACCCCAACAGTGGCCTCGACAAACCTGCCGCGGTGATCCTGGAAGGGATCCAAGGTGAAGGCGGCATCAATGCTGCGAGCGTTACTTGGCTGCAACGGCTGCGCGAGCTAACGTCGCGGCACGGAATCTTGATGATCCTCGATGACATCCAGGCCGGGGTCGGTCGCGCGGGCAGTTTCTTCAGTTTCGAAGCGGCTGCAATTGTGCCGGACATCGTTACCCTGTCCAAATCTTTGTCGGCGATCGGAACCCCAATGGCCCTTATTCTCATCAAGCCTGAACTTGATGTCTGGGCCCCGGGCGCACACACCGGGACCTTCAGAGGCAACAACTATGCTTTCGTCACTGCTCGTGCGGCCCTCGAAGCTTACTGGTCCGACTCCAAGTTCGAGGATGAGATCGCTCGCAAGTCTGCGATCTTGGTCCAAGAACTCAACGCGATTACCGAGGAATTCCCCACCCTCGGCCTGAGCGTGCGAGGCCGCGGTCTGATGTACGGACTCGTTTCACCGAAGCACCACTCCTTGCCAGGTCTGGTCTCCCAGGAGGCTTTTCGTCGGGGCTTGGTGATCGAGATCGCCGGCTCATACGGTGAGGTGCTTAAGTTCATGACTGCCCTCACCATCGCCGAGGCTGACCTTCGGCGTGGTCTGTCCATCATTCGCGACAGCATTGGCGCAGTAGCGACTACCCTCGACGGTGGAGGCGCGGCTCGCTAGCCGACAAAGCACCGGGCCACTAGCAGGTCCAAAATCGGGCCGCTCGCAGTCACGGAACGGGAAGGCCGTTCCGTGGCATGTGGCAGTGGGCGAACTCGGAGCGGCTGAACGGCAGACTAGGGCTTTCACTGCCGGACCGATACCACGGTTGCCGTTCTTCCTGCGGCGCCGACCACTGTCGCTGCGCCAATTCGAAGAAAATCGAGCGATAAGAAAGAGGACTGGATGGCCAGCAACGACGTAGTCAAAAATTATATCGATGGCGAGTGGCGGGATTCTGTGTCCGGCACACGCATCGAGGTCGATGACCCGGCGAGCGCCGAAACGATTGCTGTCGTAGCTGAAGCAGGACCCCAAGACATCGAGCTTGCCGTTACTGCTGCTCACCGCGTTTTTCGCGACCGCGTGCTGATAGACATGCATCCGTATGATCGCGGTCGCATGTTGTTTCGCGTTGCCGACGCCCTTGAAGCGCGTTTCGACGAGATCGCAGCCATTAACTGCGCGGAGACGGGGAAGGCATTGGAACTTGCCGATGGCGAGGTTCAGACCGCCATCAGATACCTGCGATACTATGGTGGCTTGGCCGACAAACTTGAAGGGCGCTCGATCCCGCGCGGGGCCAACCTGGTCAACTACACAGTCAGAAGTCCCTTCGGCGTGTCCGCCCAGATCGTTCCGTGGAATGGTCCACTTGAACTGACGGCCCGCTCGCTGGCCTGCGCCATCGCAACCGGCAACTCAGTCGTGGTGAAGTCGCCGGAACTAGCTCCCCTTTCCGGAGTTGAACTTGCGCGTGCCTGTGAGACAGCGGGGCTGCCTGCCGGAGCGGTCAACGTGCTCACTGGATACGGCCAAACGGCAGGCCAGGCGCTGATCGAACATCCCGACGTTCGCCACATCGTCTTCACGGGCTCGATTACTACTGGGCGGACGGTGCTCAAGACGGCAGCGGATCGGATCGTGCCCTGCATAATGGAACTGGGCGGAAAGTCGGCTGCAGTTGTGTATTCCGATGCCGACCTCGACTGCGTTGTGGAAGCGGTACGCGTCGGGACCTTTCTGAATGCAGGCCAGAATTGCAACAACCTTACACGTCTTATTGTGGAACGTTCTATTGCAGACAAACTGGTGGAAAGAGTGAGGGTCTGCGTCGAAGGACTGTCGGTCGGTCCAGGACGCGAAAACTGCGACATCACCCCGTTGATCTCCCGAAACCAACGACAAGGAGTTGAGCGGGCCTGCCAGACGGCCCTCTCGCAGGGCGCGCGACTCGTAACCGGCGGGACTGCGCTTTCGGAGCGGAGCGGTTACTTTATGGCGGCCACGGTGTTTGCCGATGTCGCGCGAGACAGCAATCTCTTCCAGCAAGAAGTATTCGGTCCTGTTCTTGCCGTTACCACGTTCGATAATCCGGGAATGGCCGTCAATCTCGCGAACGACACCGTTCACGGTCTGGCAGCGGGCGTGTTCACGCGGGATATTGACCGGGCCCTCTGGACCGCCGACCGCCTTTGGGCCGGTCAAGTGTACGTGAATGGGTGGTATGTGGGCGGGGTGGAAACACCGTTCGGTGGGATAAACCAGTCCGGCTACGGCAGGGAGAAGGGTCAGGAAGCGCTGGACGGCTACGTTCAGACGAGAAACGTTGGTATCCGCCTCTCGCAGCCACCATCTGGAAATTGAACGCTTGCTGATCCCTACCGACGGCGCGGCTGTCGGGCGATGCAGGATTCAATGACCTCGACCAAATCGAAATAAGCCCGGCGAGAGAATCCGTATCGGAGGTCATCGAGAACAACTCTAATCATAGGATTTTTGGCTGCGGACGGGCTTTACCCACCACGGACATGTAGGAGCGCATTGCCTAGCCCGCTGCGTGGGTCGCATGGGTCAGGAGAGGATCACAGTGCTTCAGAGACAATTGAGATTCGCAGAGCTGCCGCCGAAGATTTCGACAAGTTGGCAATGTTGAACCGCGAGTTGATCGAGGCCGAGAAGCATCGAAACCCCGATGACGGTTTCAGAACTCAAGGAGCGGTTTATTCAGTTGGTGAATCGCGAAATTTGGATGGTCGACCTCTTCAGCCAGAACGGCGAGATTGTGGGCCTCGCCACTCATCGTTTGGAGCCAGACAATGCGGAGCCGAGTGGGCAACGCGTCTTTTTGAGGCAATTCTACGTCAGCTGCCAACACCGACGTTCGGAGATTGGCTGCAGGACCCTTGAGCTGCTTATTCGGTCTCGTTTCCACAACAAATCAAGGATTTTCCTCGACGTGCTGGAGACCAATCCTGGCCGCAAGACCTTCTGGTCTCACACCGGTTTTGTCGCCTACAGCACGCTCATGGAGCGTCTCGTTGAAAAAGCGGACACCAAATAACCTGCGGTGCTGGGAATTAATTTGGGGATCGGATTGTCTGGCATTTGCGTGCGTCGCGCAAAAACACGAGAATAGAATCGAGCCGGTCGTAACCGAATGGGGCTCACTTGTCCCCGGCCTGCAGGCTAGCCGCTTCGACTTCATCACGGCCGGCATGTGGATCAAGCCGGAGCGCTGCCGCAACGTGCTGTTCAGCGAACCGATCGCTACGGAGAGAGGCGCACTGCTGGTGCCTAAGGGCAACCCGGAAGGGCTGCATTCTTATGAGGATGTGCGTGACAAGGGACTCACCTTCGTCAGTGATACAGGCTACACCGCGGTCCAGGACGCGAAAAAGTCAGGCATCGCCGACGACAAAATCATGCAGGTCGCCGGACCGCCGGCGGACAGGCTGTCGCGCCGCCGCCGGTGCCCTCGACTACTTTACAGCGACTGGACTTGTTAAGAAGGACCACAGCCTTGAGCTGGCCGATTCGTTCATCGCGCCAGCCAACTATCCTGCTATCGCCTTCGAGCTCAACGAGCAGGCTGCGGTCGACGCGTTCAATGCCGTATGCAGGACTATGTTGGCTCTGGCGAAATGATGGCAGTATTCGGCAAATACGGCTACGGCAAAGACAACCTGCGGACGGCAGCAAGACCGCTGACCTCTGCAGAGGCTGAAGGCAATGTGCCTTAACACGTCCCCGGTCATGGCGGGGACGTGTTCAGTGGGCAAGCGTCTGTGAGGCGATTTCAGGTCCACCGTGGCGGTGCTCACAAGACGCGCCTCATTGCCTGAAACAAACACATCTACACTTCATCGGGTGCGCACATGTGAGCGTCGCGGCCCACAATACGACGGCCAATATGCGGGCTGGCTCACCTGCCACATCAGGCAACTGCGCAAGCAAATCCCCTGACGTGTGCCGGAACGAGAAGCAGGAGAATACTGTGGAAATCAGAGTTGTACGCCCGGGCGACCTTTCTCAATTGCGCAAGATTTGTGACGAACACATCGACTTGGAAGGGGTGACAATAGCGGACCAGGACCTGAGTCCTTATTGGAACTCGGCGTTTTTTGGAACACCTGCCCAGTTGTTCGGTTGGGTTTGTGATGAAGGAGGGTGTGTGCTGACAGTTCTGCAAATTCGCTGAGAGAGGGCGGTCATGGCAGGCTGGTGATTGTTCACGTCACCGATTCCCGCGAAGGAACGCCACCATGACCAAGATTGAAAGTAAGACCGGCAGCGCTGCCATCAAAGACATTCTGCTTTCGGACCCGGACGGACTTCACGAAGTGATCCGTGCGGTGATGCAGGAGGTACTCGAGGCCGAGATGGACGAGGCGCTGGGGGCTTCGAAGAGCGAGCGCACACCTGAGCGGCTCGGCTACCGCTCGGGTTATTACGGCCGCACCCTTGTCACGCGGGTCGGCAAGCTTGAGCTGCGGGTTCCGCAGGACCGGGCCGGCCGCTTCTCGACCGAGCTTCTCGAGCGTTACCAGCGTTCGGAGCGGGCCTTGGTGGCGACGCTTGCGGAGATGTATGTGCAGGGCGTGTCGACCCGCAAGGTCAAGGCGATCACGGAAGAGCTGTGCGGCCATGCGTTCTCGGCCTCGTCGATCTCGGCCATCAACAAGCGGCTGGACGAGAGCCTCGCTGCCTTTGCCAGGCGCCCCCTTCAAGAGCCGTTTCCTTACCTCATCCTCGATGCGCGCTAAGAGAAGGTGCGTGAGGCCGGCGTCGTCATGAGCCAGGCGGTGCTGATCGCTGTCGGCATCGACTGGGACGGCCGGCGCCAGATCCTGGCCGTCGAGATGGCCAATCGCGAAAGCCGCTCGGCCTGGAGGGATTTCCTCGTCGCGCTGAAGGCGCGCAGCCCCAAGGGCGTCGAGCTGGTTGTCTCCGCCAATCATGCCGGCCTGGTCGCGGCGATCGGCGAGGTGATCCCCGAAGCCGCCTGGCAGCGCTGCTACGTCCACTTCCTCAGGAACGCGCTCGATCACCTGCCGAGAAAGCACGGCGCCGACTGCCTGCAGGACTTGCGCTGGCTCTAATGACCGGCGCGATCTCGCCGAGGCCAAGGCCGATCTCGCCGCATGGCTGTCCAAATGGTCGGGCCGCTATCCGCGACTGACGAGTTGGGTGGAGGAGACCATCGAGCGCACGCTGACCTTCTTTTGCCTGCCGCGCCAGCATCACAAGCATCTCAAGAGCACCAACATGCTTGAACGGCACAATGAGGAAATCCGCCGGCGCACCAATGTCATGCGCATCTTCCCCAATGAAAGCTGCCTGCGCCTCGTCAGGGCGCTGGCTGCGAGACCAACGAGAACTGGATGGAGGCCAACCGCTACATCAACATGGACGATCTGCGCGAGCACAAGAAGCTCGCTCTACGCCAAGCCGCATGACCAGCATCGTGGCCGCCCCATTTTGCAGAACTTGACGCACACAACCTGAAGGAGGTAAGCGTCATGACAACTCTTAGAGGATACATGACCGCGTCGATCCGGCTTTTCCTTGTTGGTCAGGGGCGATCCTCGGGTACGCCTCCGGCGAGGGCCGCCTTGCGCGATCATGGCACGGTAGCGAGGCTGGGCTCTTAAGGTCGTCCTTAGGAGCGTAAGCCCCGCGACCATCCCATCGCTGAAAACAAACCCTTGATCAGCGGGCGCCCGACGGACCGCCTCTGTCGTCGTGGCGCTCCCATGAAGAACCTGGCCCATAGTGCATCCTTTGATTCGGAAGATAAGGATGCCCCATCAAAACCTGAGATCAAACATTTAGGCAGGCCTCGACTGGGACAAGTAAAACGGCCGCATTCGAGGCATGAGGCTGCACGCGTCTAAGATCCGAACAGCCAATACCCGAGCGTCCTCGACATCCCCGCCGCCAGAAGTCAACGATGCCCAGATCGGCCGCACGACCACCAGCAGAAGGGCGCCACCTCAACCCGTCCTACACTCAACATTTTGTCGCGTCCGCGACGTGCCTTCTTGATCCGATCCGTGGTCTGCTCACCTAAATAGCTGAAAGAGATCACGCATTTCTGTTTCCGGCCTGATTAGCCAGTTTGGCACGAGGTTTGCAACTTTGTGTGCGATCCAGTTGAACGGGCCGATTGGCACAGTCACCTGAAATCACAACTAATTAAAGGAACGGAACATGTCGGAACTGTATCGGATGGCATTACCAATGGGGGACAGCCGGCCGGCAATGCCTCCGCCCACCACAACCAGCCTTCGCCTGACTGTCTCGTGCTGGCCACGCCAGAGTAATCAATTTTGTCCTAAGAACCACAATACGACAAATCGCAGAACGTCCATCCATCCATCCTGAAACCAAGACACAGCAATCGCTTGTCGACGCAGTGTCCCACCGCCGAGAGGAAATGTAGATGAGAAAATTTGTTGCCGCCAAGCTTCATGGAATAACTGTGACCGACGCGAATTTGAACTACCGGGGCTCAATAACTTTGGATCCAGATCACTGCGACGAAGCCGGCATCCTTCCAATGGAATTCGTTGAAATCTGGAATAAATCATCGGGCGCTCGAATCAGCACTTACGTGATTTATGGAGAGCGGGGTTCTCGTTGCTGCGTGCTGAACGGAGCCGCTGCTCGCACCTGTCAGGTCGGGGACGAAATAATCGTTTGCTCCTCCGCATACATCGAGGAGCATCAGATGGTGGAGATCAAGCCGCGAGTGCTGACTTTCCACCGGGATAATTCTATCTGCGACCACATGTTCTACGAGGGTGCAATAGACGACGATGGAAGGATAACGTTCTCGATTCGCGAGGGCTCTCCCGGCGATAACGCGCTAAAACTCACTCCCTAGTAGGGCCTTTCGGTGACAGCTCGTGGCGCCGGGTCCCGGTCAAGGGCGTACTCGTCCCCAGTACTCTGGTACGCGATACAGTGCATTATCCCACTCGGCCACTATTCGGTCAGTTGCCATCAAGCCCAATCGGTTCTGCCCAGATCTGGGAAGACGATTTTGCTGCGCCAAAGGCAACTTCAGCTTCAGCCAGCGGCTGCGGGTAGAGGCGACCAATTTCACGGAATGTTTGGCCTTGGATCGTTGTCTTTAAGTCTGAGGTCCACGATGGCAAAACGACCTATCGACAAAAACGCAGAGTGGAGAACAGCCAATGTCAAGGAAAGCTCTCATCCTGGTTGAAGGCCATGCAAGAGGTAATGGAATACGATACATCCACGCGGCCCGGCGTCTTGGCTTTCATCCAATTACACTATCAGTTGATCCAACACAGTACGAGTATCTTGCGGCGGAAAGAAGCGAGGCAATCCGTGTCGATACAACCAATCTTGATACCTTGATTCGCGAATGTTCCAGGCTGCGTGAGACCAATGACATCGCTGGTATCACGGGCTTCTCGGGCATCGACGAGTCGGTCTATGCAACCGTTGGCAAACTATGTCGGCATTTCGACTTACCGGGACCCAACCCCGAATTGATTGAACGATGCTGTGACAAATTCTCTCAGCGCCAGCTACTTGCGGAAGCCGGAGTTCCGATACCCGCTTATCGCATGGCGCTGAATGTGGCAGAAGTAGAAAGCGCTGTCGCGGAGATCGGCTTTCCCGTAATTGTTAAGCCGGCAATCGGCAGCGGTAGCATCGGTGTCCGATTGTGCCGCAACGCCGATGAGTTAGCTGACCACACGACCTATCTGTTGGGTGGGAAGCACATCTGGCCGTCTTCGCCGAGGATATTGGTTGAGGAATTCGCGCGCGGCCCTTTTTATAGCGTGGAGATAATGGGCAATGAGGTTATTGGGATTGTCGCCGTTGATTTCGGCCCCCCACCGCATTTCGTCTTCCGTGAAACGACCTTCCCGGCCCCGCTTGCGGAAGACGATCATGACCGTATCGTTGATGTTTCGCTGAGGTGCTTGCAAGCTCTTGGCCTTAATTGGGGGCCAACGAACATCGAGCTCCGGTTGACTAATCATGGCCCGGTTGTAATCGAAGTGAATCCGCGTCTTGCTGGTGCGCTTGAGCCTGAACTGGTCCAACTGGCGAGCGGTGTCGATCTGGTCACCGAGCACATCAAGCTTGTCGTCGGCGAGGAATGGGATTTGCGCAGAAGGCATTTGCAGACCGCAGCCGCGCGGTTCCTAGTTGCTGATTGCGACGGCACCCTCGATTGGATCGATGGCGGCAGTCAGGCGATCGCGGTACCAGGTGTCGCTGAAATCAAATTGTATGTTGAACCCAACGCGCCGATCTTCAGGAAAGGCGATTTTCGAGACTGGATAGGACATGTCGTCGCCGTTTCACCCAGCCTTGCTCAGACCGAAGCGATACTCCAACGAGCTGTCGACTTAATCGCTTGGTCTATCACACCGCCGTCGGGCGAACAGGAGCGATCTGCAGCCCCACGACTCCCCCCCAACTGAGAGGTGATCCGTCGCCAGCATAAGAACTCTTACCCGCAATAGCTCGCCTTGTTGTCAAAAGCATAGCTGGAGTTCAAACTTATGAATATATCCAAGGGACCCCAGGCATTCCCTAGAAGTGAATACCTTCGCCGGCTCGGCTCGGTGAAGTTCGAAATGGGTCGGTGCGATATCGACGCGCTCGTCGTTTCCGACCAACATAACATTACCTATCTCACGGGGTACACCGCGCTATCAGCCTATGTTCCTCAGGCCGTTGTGGTTTCGATACGAGAAGAGGAACCGACGTTCATTCTGCGCCGCTGTGATGCGCCGGCAGCCATTCATCAATGTTTTATGGAGCGCG
This sequence comes from Mesorhizobium sp. WSM4904, assembly GCF_029674545.1. NCBI lineage: Bacteria > Pseudomonadati > Pseudomonadota > Alphaproteobacteria > Hyphomicrobiales > Phyllobacteriaceae > Mesorhizobium > Mesorhizobium sp. WSM4904. The sequence goes on along the minus strand of NZ_CP121354.1, from coordinate 1,336,999 downwards.
ACAAAATCGTCGCATACCCCGAAGCGTATATTGGAAATCCTGACAAGGATGGCTATGACGCGGTAGTCGATTACTTGGAGGACGTCGGCCTCGCGAGTCGAGGCATAGGAATCGAGCTATGCTGCCTTCCATCGCAATCGGCGAAAAAGTTTAGGATGCGCCTGCCTGGTGCCACGATCGTCGATGCTACTAAGGCGGTCACTTGGAAAAGGCTCATCAAGTCAGATCTCGAGATAGCTGTAATGCGGGAGGCGGCGGCAATCTCAGACGCCGCGATTCGACGCGCTGCTGAGGTAATACGCCCCGGGGTGCGTGAAGCAGACGCGTGCGCGGAAATTGTGGCAACGTTGGTGCGCGGCGCAAACGGTAAGCCAGGAAGCGGGATCGAGGGAATAAGTTTGTGTTCATCACCGCGAACGGGAACGTGCCACATTCCGTGGAGCGAGGACGTTTTTCGCTATGGATCGCAGGTGAATCTCGAAATCGGCGGTGCGCGATATGGTTACTGTGCTGGGCTTATGCGCACTTACACGATCGGCTCACCCTCCGATCGTCTACGTCGCGTGCATGAGATCCAAGTCGCCGGCCTTGAGGTCGCTCTTGATGCGATACGGCCAGGAGCGACTTGCAGCGATGTTGCCAACGCCTTCAATCGCAGCATCGAGAAGCGGGGCCTCAAAAAGGAGACGCGTTGCGGCTATGCACACGGCATTGGTTGGTTGGAGCCGACCGCAAGCCTTAAGGATGGCGATATGACAGAGTTGCTACCAAACATGACCTTTCACCTGATGTTAGGTAATTGGATCGAGGAGGATTTTGGATACGTCATCAGCGAAACGTTCCGTGTCACAGACTCCGGCGTCGAGGTACTGACCACTGCTCCCCGGAAGATTTTTGAGATCTAAATTAGAATATGGCTTGTCATAACGACAGCGCGGACGTCCGGAATAGATCTTGCCGGTCGACGAGATGTCGCCTACCTTGTTGAAGTGCGGACGGCGAGCGGCGGTCGGCATGCGGGGCCGATCCGTGTCGAGGCGAAGCCGAACGCACGCTGGTCGCTGTACGACCAGTTCTCCTGCGGCCGATCAACTCGTCGACGACGTGACGCGCGAATGCCTTACGCGATTCCGGACACAGATCTCTGGTCGCCGCGTTGCTCGCGAACTGACGACCTGATCGCCCAGCGCGGCAAGCCCGGCATGATCGTCGCAGACCACCGCACGGAGTTTACCTCGAACACGGTCCTTGCCTGATCAATGGATCATCGCGCCGAAAATACATTCCGCTGCAAGCCCATGTGCGCAACATAAATGGCTGCACCTCTAGTCTACTCGCCACTGTTTAAAAGACTGGGGCAGGTCAATGCGCTTTCGTTACGACCTCAGAGCAAGTCTACAGGTCATAGTAGTAGGTAAGGTATGGACTCAATTTACCGATCTTGTCATAGAGCGCCCGCGCATGATAATTTGATCTGTCCGTATTCCAATAGATTCTCAGCCAGCCTTGGTCGCGACCGTAGGAGGCCAGATTCGTGAGCATGGCTTGGCCAATCCCCTGGCGCCGCGAAGACTCGTCGACATAGAGATCTGCGAGAAAACAGACCGGACGATCGCTAAGAGTATACGGGTGAATGACAAAGGTAGCAAAACCTATGGTAACGCCAGTTGCTGAGACCGCGATCAGCGCGTTAATCGGTTCGTCTGGGCGCTCGATGCGCCGCCAGATCCTATCTGTCGCCTGTTCTGATGAATTGAGACCTTGGTCGGCGCAATATGCGTACCAAAGGGACCGCCATGCATCGCGGTCGGCAGTGCCTGCGAGACGAATCTCCATGAGGGGCGGGCTCCGGCTGAGAATGGGCTCCAGGGCGCGAGGTGTTCGGCCTGAAAGGTTGACGGCTTGCGATAACTGCCACCGGCCCGCAAGACGTGCAGCACGCGACCGCCGGGTGTTATAAGATCTTTCCGCCTGTGACGGCGTCGTGGTCGCGCTGGAACTGGTTCCCGGGAGCTCGGTTCGCGATACGTCAAGCGCGAGTTGGGCGAGCGTTATCATGGGATCAAGTTCCCTCAGGTTTTCCCGCAGCACGTTTGCGACAGCGGTGCAGATCTAGTGCGATCTTTCCCTGCGACCACACGATGCAAACAATCTGACACCATAGGTGCATTCATCCCGAAGCGGGCTTCCGACCGCCGCGCTACACGCGCGACGGCGGGACAATCTAGCGGATGCGAGAGTTCTTCCAGCTTACCACGGAGATCTGCACCGCGTCGGCGCCATAATTGCGCATGCTTTAGAAAAGCAGACAATCATTGCAGTTCGCGCGCGCGTCCGGCGCCATTCCCAGTCACCCATATTGACTCAACGTTGCGCAGCATCATTTCTACAACACTAACTTGCTGCCCTTGTCGCGAAGTCAGGCGAGCGTCGATCTCGGGATAAATAAAGAAGGGCAGCGAAATTCGATCAGTCGGACCACTATGCACGACCTGGTGGGGCGTACTCTTGAAGCGGCCGTCGCTCAAGACCTGAAGGAGGTCGCCCAGATTGACTACGAGACTATCGGGCAGGCTCGGCACCGGCATCCATCGACCGCGGAACCACACCTGCAAGGAACGCAGGGGGAGTTCCTCTTGCAGCAGCAGCGTGAAGAAGCCATGATCCGTGTGCTTTGCGCAAGTGCCGCCGCGAGCTGGATACCGTATCACGCGTTGCCCAAGCGTCGGCGTGCTGAAATGGCGTTGGAACCATGCCTCTTCCATACCTATCAGGTCCGCCAGCGCATCCCCGATCTGGGGGACAATCCCGGCGAGCACGGTAGCCTGCAAAGCAAGCAGGTTTCTTGCGAAGCCAGGAGCCAAGGCTTCATCCGGAAGGCGCGTGCGGCCGGAGAACGGACGCCGGTCGCCTTCGTTCTCAATTCCGAGGTCGAATACCTCCTTTGGATCGAAGCCGGCCTCAGGATGTAGCATTTCGCCGTGTAAAGGACTGTATCCACGGGCGGCAGTGGGGTACACGTCCTGAAAGGCGTGCCCGTAGCGTTCCTTAACCGACTGTGGCAATGCGAAGAATCGCCGGGAAGCCTCAATGGCTTGCGCGATCTGTTCCCCGGGGATGCCGTGCTCGACAAGGTAGAAGAACCCGTATTCCTGGCATGCCATTTGCAGGCGCTGGCGCTCGTCACGTCGCGTTGCATCGTCTCTCAATTTCGAAAGTGAAATTTTCGGCAGCGTGGTCATAGTCAATCCCCTTTTTGGGCGCTTAAGTTGATTAGTGTTTGCCGCGGCTCTCAAAGTCGACAGTTCCTTGGATGTGGGCAACGCGCCGTCTCTTCCAATAATAACGAAAGTCGACATGATGTCCCATTCTAAGGCTAAGCCGATGGCTGGGCGGTGATTCCGTCTTAGCAATTGATCTCTAGCGCTTCCTGGTGAAGATAACAACGATTTGTATGTTAATATAGTTGTATATATTGTTACATCCGTCGCGGTTAGTTTAACATTATCACGGCCAAGATACTAAGAGCGATTTACAATTCTGAATTGCTTTATGACTTCCAGGCTCAATCCAGACCAGCGCCGACCTCCGGGTTTCATGGCAGGATCGGCCATCTCGAAGAGCTCTATGACGCGAGGTATCGCCAGCTACCTGAGCTCGTCCATCACACACGCCGTCCCGGACGATGGCCGAATGGCAGAAACCGACCGCTCGAAATTTTCCTATCCCATAGTCTTTTTCGACGCTATCCGGGTCGAGCGGTCAAGCTCAGGGACGAAGACTTCGTTCGCAAAAAAGCCATCTACATCGGGTTCGGCGTTCTGCCTGGCGGCACCAAGGAGCACATGAGCTGAGGAAGCGCTTGTCGACGTTATCCGCCGTCTCGACGAGACGACTAGCCGAGCAGCAAAGCAGGCAGCGATTTAGCTCCGTCTGCCGTCTCTCAAGGTTGTGTCGGCCAATTTCTCAGCCACCATAATCGTCGGAATGTTTGTGTTCGCCCGAGGGCAAAATGGCATGACGGAAGCGTCGGCGATCCTCAAACCCAAAATACCATGAACGCGTCCCGACGGATCGGTCACAGCGCCAGGATCCGCGGCTGCCCCCATCCTGCAGGTCGACGTCGGATGCCAACTTGGGATGACGTTCTGGCGAATATACCGATCCAGATGTTTCTCGTCGTTGACGAGATCGGAAATGCTATCCCCATCCGTTATGACGCGCCTAATCAGCCCACGGCGCAGCCGCGGCGACGCGTCCATGAGCAGCGCCAGAAATGACGTGAGTGCATAGTTTGTGCTTGTGACCTTGCTCACCAGCTTCGCTCGCGCATTCAACGCTGACGGAAACGGGTCCAGCGCCACAGAGGACAGCGAATCTTGCTGCAGCAGGCGGACTATGAAGCGAAAGCCCTGCTTGAGGCGCTCGGCGTCCCGCTTGTCGCTCAACCAGTTGAAATCGACCTCCGGCTCTATTTTATGCGAACTACCCTTGAGCGCCACAGTTCCCGTCGAGTAGCTGCGATTGACCCACACGGCGAGAGTGCCGAGGCGCCTCCCCAGCGGGTGCCAGGATGATTTGGCAACAGTCGATATTGCCATATCGGTCGACGGGCAGCCTTCGTAACCCGACGAGTAGCGGGCGTGCATCTGAATATATTCGCTCACGCCGGGTGACAAGCGATCGGCCGGCTTCAAATAGGCCGAAACGCAAATCGTGGGGTGTTCCTGAAGATTCTGGCCCACACCTTTCAAATCTGCAACGATAGGGATTCCGAATTGTACTAATTCCTTCGCGGGGCCGATCCCGGAGCGCATCAATATGGCGGGTGAATGGAGTGCTCCTGCGCACAGGATAACGCAAGAAGCGCTATACGATTGCACGCCCGATTTGTTCTCCGTCTCGACCCCCGTTACCGTTGTTCCCAAAAAGGTCAGCCGCGCAACTGTCGTTTCGGATAAAATCGTTAGATTGCGGCGAGAGCGGACGGTTTCGGGTAAGTACGCCATCGCGGAGGAGACCCGATGACCATTGCGGTTGGTCAATGGGACAACTGAATAGCCATCACCGAATGCACCATTGAAGTCTGGCCTGAAATGAAGCCCCAAAGCATCGTAAGCATCGGAGATTGCCCGGATGAAGCCCGACCAGTCTGATTGGCGCACACGTTTGATTGGCAAGGGGCCGTTCGTGCCATGAAATTCCCCGCCGAAATCCAAATCGCATTCTAGACGACGGAAGTAGGGCAGCACGTCTTCCCAACCCCAGCCCGTTGCACCGCTTGAGGCCCACTCATCGTAATCTCCGGGCCCGCCGCGGTTGGCGACTTGGGCATTGATGCTGGAGCCGCCACCCATGACGCGCGCCTGTTCGTAATGGACAGGCTTGCGGCCACCTCGCACCGTTGTCGCGTGGAGTGACTGCCATCGATAACCGGGATTAAGGTAAGCACGCGTTGGGTCGCCATCCTGGATGTCGTCAGGAATGGCATTCGGCGGCGTATCAGGGCCAGCTTCAATGAGCAGCACGCGAGCGCCATAGGCGGAGAGCCTGCTCGCCATCACGCATCCAGAGGAGCCACCACCCACGACGATATAATCGAAAACCACGCAACTCCCCATCAAGGTACCAAGTGTGATGGGCTTCTTCAGCAAAGCGCTCCTCCTACCGCCTGAGATATGGTCACTTACGGCGCGGCAGCTCCACATCATGCCGTCTGTAACGGAGCGATTTGATCGCCAAATCGGTCGAGGGCATGCCCGAAGCGAGACCGAGCGACCCATCTGAACTATCTCTGAACCGACAAGCTCTCAATTCCAGGGCACATGCATCTCCGGACACGCCGGTGCGTCGGTGTGAATGATTGCAAGTTCGTAGGGCGAGAGCAGCGCTCGCCTACGGTTTCTTGCATCACCGTCTTCCGAGAAACAATGATACTAACAAGAGATAACGACGACTTTTTCGATTTTTACAGCAGTCAAGACTGTCACTTCAAAATATCGCATAACTACGTTATTGTAGACCCGGTCTCTTACATAGCGAAGGCCTACTTTCGGTGCTTTCCGAAGCGAACGCGTGTTCGTTGGGCGAATGAATGAAGTGACCTTCTCGAGCGTTAGGTTCTCGAAAGCAAACTGGATCGCTGCCCTGCCGGCCTCTGCGGCGATCCCCTTACCGGAAGACGCAAGGTGGAGGCACGATACGGTTTCCACATTAGTGGGATCTTCGGGCAGATACGGGCCACTGTACATCAATCCACAGTAGCCTGCGAATTTTCCGACTTGGCCTTCGCCTTTTACGAACACCATCCATAAGCCGAAACCATTGCTCTGCCAATGATGGATGAACTGTTGTAGTTTAGCTTTCGATTGCTCTCGGGTCGGATAGACTCCATCCCACATGGCATTTACCACAAATGGATCGCTATGAAGCTCATGTAGAAGAAGCTCGTCGCTATGCGACGGTGGCCTTAGGATTAGGCGCGGCGTTTCTAGAATGTACATGAGAAGCTCCCTTCTAGCCATAAGTTAGAGCCGCACTTACCTCCAACGCGGCCATGATCTCCTAGCATGAGCGTCAAGGCCGCAGTGCTTGATTGAAGGCGTTCGACGAGGTTTATGCTTAAGGTAGCGAGGTCTACACAAATCAAGCTTTGGGCGCCTAACCGTGTCAGTGTTGACGGCACCTGGAAAGCCGGCCCGAAGGCGATAAAAAAATTAGGCGCCTCCTTTCAGAATGGAAGCAGGCGACGCGCTGGTGAGCGGGCGCCTGATACGCGCAACATGCTGCGGCGGCGTTTACGCAAGGGGTTGCTTACCCCAAGGGGGGGGTATGGTATTGGCCCAAAACCGGCTAACTACATTGTTCATTTAAAATACGCGCCTCCTTCAAGCTTAACCTGCACTGGTCACTTTGCGAATGCCCGCCAGTGGGTTCTTCAGCGTGCCGACGGTGTGCAGGTATTCTCCCGGATCACCGAAGTCCACCATTTGCTGGTTTTTTTGTATCTGCAGTCGATTCATACATCGTCGCAGAAATTCTGGAGCGAATAGGTCATGCTGCCTGTATTTTTCGTCATATTCCGGATGTTTCGTCTGGTAGCCAAGGATGGACTCGCTTACGAGCTGCCAGAAGTGTGTCGACGGAAAATCAAGATGTTCTTCGAGTGTTACAGCCAAGTAACGAAAGAAGCAGTCGAAAACGTCGGTGAAAATGAAGTCGTGCTTCATGTCGCGATTTACTTGAATGCAGATCCTCTTAATCTCCTCCGGCACGTTGAGATCTCCGCCTAGAATACGAAGCTCCTCGCCAATGTCTTTCATGATAACTCGCGTCGGAGCGTGATCTTTCATAACTAGAATTATATTTTCTCCATGTGCCATAAACGCTAGATCGTAAGCATAAAAGCAGTGGAGAAGCGGCGCCAGATAAGATTCAAAATAGCGGCGTAGCCAAGCGGCGGCGTCTAACCCCGAGGCATTGATGAGGGCTGTCACGAGTGCTTCACCATTGTAATCGACATGAAGCAGCGACGCCATTGTCATCAGACGTTCCCCTTCTTTCAACTGCCGAAGGGGGCTTTCCCTCCACAGCGCAGAAAGCATCTGCTTGTAAGGGGAGTCCTTCTTGAGGGCGGTGTTGAAACAACGATTGCGATAGCCAATCGTCGCGACCTCGCGAAGGATGCTGAAGCCGTTGGCGGCTAAATAGGAGTCACTGTCGAGCAAATTCTTCAACCATTCGTTGATGGCGGGCGTCGCCAGCATGTGTGTCGGTGACAAGCCGCGCATAAACCCCATGTTAAGTATCGACAGCGCCGTTTTCACGTACCGTTTATGCGGATCGCTTATATTGAAAAGTGTGCGGATCGATTGCTGGGCATGATATATGTCCTTCCCCTGGCCTAGGCAGACAATGTGCCGGTTGGCGATATCCGCCGCGAAGATAGTTGAGAGCCGATTGAACCATTGCCAAGGATGCGCTGGCATATAGATGTAATCGGTCGAGTTTAGTCCCTTTTGACGCAACGCTGCGTCGAACTGTTCCAGCGCCTGTCGACCGAGTTCCTCGTGCATGAGAAGGTCGTAGTCGAGCGTTGAAATGGACTTAAACGTTGCCATTTCTTTATGGACGGCCAGCCATATGAGTCTTATCGAACTGCCCACCTCCGGCGCATAGCGACTATAGTCGAGCGCGTCAAAGCCAATGCGACCGTTATTCGCGATAAAGGTCGGGTGGCCCTCCGTCATGCCAGCCTCAACGATCTGGTAATCGGCAAAAGCCAGTTCTGCGGCGGATATCTCTGTTTTGGCCTGCTTGTACGCGCTGCCATACAGCGTGCTGCTGATCTCCTGCAGGTAAACCGGCATCATCTCTTCCTTTATGCCAAGATGGCGGCTGAACTCAATAACAAAATCAAGCGCATCCAGGGGGGCCGGCCTGCCCTCAATCCTTTTCTCCAGAGAGCCGGCGTCCACTTGCCAGTGATCTAGCAGGAGGCGCCGAGCCTGGAACCAATACTCCAACCCAGGGGTCTCGCTTTCCAGCACATACTTCCCCCAGTCGCCTTCCATTCGCTGGAGTCGAGGAGCAATTAGCAACTCGTGTGCAAATTCGCTGATTGCTTTACGGATAAGGAGCCGGTTGGCCTTTGCCCATAAATGCGGTTTCAAATGCTGCGTTACGCGTTCGGCTAGGCTTATCTCATCGTCTCGGGCTGTCATATCACTCACGATCTCAACTCCTTCAGAACGTAACGGTGTAAGGTTCGCGAACGCGCCTTACACTCGTCTCGCCAAACTTCGACGTCGCACAAAATCCGTTCTATTTTTCATCAGAAAGGATAAGAAATACCGGACCTCTTATACAAGTTAATTTCTAATGTGTTGTGTACCGTTCGTCTTCGCTCGTGATAAACCAGCAATATTACCATCTTACTTATATAATATATTAGAATACCGGTTTCACCGGCCCTGGACGTCGTCCTTCATCTTGCAACGAGCAAGAAGTGTGTATTGATTTGCACATGCCGTACTGTCGTTCGATCACGTCAAGCGGTCGGTGTCCATTGTTTGAGCTCTCCGAGTGTCCATTTTTGCTGTCCGTCTCCATACAATCGCATACGTCTAAAGCGGAATTTCCTTTGCTTGATAAGCCCAGACTGGGTAGGGGGGACTGAGTGAATGCCTACTCCGCTGAAATGCTGTCCTGCACCGCGCCAATGCTGTCGCGTACGATCGACAGACCACGGCGCAGTTCAGCCTCGGTTATGGTAAGGGCTGTCATGAACTTGAGCACCTCACCATACGAGCCAGCGATCTCGATCACCAAGCCGCGACGAAAAGCTTCCCGGGAAATGAGCCCCGGCAATGAGTGGTGCTTTGGTGATACGAGTCCATACATCAAGCCGCGGCCTCGGACATTCAGAGCAAGGCTGGGGAAGTCGTCTGCGATCGACTTGAGTTCTTGAGCCAAGATGGCTGATTTGCGAGCAATCTCATCTTCAAACTTGGAGTCGGACCAGTAAGTCTCAAGGGCCGCACGAGCAGTGACGAAAGCATAGTTGTTGCCCCTGAACGTGCCGGTGTGCGCACCCGGCGTCCAGACATCAAGTTCAGGCTTCATGAGGACAAGGGCCATAGGCGTTCCAATTGCAGACAACGACTTTGACAGGGTAACGATGTCCGGCACGATCTCAGCCGCCTCGAAACTGAAGAATTTCCCTGTGCGACCGACACCAGCCTGAATATCATCGAGGATCATCAGGATCTCGTGCCGAGAGGTCAGATCACGCAGCCGTTGCAGCCATTCAACGGTAGCAGCATTGACACCGCCTTCGCCCTGCACTGCTTCTAGGATCACCGCAGCGGGTTTGCCGAGACCACTGCTAGGATCATCGAGAAGCTTCTCGAAATACTCGATCGTGTCTGAAGCGCCGAGATAGCCCTCGTACGGCAACGATGTCACGTGCGCGAGGGGAAAGCCGACAGCATCTCGGAACTTCGTGTTTCCGGTTGCCGCCAACGCCCCAGCGCTGACTCCGTGAAACGAGTTCGTAAACGAAACGATGTTTGACCTGCCGGTCACTTGGCGAGCTAGCTTCAGAGCCGCCTCGACCGCGTTCGTACCTGTGGGGCCAGTAAATTGCAATTTATAAGACAGACCGCGGGGCTTCAAAATAAACTGCTCAAAAGCTTCGATGAAGGCCTTCTTGGCGGTCGTAGCAAGGTCGAGCCCGTGCACAATTCCGTCGCGCGCAATGTAGTCCAACAACGCCCGCGTGAAGGCTGGGTTGTTGTGCCCGTAATTCAAGGCTCCCGCGCCTCCCAAGAAGTCGATGTATTCCCGACCGTCTGTAGCTATGAGGGCAGTGCCGACGCCTCGATCGAACAGAACTGGGAACGCACGGACGTAGCTCCGCACCTCAGACTCAAGACGATCAAAGATCGCGAGGCTTACATCGTTTGTAGGAGTAAACTGCTTCTTCATAGGGCGAGTCCTGAATTGTAGCCTGCAAAGGCATCAGCCCAAACTGTCTGGCGAAGGCCATTTCAATCGGTTCGAGGTTCGGCTTGTATGACGGCAGCATGAGCAGTCACACGCCTGGCCACGCCAACTCACGGCCCAAGCCAGTCGATCGCTGCGAGGTCCAACGTCACGTCCACCAGAGAACAAGATCAGGCCGCGCAAATCCGAAAAAGCAATTCAGCACTAGGCGACGCTTTCCGTCGCCTAATTGACCGGTAACCCCGTGAACGAAGCCGCCATCGATTAGGGCGATATCCCCGGTTTTGAGCTCGAACTCGCGGCAAGGGACGGCTTCCAGATAGGCTGCCGAATAGGGATATCCAGTGGTCTCCACACCTTGCGATATCCGGTCCGCAACCGTCGGCTTGTGGCTCCAGAGCTTCAGATTGCCGCCTTCCTCAGGCATGCTGGGATAGAGGTTGAGCGCTGCGACCGTATTGTGCGCCACCGCAGAAAGCTCGTAATCATCGCCAGCACGTAAGACTTGAGCGACGTCGTCGTGGGGATCCAAGGAAAATGTGCCTGTGCCCGACCAACTGAGGCCGCGACAAACATTGGCCTGGCCGTGTTCGGAACGGGCTAGCCGCAATTCGATTCCCTGGTTGTGAAGCTCTCGCTTCAACGCCCTGAATACTGCTCGAACCGGGTCAACCAAATTCTTAAAAAGGGCATCGACGTACGGCCGCGCGTTTTCGGCGTCTGCGAAATAGGTGGCTGCATCCTTCCTGTAGTGAGATGCGCCGACATATTGTCCGGGCACACCATCTTTACGCTCTCTGAGACCAGAGCTTCCAATAAAGTTCGTAGTGATCTCCTCGGCTACTTCGGTGCTGAAAGCTTGCTTGATGTGCAGAGCGGTGAGCTCACCTTTCAGGACCGAGATGATCTCCGCCGTGTTGATCGACCCGGTCCGTTCTTTGATCGAAACCGGCGAGATGGCTGGCACTTGAGATATCTGACTAGGCATTGTCTTGCTCCTGTAGTGCGTGTTCAAGGATGGTGATGCCACGATCGAGTTCGGCATCGGTGATGGTTATCGGTGGGAGGACTTTGATAACGTCGCGATTTGGCCCCGAGGATTCGATAAGAAGGCCATTTTCGAATGCGACATCGTGCACGCGGCCGACAACTGCCGGTGAACGGCATTTCAGGCCGGCCATCAGACCGCGGCCGCGCTTCTGTTCGATGTATCTTGGAAATTTCGCAACCAGGCGATCGAGGTGCGTTTGCAGCCTGACGGCTGTCCGCTCGACACCTGCAGTAAATTTCCTATCCGACCACATCTTGCACATGGCTCCTGCCGTCACGAAGGCGAAATTGTTGCCTCTGAAGGTCCCGCTATGTTCTCCGGGCTTCCATATGTCCAAGTCGGGTCGAATCAGAACGATGGACAACGGACTACCTGAACCGCTTAGGGACTTGGAAAGACACACAATATCCGGTTCGATTTTCGCGGACTCGAATGAGAAGAAATCGCCAGTTCGGCCCGCACCCGCCTGAATATCGTCGACGATAAAAACAATGCCGTGCGTACGGCAAATGCGCTGAATTTCCGTGAGCCAAGCTGCGGATGCGGCGTTCATGCCGCCTTCGGCCTGGATGGTCTCCAGAATGATTGCGGCAGGCTTTTCTATGCCGCTCCCCGGGTCGCTCAAAACGCTGTCGATGTAACTGGCGGAATCGAAAGCTTGGCTCGGATAGCCGTCATAGGGAACACGGATCACATCGTGGCGAGCGACGCCTCCCAGTTCCCTGGTTGAGGCCGAGCCCGACACCGCTAGAGAGCCGAGCGACATGCCGTGGAACGCATTCGTAAAGGCCATGACGCTCGAGCGGCCGGTGTATTTTCGCGCCAGCGCCAGCGCCGCTTCGTTGGCGTTCGTGCCGGTCGGCCCGGGAAACTGAATCTTGTACGAAAGGCCTCTGGGTTTCAGGATCCAATCGACGAACCCTTCAATGAAGTCACGCTTTGCCGCCGTATGCATATCAAGCGACAGAAGAATGTTCTCACCGACGAGATATTCAATCGCTGGCGCCATAATATCCGGATTGTTGTGCCCGTAGTTGAGTGCGCCGGAACCCACCAGGAAATCGATAAAGGGCTTACCCGTCTCGTCCCAGATCGTCGCCCCAAGGGCCTTCGTAAAGACGGTGGGGAACGCCCGGCAATAACGACGAACGTTAGATTCATGAGCCGTGAAAGCGTCGGTGTCCATATCAAGTCCTCTGCACATAGTCTTTCAAAGAAGAGAGCTGTTTAATGGCTAGTGGTTTGCGGCAGATGTTCGTCGCTTAACGTTGAAGCAGAATGCCGGAGGCAGCTTTGTTTGGTCTGGGTTTGGTCTGGTGATGCCGGCATCCTCATCAAATATTGTTGGGTTGCGTTGCCCTCCATTCGGATGCTTTCGAATGTGCTGCAACAGGATGGCTTCTAAAGCTTCCGCGAAAGCATCGCTACTATGGCATCAGGTAGTTGACGTACCCACCCTTCGCTGCCCATAGCGCTCCGGACAAATGAATGAGTCCAAGGAGATCAGCAGGGTCGCGTCGCCAGAGGTTGTGTCGCTCGGCGGTAGCGAAGCCGCTCGCGAGCGCGCTCCTCAATAGCGCCGTAGCGAGCGAGCGGCTTCGCGGCGGTCATCAATATTCGCCGTTCAACCTCGGGCTGCGGACACCAACCTGATTCAAGAAACTATTTGATGACCGATGACACAGCGAAAGCCACGCTCTCTTTGAGAAGAATGCGGATTCCGATCTCTTGCGCGATGACTGGCCCGAGCCGCCGGATCAAGAGGGCGGGGCCGCCGTGGACCCCCTTGACGGAAAGCCCGTTCGTAGGCCAGGCGGAAGCAACCGGGAGACGCGCTGGCGAAGGGCCGCATCGGTTTCGAGAACGTCCACTACCGCGACGGCAACCATCCCCGGCCGCAGCTGGGCTGCTGCCTTCAGGCGAGTCGAAAAGGAGATCGTCCGGGAGGGTGAAGGCGTTGACGAGGTGAGCCGTGAGTAAGCAATCAAGCTCTGATCGGGATCGACTAACACTGTTTCCATCCGACCGATGGTTGACCTGTGATCGGCGTTACCTCAAGCTAGGCAGGCCGACAAGCTCGGTTGGAAGGCGAAGACCTTTCGATGAGCTCGTCTCCGAAATGCTCGAGGCCCACTGCCGCGCCTACAGGAACATACTGGCGTAACGTGAAAACACGATGGCGTCGCGGGCAGGTGCATCTGTCGTGGGGCCATCCGCACTGCCAGGCACGCCCTCTCGGCCGGCATGCACTCAGGTCCGGTCGTTTGGGTCGGCGAATTCACACATCCTGCAAAGCAGAAAACCATCTGCTCCATTCATGCGGTCGACGATTTCGCGAAAAACTGGCTTTTCAAACAGAGCGGAGTAACCCTCATATAGAAGGTTGCCCAATACGTGACGCCGTTCAAAATCCATAGAGCACAGGGTAACGTCGCCGTTTGGAAGAAGAACATTCCGATACTGTCGTGCGTCCACGCAGGTTAGGGCTCCGACCACTGGCTGACGTGGTGCAACGATCTTAGGGTCGACGCTTCCACCCCTACTGCTCACCGGCCGCGCTTTTATCAGGGCTTCGGTAGGAATAATGTCGGCTATATCTGGGTGGGGCTCGCCCAAGGCCACGAATCGGATCAAGGGGATGTCCGCGTCGACGAGTTGACGAACCAGATCGCGATACTTGTCTCCGACCAGGCGGCTGTTCATGTAGGTGCCGTCATCGAAAACATGGACCACGAATACGCCCAAGCGCAAGGCTTGCAATCGCTGCAGGTCCTGCCCGTTCATTCCCACCAGCGTCGTAAAAATCCTGATGCCATGGCCTTTGGCGAAGGCGTGCTCCACCATTTCGGTACAGTCCGGATTGAGCCAAGGTTCGGAGTATCCCGCAAAACCAATGTCGACGGAAGTCGGTACGCGGGCCAGACACCGCTTGAAATCTTCAAGATCCAGATGACTCGCATGAGACACTTTTCTTTGCCGGACCGCGAACTTGTCCTGGGGACAATATGAACATCCTACGACGCATCCCGTGGTCGTCGTTATCTCCAAAACCCTGCCGGCTGTGTTTGCTGAGCGAAGTTCCGGTAAAATCACTGGTGATTACTCCCATCTACTTCCTGCGAAGCGCCACGATGGTGTGCGTGTGCCTTTGGCTTTCTGATACCGCCTGCTGATCTACCGAGGCAACGCAGACATCTACCCTTTTTGGCAGCCTAAGCCGCCCGGTTCACCGATTTGCCGGGCCGACCCTTCACAAACTTCCAGCGCGTCGGACCAGAGACAGCATTGCATCTTTCGAGGCATCACTCGCTCCGGAGATGTAGCCTCAACCGTTGGTCGCTGGCCCGTCGCCGAGATGCGCGCGCAGCACCCTCGAACCCGCCGGAGAGAAGCTTTCTGGATGCCGTCGATCATCCTTCATCGAGCGAGTTCCGTGTTCTCATGCGGGTCAGCCCTCACACTATATTGCCGCACATCGACCAGCAAAGGCCGAGCTAGTGCGCCTGGCGCGCAGTTACTGCGAGATAGGCTTCGAAAAGCCCGACAGGGCTAAGACGCTCCGCTGTATTGAACCCGAAATGTTTTCTGACAGCTGTCAGATTTTGGACACACATCACTCATCGTCAGTCGCTTAATACGGATGGTAATTTCTTCCAGGAATCGGTGACATTGAACACCACCCTGTCATGACCGCCCAATCTCAGCGAAGCGAACTCAGCATCGCCACCAGGACCAAGCCTGAAGATAAATCCGCCGTAGCAGCGTCAACGACATTTTGCTTTCGAAGCCGGATGGATTGCACGAGGTGATTCGCGCCGTGATGCAGGAGGTGCTCGAGGCCGAGATGGACGAGGCGCTGGGTGCTTCGAAGAGCGAGCGCACGCCGGAGCGTCTCGGCTATCACGCGCGCTACTACGGGCGGAGAACTAGCTGCGCACCTACGGCGGTTGGATAATCCCAAGGTTCAAAGCTTTTACAACAGCTACCGTTCTGCTGGTCGCATCCAACTTCCGCATTACATTTTTTAAATGGAAATCTATCGTATTTCGTGATCTGCCTAAAATAGTTCCTATTTCCCAAGATGATTTTCCTTGTGACACCAAATCAATGCACTCTATTTCTCTCGGAGACAGGTTATGAGCTCGTTCCGACGCAGTCGTAGTGTCGAACTTCGTAACCATCCGATGAAACCGCAGCGCGGCCATTTGCAGGTAGGTGATCGCTCTATTCTGCAATTCGCAGTCCGAGGATTGAGCAAAACTCACAAACCTAAAGCTGCCACCAGGGCCATGTAATGGGACGGTAACGCCTGACCTCAAGCCGAATGTTGCTGCTTCGTCCAAGACGCGGCGTCCATCTTCAGTTATGTTTTCATCAGTATACACCTCGCTCCATCGAAAGGGTCCCGCCTCCTTTCGACCTTTCTTGATGAGGGGGTCTATTTTGGCATAGCCCATTCTCGAGTAGCGCTCCTGCCATTCAGCAGGATAATTCCACATCACCACAGAACCCTCCCGGTTCGGCTTGAAAGCCCTCTCTGATGCGAGCGGCCCATAGGCAATCCACGGGCAATCGAAATTCAGCGCAAACGCAGACAACAGTTCGAACAACTGTTCGGATTGAGCGACATCATCAGTCATCTTGAGGAATAGGTCTAACTCCACCGCAATCCGCCGGAGTTCCATGATGTCTCCTTCATTGCGTTCTCATTGGTGCACAGTTTGCTCCAACCCAGCCTCGCAACATCCGAAGTCAACGGGACTCGAGCCGGAGTTCCTTCCGCCACCTGGAGTACCCTCAAGAGTCGTGCCAGCTTGCGAGCGAAGCTTCTCCTTCAGGTCGTCAATCGACGGGGGAGGTACCCAGGAGGCGAACCGACAGCACTGTGTCGGGGAGCGCACAATCCGACAGTCGAGCATTCGATTGACGGAATATGGGCAGGAAAGTATTCGCGGCGCGCTTTTGAAATCAGCACCTAAGTGCCGGGCCTGAGAAAGCTGCATTGCAACTGTACTTATTTGATCGAGGCAAGAACAAGCTCAAAATTCAATCGATACATCGACCTTCTTTTCCAATCTCCCGAGTTGAGCAGCCGTAGCAATCGTATCGACTGGATGGCGGCTGACTTTCTCCAGGCTCGGTAACCTGCTGAATTTGTCCTTCGGATGTTCCCGCTCAGTTGGCACGACTTTTGAACTCACCGTCGTGAGGCGGCAAGAGCTGCCCGCCAAAATTGATGCTGTTATGGGGGAGGTCGAAATTCCAGTTTTGTCTTTTATCGTCTTTGGGACCGAGCGTGTTGATGCGCCCGCTTGGAAACTATGAGACGTTTCCCCGTCCATGGGCGCGGCGCCACTTGTCGCGACGTTTTCGCCTTCACTGTTCGCCTCTGGAACAGGCAGCCGGCCCGGCTCGCGATCATCATGACCGCGATGCTCGCCTCCACGCTGGCTGACGTGTTGATGCCGCTCTATTCTGGCCGACTCATCGACGCTGTTTCTCGTGCTGCTAATGCGGCAGCACCAGCTTCGGATTCAGCTGTTGCAGCATTCTCTGTACCGATTGCATTGGCACTCGGTGGCATTGCCATGCGCCACGTCGCCTTCATTGGCCTGAGCGACCTGGTGTTGAAAATGATTTCCGACGTCGCGACCGAAGCGTTCCATCATGTGCAGCGCTTTTCGACAGACTGGCATGCAAACAGCTTCGCCGGCTCGACAGTGCGCAAGATAACGCGCGGCATGTGGGCGCTCGACCTCCTCAACAGCACGATACTCGTCACGCTGCTCCCGTCGTTTGTCATCTTGATCGGCTCGACGGTGCTGCTCGGCTGGCACTGGCCGGTCATGGGCGTGATCTTTGCTTGCGGCTCTCTCGTCTACCTTGCGTTTTCGATTTCGCTGTCGCTCGGCTATGTCGCGCCAGCGGCGAGCCTTGCCAACCGATGGGACACAAGGCTCAGCGGCGCGCTTGCGGACGCGGTCAGTTGCAACGCTGTGGTCAAGGGCTTCGGCGCAGAGGTTCGCGAAGACGAGCGGCTTGCAAATATCATGACGAAATGGCGGCACCGCGCGCGCCGGAGCTGGGTGCGCGGAACGATCATCGGCTCAACCCAAGGCGTAACTTTGGTTGCGCTCAGGGTGGCGGTGGTCGGATATGCCCTGCTTCTGTGGTCGCATGGACAGGCAACGCCGGGCGAGATAGCATATGTTCTCACGTCCTTCATCGTCCTGCAGGGCTATCTGCGTGATGCCGGCATGCATGTCCGCAACGTGCAGCACTCGGTTAATGATATGGAAGAACTGGTGGCCATCCACAATCAGCAGGTGGATGTTGCCGATCGTCCAGAGGCCAAGCCGATCCGGATCACGAACGGCCGTATCGATTTCGAGAACGTCCACTTCCGCTACGCCAACCATCCCCTGCCGCTCTATAGCGAATGTTCGCTGTCGATTGAAGCTGGCGAAAGGGTTGGGTTGGTTGGACCCTCCGGTTCCGGCAAGACAACATTCGTGAAGCTGATCCAGAGACTCTACGACCTGAGCGGCGGCCGGATCCTGATAGACGGTCAGGACGTCTCGGAGGTGACCCAAGAGTCCCTTCGTTCGCAGATCGCGATCGTGCAGCAGGAGCCGATCCTGTTTCACAGGTCGCTTGCCGAGAACATCGCCTATGGCCGGCCTGGCGCGAGCCAGGCCGAGATCGAGCAAGCGGCACGACTGGCAAGTGCCCACGAATTCATCGCGCCCCTGCCGAAGGGCTATGGGACATTGGTCGGCGAAAGGGGTTTGAAGCTCTCCGGCGGCGAGCGCCAGCGCGTGGCGATCGCGCGCGCCTTCCTCGCGAACGCGCCGATCCTTATTCTGGACGAGGCCACATCGAGCCTCGATTCGGAATCCGAGGTGCTCATTCAACAAGCGGTGGATCGGTTGATGGTGGGCCGAACCACACTCGTCATCGCACACCGGCTGTCGACGGTCCGCTCGCTCGATCGGCTGCTCGTCTTCGACCGTGGCCGCATCATGGAGGACGGCGATCATGCCGCCCTGATCAATCTCGATGGTGGCATTTACCGCCGCCTCTTCGAACGGCAGGCGTTGGAACTCGCGAAGGGCCTGGCCTGATCGCTAAACCGGCTTGCGCGATGCGCCGAGCCGTTGCCGGAGAGGGGTGTGGCAGTGACGAGCGGCGGGCGTTAGGCGGCAAAACCAGCACGGCCGGAACTGTCCGCCAAACGGGCGAGCGGGAATGCACCACGTCTAAGCTTCGGCGAATGCGCGCAGTTACACGCGGGCACCGAATTGTCGCGCCTAACGGCGCACGCACCAAAAGGGCGGGAATGTCGACGGCCCGGGAAGAGTGCGGCCCTCGCCGTTACCCACATTTCGCCAAAGGAAGCGAAGTCAACGCACATTGAGAGGGCGGTGCTTCCCGGCCGGCCGGGATCCCTGTCGCTGGCCCAACCTACCGCACGCTGGCCACGTCAACGGTTCAAAGTCCCTTCGGTTCGCAAAGTCGTCCCCTTGGAGACCCGGAAGCGCAGGAGCTCCGACCGCAGTCTTCGCTCAACTCTGGCCATCTGCTCCGGGATTGGATTCCGTTCCCTTGCTAGCACAGTGGCAGCTGAGCACGAACTCGCCGGCCCCGTGTCTTTCGATTACGGCCAACGGGCTTAGGAAGAGATTGGATTCGCCGGCCCTCTGCGGAGCGAATGAACAGTTCTACAGATCATCGACGTCCGCGAAAAAGAGCACGCAGCCGAAATAGCAGGCCTGAAGCAGCAGCGAACAGGCCAGCGTCGTGACGACTGCCACACGGATCGAATCCAAAGCGAAGTAAACCATCGACGCATTGCTGCACAGGACCAGCCCCACGAGCCGACAAAAAGATGAAGTGCAACGCCGTTCTCCTGGTTTTCGCCAGATCATGTTGCGAGCTCGTCGGCCGCAACATGCGTCTGGCAGTTCTTGGGGCAGACGCGGCCGCAGGCTCCGCAGCCTATGCAGCGGCCGGCATCATCGACAACCATGATCATGCGATTGAGCTTGCCGTCGAAATCGTCGTCCTCGTCATCGCAGGGGCCGAGGATTTCACCCGCATCATCAACGCCGTGAAGATGCATGACATCGCGCGAGCAGACCTTGAAACAACGGCAGCAGCCGATGCAGGTCTTGCTATCGATGGAGGTCAGGTACGACGGCATCCAAATGGAGCCGTCACGGGTGGTGAATGTGCGCATCATCCTAAATTCTTCATTGAAGCGAGTTCTCTCTTGGCAACATCCAACTCGGCATAAACGGCTTGGGTTTTCTCGGCGACTTCCTGTATGTCGGCCCACTTGCCCGGCAGACCCTCGACAAGGTCCTGCAATGCCATCTTGGCAATAGCTGCACGCAACTGGAGCTTTCGGACTTTCTTCCTCATCTTATCTAGGTCTGACATAGATCCTTCCTGGAACAATGGTTTTGTTGATGCGCTCCATCTCGGGCTAGGCTTCAATGGCTGCAGTCGCATCGTCGACCAGTTTCGTACCGGCCTCAGCAAGTTTGCGGAAAGTCTCGAAGCCGAACCGGTGGACGTCTCGACAGAACGCCCAACCGCTGGAAGCCCGCAGGGGCTTCATTCCAATTATTGGCGACGTCGACACGCCGGAGCGCTCCTCGATCGCAAGCGCTACGGCGGTGTAAACATGTCGAGCCTCCACAGCGCGTCAGGATCGGGATCGCCGCCAAAGGGTACCGCACGTTGCTGTTGCTTGGTGATGATGAACTCGGCCAGCAGCTCGGCATCCGAATGGCCTTCCCATAAGCCGAAGGAATCCTGAGTACGAATGAGCCGCAGGAGGCATTTGACGAACGGGGAAGCAAGGGCCTCGTCGTCATTGTTGACAGCAGGGCCAACCGGAGGAATTTCGTTGTTCGTCATTTCAGTCTTCGTCTTCGAGGTACGATTTCCTTTTCCTGCGATGCCCACTCCGGGTCCGCTTGCGTGGCCGACGAATGGCTTGGGCGGGCCAACCCCAAGAGTGCCCCGTGGCCGACCTCGACATGTCCACGAGTGCGAGACCTGCGGCGCGAATTCGCGGCGCACATCGTCTGCGCCGCGATCCGACCGGTGGTCAACGCAATTGAAATCCAACCTTCCGCAAGCCGCCGCCCTGCTGCATCGACATACTTGCTGCGAAGAGAGCTTCGATGGGCGGATTGGCCAGTGTTCAATTCCAATTGTCAGTCCCTTCGCGATTCTTGCTCAGGAAGTGACTTCGTTTTGAGTTTCGGGTGCCTTCTTTTGCGGAGCCACACAAAGATCCGCGTGACAGGCAGGCTCACCCGTGTAGTTGGCCAGTGCTTCGAGCAATGGGGTAAGATAGTACTGTTTGGTGTGGTCCGGAATTGGCCCCAGCCGGTCCACCGATTTCAGTGCCACCTCGATCAACTCGATTGCGCGATCTTTGTTGCCGCTCTCGTAATAATACTGAGCTACCGGGAGGTACCGGAGGTATTTAAACGGGCCATCGCCGTTCGGGGGATTGAGTGCCAGTATCTGTTCCGAGAGCTCGTTGCCCATCGCAAAGCGCTCCGCGCGCGGAAGATGGGAATTGTCCATCGTGGGATCGAAGAGTTGGTTGAGGGCCAAGGCCATCCACGACACCGCGTCGGACGTTTTGTCGATCGCGTCCTCGACCAATTCTCGCATGACCGGCATGCCGGTCTTGATGTCGCGCAGCTTGTGAAGCAGAAGATCCGCATGAATCTGCCGGAACTCACAAGAGTCTGGCATCAAGGCGAGGCCTTCTTCGATGGCCAAGAGCGCCGCCGTCCAATCCTCGGCCTGCATCGCCGGCTCAAGTTTGGCGTATATCGGCCCGGTAAGCGACATTTCGCGCGCTGCAAGTTGGTTATGCGCGATGCGCTTTGCATCGGCGGCTTTCGCTTCATAGCTGCTGCGCCAGCTGCCGTTAAGGACTTTCGGCAAAACGTCATCGAGTTCCGCCGGGTGGCCGATAAAAGCGATGTGGCCGTCGCGGTCGACCACGAACGAGGTGGGAATCCCAATCGAAGAGCTGGGATCCATCCAGAGCTTGTTCATTTCGCCAATGTAATCGAACCCGATACGATAATTCAGATTCGGGAACTCCTCGGTCAGCCAGGCATCCACGTTGGTCCGCGCCTCGTCTGCGGTAGGACCCTGTTCGCAGGCGGCAACTCCGACCGCCTCAAATCCGCTGCCTTCATATTTCTCCTGCAGTTCGATCAAATGGGGCATGGCGTCGACACATGGTCCGCACCAAGTCGCCCAAAACTCAACGAGGTAGACCTTGCCGGGCCGAAAGTTCGTGAGGGGCTCGCCACGCAGCCAGTTCTCCACTTTGATCGCAGGAGCCGGGGACCCCATACGCAGTTCCATCTTGGTGTCCAAAGTCATTCCACACCTTTCGTCTCTTTTGTCGCGGAATATTTTCCAGTCAAAATCGGACACGGTCTCGAGGGCATCGCTCCCTCTGGCTTGCTTCAGCGAAGCTCTCACCGTGTTGCCGCACATCAAGCTGCAACGGAGGTGCCAATTCCCTCAGCTCCGGTAAGCGGCGGGAAATGCTTTGAAATTCTCCACGAGGCCAAATGCGGCCGATTGTCGTGAACCCGACATGTCTTCTGCCGCTGTCGGGTTTCGCCCTATCACTCTTGAGAGCTTGGACGGCTCGCCTGTGATTAGACTGGCCTCGGCCCTCGAGCAGTGGCAGTTTGGCGCCAGTTCGAAAGCGCGAACTCGCCGGCTTGGTCCTCGTGCCGCCACCGCCGCGTGTGGATTCTTGCCCCGGAGTCAAAATTCGCCTCGCGGTTGCCAACGGCGGCATGCGCTCAATGCGCGTGGCGTTGAGCACCGACAGCACGTAATGGTACCAATTAGTGGATGCCCGTCGCTGCCTCCACTTCTCCAGCCAAGCGCTCGAACGACGCTACCTACCCACGTTCGAGCGCGACCGCGGAATCGCAGACTGCCGAACGTCAGCCGTTGCGAAAGGTGTAGCCGTACCCGTTGATCGCCGGTGCGCCGCCTAGATGTGCGTAGAGGACCCTCGATCCCTGTGGAAAGAAGCCCCTCTGGACGAGGTCGATCATCCCTTGCATCGATTTGCCCTCGTAAACGGGGTCCGTAATCATGCCCTCGAGCCGCGCGCACAAACGGATTGCCTCTTTGGTTTCCTCCGATGGAACGCCATAACCCGGGTACGCGTAGTCCATGAACAACACCACGTCTGCCTCGACAATTTCCGCTCCGAGGTGGACGAGCTTCGCTGTATTTTGGGCGATGCCAAGCACCTGCGCCTTGGTCTTGGCGGGCATGGCGGAGGCATCGATACCGATCACGTTGCGCTGTCGACCATCCTTGGCGAACCCGACGAGCATGCCGCCGTGGGTTGAACCAGTCACCGTACAGACGACGATATAGTCGAAGGCAAACCCAAGCTGCTCTTCCTGGGCACGCACCTCCTCAGCGAACCCCACATAGCCCAGGCCGCCGTATTTGTGGACAGAGGCGCCGGCAGGTATCGCATATGGCCTGCCGCCCCTTGCCTTGACTTCATAAAGTGCCTTTTCCCAGCTGCGGCGGATGCCGATGTCAAAGCCCTCGTCAACCAGGCGCACCTCTGCCCCCATGATGCGGCTCAAGAGGATATTGCCGACCCGGTCGTAGACAGCATCATCATGTGGGACCCAGCTCTCCTGGACCAGGAGGCATTTCATGCCGATCTTGGCGGCGACCGCAGCGACCATGCGCGTATGGTTGGACTGCACGCCACCGATTGTGACGAGCGTATCGGCATCTGACGCGATCGCGTCGGGCACAATGTATTCGAGCTTGCGCAGCTTGTTTCCGCCGAACGCGAGACCGGAGTTGCAGTCCTCGCGTTTGACGTAGATTTCCACCTTGTCGCCCAGATGCTTGCCGAGGCGGTCGAGCCTCTCGATCGGCGTGGGTCCAAAGGTGAGCGGATAACGTTCGAATTTTTCCAGCATGCTATCTCCAGCAAAAAAGTACCTGAACCTGCTACGCACCGGTCAGCCCAGGGGTATGGTCGCGTGTTAGCCGAACACAGATTCCCTATACGATCAGCTCAGTCATCAGAGGGTGACCAAAATTGGTGTGGGTCTGAGCACTGATCCTGTCATCCGCGCATCAAAGCAGCAGCACATGCTGGGCATTCGACCAAGCCGGGACACAGCTGAAAATTGCATTCCGCAGTTGATCAGAGTCAGACGACTGGTACCCGAGCTTTCCTGTAACCATCGGCATGCTGGCCCCTGTGGCGAGTTCCACGAGCGCGGCTAGAGGACTGCCAGATCAGAAAGAGCACGCGGCCGAAGTAGCCGGCCTGAAGCAGCAGCGAACAGGCCAGCGTCGTGACGACTGCCACACGGAGCGAATCCAAAGCGAAGTAAACCATCGACGCATTGCTGCACAGGACCAGCCCCACGAGCCGACAAAAAGATGAAGTGCACGCCGCTCCCCTGGTTTTCGCCAGATCATGTTGCGAGCTCGTCGGCCGGAACATGCGTCTGGCAGTTCTTGGGGCAGACGCGGCCGCAGGCTCCGCAGCCTATGCAGCGGCCGGCATCATCGACAACCATGATCATGCGATTGAGCTTGCCGTCGAAATCGTCGTCCTCGTCATCGCAGGGGCGAGGATTTCACCCGCATCATCAACGCCGTGAAGATGCATGACATCGCGCGAGCAGACCTTGAAACAACGGCAGCAGCCGATGCAGATTTGCTATCGATGGAGGTCAGGTACGGCGGCATCCAAATGGAGCCGTCACGGGTGGTGAATGTGCGCATCATCCTAAATTCTTCATTGAAGCGAGTTCTCTCTTGGCAACATCCAACTCGGCATAAACGGCTTGGGTTTTCTCGGCGACTTCCTGTATGTCGGCCCACTTGCCCGGCAGACCCTCGACGAGGTCCTGCAATGCCATCTTGGCAATAGCTGCACGCAACTGGAGCTTTCAGACTTTTTTCCTCATCCTATCTAGGTCTGACATAGATCCTTCCTGGAACAATGGTTTCTTGATGCGCTCCATCTCGGGCTAGGCTTCAATGGCTGCAGTCGCATCGTCGACCAGTTTCGTACCGGCCTCAGCAAGTTTGCGGAAAGTCTCGAAGCCGAACCGGTGGACGTCTCGACAGAACGCCCAACCGCCGGAAGCCCCCACGGGTTTCATTTCTATTGTCGGCGACGTCGACACGCCGGAGCGCTCCTCGATCGCAAGCGCTACGGCGGTGTAAAACATGTCGAGCCTCCACAGCGCGTCAGGATCGGGATCGCCGCCAAAGGGTACCGCACGTTGCTGTTGCTTGGTGATGATGAACTCGGCCAGCAGCTCGGCATCCGAATGGCCTTCCCATAAGCCGAAGGAATCCTGAGTACGAATGAGCCGCAGGAGGCATTTGACGAACGGGGAAGCAAGGGCCTCGTCGTCCCCGTGGACAGCAGGGCCAACCGGTTCATGAGGAATTTCGCTTTTCCCCAATTTCAGTACTCCTCTTGAAGGACGATCTCTTTTTCTGCGATGTGTGGTTCGGGCGCTTGCGTGGGCGGGGAATGGCTTGGGCGAGCCGATCCCACGCAACAGTGTCCCGTGGCCGACCTCGAGCACGTCCACCAATGCGAGACCTTTCACCGCGGCGCGAACGCCTGCGCCGCGGTTCGACCCGAGGTAAACGCAATGGAAATTCCACCTGCCGCAAGCCGCGCACTTTTGCGGCATCGACGTTATTGCTGCGAAGTGCGCCTGGGCGGGCGGATTTGCCGGTGTTCAATTCCAATTGTCATGCCCTTCGCGATCCTTGCTCAGGAAGTGACAGCGTTTTGAGTTTCGGAAGTCTTGTTTTGCGGAGCCACACAGAGACCCGCGTGACAGGCAGGCTCACCCGTGTAGTTGGCCAGGGCTTGGAGCAACGAGGTGAGGTAGCGCTGTTTGGTTTGGTCCGGCACTGGCTCCGAATGGTCCAGCGATTTGATTGCCACCTCGATCAACTCGATCGCCCGGTCCTTGTTGCCGCTCTCGTAATAATACTGAGCGACCGGAAAGTAACACCCGAATTTAAAGTCTCCATCGCCTTGCGGAGGATTAAGTTCCAGGATCTGTTCGGAGAGCTCCTTGCCCATCGCAAAGCGATCATCATGCGGAAGATGGGAGTTGTCGATCGTGGGATGGAAGAGTTGGTTCAGCGCCATCACCACCCAAGACATCGCTTCGAACTTTTTGTTGATCGCGTCCTCGACCAATTCGCGCATAAGCGGCAAGCCGGTTTTGATGTCGCGCAGCTTGTGAAGCAGAATATCCGCATGAACCCGCCGAAAATCAAAAGAGTCTGGCATCACGGCGAGGCCTTCTTCGATGGCCAATAGTGCCGCTGCCCAATCCTCGTCCTGCATCGCCGGCCCAAGTTTGGCGTATATCGGCTGACTCAGCGACGATTCGCGCACACGCGAGATTCGCTTTGCATCGACGGCTTTCGCTTCATAGCTGCTGCGCCAGCTGCCGTTAAGGACTTTCGGCAAAACGTCATCGAGAGGTGCCGGGTGGCCGATATAAGCGATGTGGCCGTCGCGGTCGACCACGAACGAGGTGGGAATCCCGAACGAAGAGCTGGGTTCCAGCCAGAGCTTTTTCATTTCGCCAGTGCAATCGAACGCTGTCCGATAATTCAGATTCGGGAACTTCTCGGTCAGCCAGGCATCCACGTTGGTCCGCGCTTCGTCCGCGGTTGCAGCCTTTTCGCAAGCTGCGACTCCGATAATCTCAAATCCGCTGTCTTTATATTTCTCCTGCAGTTCGATCAAATGGGGCATGGCGTGGACACATGGTCGGCACCAAGTCGCCCAAAATTCAACGAGGTAGACCTTGCCGGGCCGAAGGCTCGTGAGGGGCTCGCCACGCAGCCAGTTCTCCACTTTCAGCGCAGGAGCCGGGGACCCCATACGCAGTTCCATCTTGGTGTCCAAAGTCATTCCACACCTTTCGTCTCTTTTGTCGCGGAATATTTTCCAGTCAAAATCGGACACGGTCTCGAGGGCATTGCTCCCTCTCGCTTGCTTCAGCGGAGCTCTCACCGTGTTGCCGCACATCAAGCACGGCAAAGGGCATGCCAACCCTTCTTAGCTTCGGCAAGCGCCGGTACCGCCTTGAATAAGCGAGCCCTAACACGGCCAGCTGACGTTAACCTGAATGTCGGCTTTCGACGGCTCACCTTAGCGGCTGCCGTTTAGGAAGGTGAGAGTTTGGCTGGCCCGCTGGCGATAAGACCGGCTTCGGCGTCCTGGAGTAGTCGCACTTCGGCGATGGGGTCGAAAGTGCGGGAGAGGCTCGGTACCCTTGCAGCCACCGCCGCATGTGGCCCGGCGTCATAATTCGCGTCGCGGTTGCCAACGGCGGCGTTGGGCTCGATCCACGTGGCGTTGAGCCCGACAGCACGTAAAGCTGCATCGTGATTGAATGCCCTTTGCTGTTTCACGCCAAGCAGGAGTCGCGCGACGCTACCTTGCTCAAGCGCGAGCAGAGCGATCTGACGCCGTAGGAATATTGCTCGTCCCGCTTTTGCCGCCAGAGGCGGAAATCTTTCCTGAATGCCACCGCCGATCATCAATATCGACGAATCATATCCCGCTGCCCATTTGTTCGACTCCGAGGTCGGGCCAGCACTCCGTCAAGGGACGGTTGATGAACCCTAGATGCTCGGGATTGGCGCATGGCGCGCGCCGCAGAAGGCTGTCAAGGATGCGGCGCGCTCGCCAGGCCAGCAGCCCAAAGTTCGGATCAGCCAGCCCGCGCTGTCCAAGGCAGGCGTTCTGAACGAAAAGGCGTCGGTCTCGCGGTCCGTCCCAGTACACCGAAAAATCCTCGCCGATGGCGAGCTCATTGCCGATCTGTTCGAGGCGATCTGCGATCGGTTCTAGGAAACCCGGCAGCGGTTTCTCGTACCCGGTGGCCAGGATGACGATATCGGCGGTTACTTCTCCGATGTTGTCCAAGCCGCGTTGCAGCGTGAGCCTGTGCCCTGCTCCGGCATTGATGCAGCGCGACACGTTGCAACTTGGCCGCAATGTGATCTCGCATTGGTGTGGCTCGAGAAAGGCGTGGTGGTAGAGCGCCTGATAGACCGCGCGCAACTTGCTTTCTGAAATGCCCTCGGAGGCAAGCGCGAAACGCCGCAGGAACAGCTGTCGATGCACCTCGCTCATCGCAGCAAAACGATCCGAGAAGCATGGCGTGAACAGCCCGTTTGTGAACGCGTGGTCGTCGAAAGGCATCTCGCGCGTCAAGACCCATGTGATCGCCGCGGGCCGCCGTTCTTTCGGCCGGCCGACAAGGTGCAGTAGCAGCTCGGCTCCCGACTGTCCGCCGCCAACAACGCAGACATGCTTTTTTTGCACCTCAGGATTGATGTGGGCCAACTCAGATGAGTGGAACAGGTTGGGTCCAGTCCAGCCATGAAACTGAGGCGGAATTTGCGCCTGCTTGCCTATGTCGATGACGAGGTTTCTTGCATCAAGGACCGCGTTGTCCGTCCGCACGCGAAACTCGCCGTCAAAGCGGATTTCGCGAACGGCCTCGCCGCCACGGACAAGCGGATTCTTCTGGAACGCCCAGTTGAGATATTGGGCGAACTCGGCTCTAAGCACCCCGTGAAATTGCGCATTGAGGAAATTGTAAAGACGCCCGTTCTCGTGGAGGTAGTTTACGAATGTGTAGGCTGATCGCGGATTGACCAGAGTAACCAGATCCTGGAAGTGGCCGACCTGGAGCTCCGCGCAATCGAAAGCGCTGCCTGGATGTCCTCGGAAATCGACCTCCCGGTCCAGGAACAGTGCCCCTTGCGCAATCTCTTCCTGTATCTGACACGCAAGGCTCAAATTAGATGGTCCAGCACCCACACCAATACAAAAGAGGTCCACTTATCCTTACTCCTCTAGGAGTGTTTTCCAACTCAGCGGCATGTTGACGTCGATTGCCGGGCATTGAGCAATGCGAACCTCACAGGCATGCTTGAGCCGCGGTCCCGACTGAGAGGACAGCAAAAGCGTGTGCCGCCTTCCAGGTCTTGGGCTCAATGTCGGCGGCATCGACAGCGGCGCGGCGTGATCCGAACCCAAGAGCAGAAGGAAAGTGTGTGATGCTGTCGCGCGGCTCTTCCGGATCTTACGGCGGCTTCTAGCGCCGGCCTCCACCCCAGGAGTGGCTGTTTCCCTGCCACGACGGAAGCGGCTCTTTCTTTCGAGGGGCGTAACCATGGATAACGGCTCTTAATGCTTTCGGAGACTCCCATGCATGCGGCGTGCCGGATAAAGACCTGTCAAACCAACGAGTTCGCGCAGTTCCAGCTCGTCTGGAATCCGACATTGTCGCACGCCCGACGATCGGGCAGGGGAAGCTCCGCGGCAGCGGCCCTTGCACACCGCAGGCTGACAGGGACAGCCGCCGATTTGACGCGCGTCCGGGTACTGATAAGGGGCCTTCCAACAGGGTTCGCGCACGAGGCGGGGTCTCCTGGTACACCCGCCCTGTGGCTTGGCTGCGGTCTGCTGCAGCCGTTCGTCTTTACTGCCCGTTGCGGACGATCTCGCACGAGTTGGTTCACGAGAGCGTCGTGAAGCAGTCGAGGCGTCCGGTTTGGCTCTGACAAGCGTCGCAAGATGTTCGCGGATCCAGCCATGTCTCCGCAATCCGACCGGTAACCGACGACGACTTCGGACTGGTTGGCGGTCCTACGACCTGATCGGTGTTCCTACGGAGCTGATCAGCGAGCCAAAAACAGCGGCAATGTGGTCTTCCCAAAGCTCCAGCTCGGCGGACCGCCGAAAATCCGCTCACGCAGCCCACGGCTGCCATAAGCACCCATAACCATCATGTCAGCACAGATGTCGTTCGCGTGCTGGGTCAGCACTGTGCCCGCCGATTTGCCGGCGCTCTTAAGCAGGTCAACGGAGACCCGAGCACCGTGCCGAGTAAGATAGGCAGCGATGTCAGCTCCAGACTGCGCGCCTTTCCCGTTGTTTTGCGCCTTTGGATCGACCATAGCGACACAGACTTCCTTGGCAGCGGATAGGATACTAAGAGCTTCCCGAACCGCACGCGAGGCCTCTACACGCGAATCCCAGCCGACCAGCACGCGTCGAGGCGACAGCGTCGCCTTAACGCCCTTCGGCACGATGAGCACCGGCTTTCCGCTATCGAACAAGCAGCCGTTGACAACAGGAGGTCCGAGAGTCTCATCGTTGAGGAGGTCTCCTCCAACGATCGTCAGGTCAGCGCAGAGCGCCCGCTGTCGTGCCACTTCACCGAGGCTAGCCGGATCGCAATAGTCGGTGTCAACGTCACAGGAAAGCGACATAGCTTTCAGCCTTTTGAGGATATCCGCGGACCGTCTTTCCATTCTGGTCACGTCCTGTGAAAATTTCTCGATTTGCTGAAATCGATAGTTCGGTACTGCAATTGCCTGTGCACGTCCTGTATTCCATTCGGGGGGCGGAGACGACATCAAGAGCAATGGAGGCGGTATAATGAGTACCGATAGGTGCGCGCCGACCTCGGCACACAGTCCGGCAGCTGTTGTGAGGTCCTCATCAGAATGATCAGCACCCGTCACACTGAATATGCTTTTAAATTCCATTTGCCTGCTTCTCCTGGTCTTCGTTAGGAGCGCCTCAAAGCGGCAACACCGCTCTCAGGAGGAAGAGAGAGCGGCACCACGTTCGATCACCGATTTCAGTCGTCCGGCTTCTCGAGCGAGTAGCCGGCCGACCTGACGGTGCGAATGACGCTGCCGGGCAAGGCCGTTTTCAGCGCCCTCCTGATTCGGCTGATATGGACATCGACGGTGCGTGCACCGACATGAATGTTGGGCAGCCAGGCCGCCCCGATAAGCTCGTCCCGGCTGAAGACCTTGCCGGGGGCCTCAATCATAAGCCGCAGCACGTTGAAATCGATCCGTCCGAGATGGATGTCGTGGCCATTACCGCGAACCCGATGGGCATCGAGCTTCATCTCCAGGCCTCCACAACAAATCCAACTGTCGTTTTCAACCCCGTTCGGACCACGCTTGGTCAGCCCGAGCCTCGCCCGCAGGCAGTCGAGCAGCTTGGCCGGAGCCACCGGCCGCACAAAGCTCTCAACGCCTGCCTTCAAGAGATCGAGGTGCTGGTGCTCGGCGCCAGGCGCGATCAGGGCGATGATAGGCAGGTCGGTGGTGCGCGGTTCCCGCTTGAGGTGGGCGCAAATTGCGGACCCGTTTATGCTGGCTGGGTCGCAATCCAGCACTACGGCCTGAAGCTCCCGTTGTTCGGCCAAGGCCAGCGCAGCCTTCGCGCCGTCTGCCGTCTCACTGCTGAAACCGTCAACCTCCAGTATGTGGCTGTAGAGCAGATAGAACTCGGCATCTTGCGAGCAGATCAGGACCAGCGGCTTCTTCATCGGCGATACCCCAACAACCTGGTCGGCCTCGAGTCCCTGGATCGAGGGGACTGGCCAACATAGTTTCTCGGGTCCGTCATGATGGCCTTTCTCGAAAATCGCGCCCATCATGCCAGCGCCACGTGGGGAAAGGTTTCGATGACTGAAATCGCATCGTCGACCAGCTTCGTACCGGCCGTGGCGAGCTTCAGGAGCGTCTCGAAGCCAAACCGGTGGACATCGCGCAGCGTTTTGGACAAAACGACCAGCCGTCCGGTCGTGAAAAGCACCCGACCAAAACCCTCATGGCTCACCTGGATCATCGGCGATGCCATAAGGCCGCAGCGCTCCTCGATCGCAAGCCCGATGGCGGCGTAGTACTTGTCGAGCCTCCACAGCACGTCGGGATCGGGATCTCCGATGATTGGGATCCCTCGGCGCTGTTCCTTGGTAATGATGAAGTCGCCCAGCAGCTCAGCGTCCGCTTTGCGTTCCCACGAGCCATAGGAATCCTGAGAACGGATCAGCCGCACGAGGCATTTGACGAACGGGGTGCAAAGAGCCGCCTCGTCTTCGGCGACAGCTGGGGGGATTGCGGGGTCAGGCATTGGCGTCCTCCTCTTTTCAGTCCTCGTCCTCGAAGGACGGTTTCTTTTCGGCAATGCCCGCTCGCGCCAGCACCTTGCGCAGCCAAGGCGGAGGACACGTCCTGAGCATCATCTGCGTGCGCAAGAGCACCTGTGGGATCGATTGGGGCTCCGCCACTTTGATCGGGTGGATTTTTGCCGCGACAAGCTTGGCTGCCGAAGGGCCGCCAATTGCCAGACAAAACAGGATCTGACAGCCCTTGAGCGCATCCACCTTTGGCGTGATGCGATCATCGCGCTCGGCCCGATGCTCCCCGCTTTCATCGGACACGTCATCGAAGGCCACGGCTTCTACGAGATTCCATTCCTCGCGCGTCACGTCGTAGACAGCAAAGCGCCTGGCCGACCCGAAATGGGCGTTGAGGTCCTGCATGTCCTGAGTGGCGATCGCAACGCGCAATGCGCCCTTACGTCGTTCAGGCATCGGGGCGAAAACCTCACTACTGACCAGCGAGAGGCGGCGAACAGCGTTCATCGTGATATTTCTCGATTACGGAGTGGATCAAGCGCCTCAGGAGTGGGCGCGTGTTGGTTGGCCTGGAAGATGCTGGCGACCTCGAAGATCATGTCGCGGGTGCCCTGATAGAGAATTGCGAGCTTGTGCTGGCTGCCTAGTCGATCGAAGACCGGGAACCCGATGCGCATGAGCGGAATTCGGAGCCGCTCCGATGCTTGGCGCCCGTGCGAATGCGTGACAAGCAGGTCAGCACCGACGGCAAGACTTTCCAGATCGCCGAGATCGCCGATCTGAACCGAAACCGCCGGGACTTTCTCGAGAATTTTAGACCTGTCGGTCGTTGTGACGGCCGCGGCTATCTCGGAGCCGAGGCCAGCAAAGAAGGTCGCAAGTTGGAACAGCTGGTCTGGTTCGGCAGCGATGGCAATTTTCTTGCCGCCGAAATGGAAATGTCCGTCGAGCATCGCGTCCTGCAATTGCGCCCGGCGCCGGCGCACGCGGGCCGGTACCGCCGCGCCCGAAATCGCAGACAGCAGCGACACGAAGCGGTCCGTGTCCTGCAGCCCAGTCAGTGACTGGAACAACACGTAAGGCACGCCGGTCAACCCGTGCAGCGCTTTCGCCGGGCGGCGCATGTGCTCACCGATGGCGATGCATTGCATGGCCGTGCCCAACTCGCGAATGTCTTCGACGCTGGTGCCGCCGTATGTGGTCGCTACCCAGCGGTCAGGAACCGTACCGTCGAGCGAGCCTGAAATGTCGGGCAGAATAACCGGCTTGAGCCCAAAGCTTTCAACCATGTCACGCATATGCTCGATGTCGGCGACAGTGAGGTTGCATCCGGGCAGGATCGCGATCTTCTTCGGCTGCCGCGCACGTTCGCCCGAGCCTGTAATCCCTTTGATCATTGCGGTGACTGCCTTGGCCCAGCCCTCTTCGATCGCGCCGTCAAAATCCGGCGTGTTGGCCAGCACGACCTCCGTACCCGCAAGCTCTTGCGTGTGCTTCAGCTTGATGTTCGCAATATCACTCGCGCAATCTTCGCCACGCGTCTCCACCAGCGCGGTCGTGCACACCCCGATCAGCTTTGGCTTCGTGCGGTTCTTGAGGTTGAGGATGGCTTCTTCAAGATGGTCGGCAGCGCCGAGGATGGTCGCCACCTCATCCATCGCTGTTGTCTGCAATGGAATCGTTTCTTTGAAGTGCCGTACGAAGAGCACGAGCGCGAAGCTTGTGCATCCCTGGCTGCCGTGGAACAGCGGCATCGCGCCGTCGACCCCAAGAAAGGCAAAGGCGGCACCCAGCGGCTGCGACGACTTCAGCGGGTTCACCGCCGCGGATTTGGTCTGGGGAAGGATGCGGGCCATCGGTCGCCTCAACACTCGCTGAACTCGTGTGCCGTCGCGCCGGCGAATTCATCGAACAGGTGCCCGGACTCCTTCTTCGTGCATGGCAGTTCGTCTTTTAGATCAGGCTGGCAATCCCACGGGGCCGGCTGGCGCACCTGAGACCAGACCGGATTGTGAATGGCGAGGTCGATCTGGCGTACGAGTTCCACCATGCCGGCATAGCCGGCATAAGGGTGCTGGCGCTCCTGGTTGATATCGAGCCAGGGCGTCTTGGCCTTGAGCGCAATGAATTGCGTGCGACCGCCCGACAGCATGATATCGGCCCTGTGTTCAGAGAGCATGGCGTACAGCTCGCGCGCAGCCATGTATTCGAACATATGCTTGTCGTGCTTGAGAACTTGTTTGATGCGCTCCTTGTCCTGCACCGTAGATTTCTTGACCGAGGTGCCGACGATCTCGATTCCGATCTCCATCAGCGCACGGACAACCGACCAGGACTTCACACCGCCTGTGTTGAGCAGCACGCGCTTGCCTTGGAGCCTTTGCCGGTAGGATTCGAGTTTCTTCCACGCGATCGCCTCCTGCTGCGCGATCAGCGTCTCCGTGCGCTCGAGGATCTCCGGATCGGCGCCCTTCCTCACCAGCAGCCTGACAAGGTTGCGAAGAGCTTGCGATGTGTCGGAGATGCCATAGAAGGAGCCCTCGAAGAACGGGATGTCCCAGCGCTCCTCCATCTTGCGGGCAAGACTGATCAGCGCGGTCGAGCACACGATCATTGCCGCCCGGGCGCGGTGCGCGGAAGCAATGTCGCGGTAACGCGCATCGCCGGGAATGCAGGCGCGCACCCGGATGCCGAGCCGATCGAGGAGCGGCTTTACAAGCCAGAATTCGCCCGAGAGGTTGAATTCGCCAAGGATGTTGATGTCGTAGGGCCCGGGGTCGTCGGGTTCGACCGTGCCGATGACATGATCGAGCAACGCCTCGGCGGCGAGCTTGTTGCCGAGGTTCTTGGAGCCTGCCAGGCCAGGCGCATTGATCGGCACCACGGCCAAACCGAACTTTTCCGTGGCGCGTTTGCACACGGCCTCGATGTCGTCACCGATCAGCGCCGTTACGCAAGTTGAGTAGACGAAGATCGCCGGCGGCGCGTATGTGTGCTTGATCTCGCGGATCGCCTTGAAGAGTTTCCGCTCGCCCTGCCCCATCACCAGGTCGAGTTCGGTGAGGTCGGTCGTGAAGCTTGTCCGCCACAAGGTCGGCCCTGACGAAACCGCACCACGGTTGTCCCAAGAATTGCCCTCGCAGGCGAGCGGCGCATGGACCAGATGCGCAACGTCGGTGATCGGCTGCAGGACGATCTTGGCTCCGTCAAAGGCGCAGCCGCCGGCTGCCGCCCCTGGTGTCAGCGACTTCGAGCAGCCCTCCTTGCGCGCCTTGGCATCTTTGCCACGGTTCTTATCGCAGGCGGGCTCATCGAAGGCGTCCTTGATTTTGGCGCTGAGGGAGGACATCGCTCAGCCTCCCCAGTCCATTGGGCAAGGAATGGCCTCGGCGAAAAGCCGGCCACGGCTCTTAGCGCGTGAGGTCATAGGAATAATCCGTCACACCCGTCTCGCTCGTCTCGCGATCGAGTTTGTCGAAGATCTTGTCGAGGATCGTCGTCAGCACGCGCAACGCGCCCTGGTAGCCAAAGAGCGCAAAGCGGTGATGATGGTGCCGATCGAAGATCGGAAACATCAGCCGGATCAGCGGCGTTCCGGTGTCGCGCTCCAGGTACTTGCCGTAGGAATTGCCGATCAAAAGGTCCACCGGCTCGGTAAAGAGCAGCGAGCGCAGCGCCCACAGGTCCTTGCCCGCCCAAACCTGGGCAGCCTTGCCGAAAGGCGAGGATGCTAGCAGCTTCTTCAAATCGGCTTCCCATGCCGAGGTGCCATTGGTGGCGAGGCAATGGGTTGGCTCGCCGCCGGTCTCCATGACAAAGCGGGCCATTGCGTGAACGAAGTCGGGATCACCGTAGATGGCGTATTTCTTACCATGCAGCCAGGATTGGCTGTCCGCCATGGCGTCTACCAGTCGGCCGCGCTCGAGGCGAATTGCCTCGGGAATCTCCTTGCCGGAAATCGCCGCGACCTCCATCAGGAATTCGTCCGTCGCCTGAACGCCGAGCGGATAGTGGAACGAGGCCGTCGCCTGCCCGACCTCCTCGCAATAGCCCAGTGTCTTTCGGGTGTTGTGATGCTGCAGCGAAAGCGTTGCCTCGGCGTTGAGGGCCTTCTTCACCTCGTTGATCTTCGTGCCCCCGTCATACATGCGGTATTCACCGTCCGAAGGCGTATCGAACTGGTCAGAGGCATCCTGGATCAATGTATAGGACACGCCCATTACATCGAGCAGGCGCTTGAGCTCCCGGTTGTTGCCGACGCAGAAGCCGTCGAAGCCCGGAATGATGTTGATGGTTCCTTCGATTTGCGTACGCTCCTGACCTTTCCAGAAGTGCTCCAAAATGCCTTTGACCATGTTGTCATAGCCGTCGACATGACTGCCAACGAAGGCCGGGGTGTGGGCAAAGGGCACGTCGAAGTCGCGCGGGACTGAATCTTCGTCCTTGGCGTTCTGGATGAAGCTGTGCAGGTCGTCGCCAATGACCTCTGCCATACAGGTCGTCGACACGGCAATCATCTTGGGGTCGTAGAGCTGGTAGGTGTTGGCGAGCCCGTCGACCATGTTCTTCAGGCCGCCAAACACCGCCGCATCCTCGGTCATTGAGGAGGAGACCGCCGCGGCAGGCTCCTTGAAATGGCGCGACAGGTGCGAGCGGTAATAGGCGACGCAACCTTGGCTGCCGTGGACGAAGGACATGGTTCGCTCGAAGCCGGCGGCAGCGAATACCGCACCCAGCGGCTGGCAGGCCTTGGCCGGGTTCACGACAAGCGCTTTGCGGGCGAGGTTCTTTTCGCGGTATTCCCACGTCTGGGTGAAATCGCGCTGATCGGAAACGATTTCATCGGGGTGCGGACATTCGAAGTTTAGCTTCTTCTCAGCGAGCATCTTTCTGTATTCCGGCTCGCGGAACAGGGGAGCGTGATCGAGAATTTTTTCAGCCGACTGCGGCATGATGATTACCTCTTTTGCATCTGGCTGCGCGGGACGGCAGCTCAGGACGTCAAGACGTTCCAGGCTCCGGCGGATCAGAGGCCGCGGGAGTTCACCGTCTCAGTGGGAGACTGGGGCTGAAGCAAATGTTTATTCGGCAGCCATCGCCCGCTCATCGCCCCGGCTTCTTTTCCAAGGCGCGTGGAATAGGTCCCAGACCGGGTTGTTAATGGCGAGATCCACATCACGTGCGAAAATGGCAAAGCCGTCGTAGCCGTGATACGGGCCTGAATAATCCCAGGAATGCATCTGGCGGAACGGTATGCCCATCTTCTGCACCGGGTATTTTTCTTTGATTCCCGAGCCGACCAGATTTGGGCGAATCCCTTCGATGAATTTCTCCAACTCATAGCCGGTCACGTCATCGTAGATCAGCGTGCCGTTCTTCACGTAGTGGCCGGTGCGCTGATAGTCGTCGCTGTGGGCGAATTCATAGCCGGTGCCCACGATGACCATGCCGAGGTCCTCGTAGGCCGTGACGACGTGGCGGGGGCGCAGGCCGCCGACATAGAGCATCACGGTATTTCCTTCCAGGCGCGACAGGTACTTGGCGATGACCGCATCAACAAGCGGCCTGTACTTGGCAATGACCTTTTCGGTCTTCTCCTCGATTTCCGGCCCAAAATGCTTGGCTATGTTGCGCAGAGAGGCTTCGATCTGGGAGGGACCGAAGAAATTGTACTCCATCCAGGCGACGCCATACTTTTCCTCCATATGCCGACAGATGTAATTCATCGACCGGTAGCAGTGGATAAGATTGAGCTTAGCCTTCGGGGCGCGCTCGATCTCTGCGAGTGTGGCGTCACCCGACCAGTTGCCAACCACGCGCAGCCCTATCTCCTCAAGCAGTATGCGCGAGGCCCAGGCATCGCCGCCGATATTGTAGTCGCCGATGACGTTGACGTCGTAGGGGCCGGCCTCGAACTTGACATCCTTTTTGTCGAAGACCCAATCCCGGATTGCATCATTGGCGATGTGGTGGCCAAGCGACTGCGAGACGCCGCGGAAGCCCTCGCAGCGTACCGGCACGATCGTCTTGTCATACTCCTTGGTCTTTTTGCGAGAAACGGCCTCGGTGTCATCGCCAATCAGGCCGATAGGGCATTCGGACTGCACGGTGATGCCGTTGTTGAGCGGAAACAAGACTTCAATCTCGTCAATGATCTGTTCCAGCTTCTTGTCGCCGCCGAAGACGATGTCCTTCTCCTGGAAATCGGAGGTGAACTGCATTGTCCCGAACGTGTCGACGCCCGTTGTACCGACGTAGTAGTTGCGGCGCTGCGACCAAGAATATTGGCCGCAGCCGACCGGGCCGTGCGAGATATGGACCATATCCTTGACTGGCCCCCACACCACGCCTTTCGAACCAGCATATGCACAGCCGCGAATCGTCATCACCCCGGGAATGGACTTGATGTTCGATTTGACGTCGCATTCGGAAAGGACCTCGCTTTCCCCGCCAGCCTCGTTGCCGCTCTTTGCGACGTTGAGGTGCTTCTTGCGGCGCTTCGCCGCCTTGTCGGGATAATGCGACAGCACCTCTTCGATAAGCTTCGCATGAAGAGCACCGTCATTCTCGTATTCCCGGCTCATGAGTCCCCCTTTCAAGGTTGGGTGACGCCTCAAAGAATAGGCGCCGTTCTCTGCAAGGCGCGCCGATTCATGGCAGCGCTAATGTCACTACTGGGCCGCCGCCTTCGCCGCTTCCTTGGAGTGAAGCTCGGCAAGCATCTGCTCGTCGGTCTTCATGATGCCGAAGTCGAGCAGCATCTCCTCCAGCTCCTCCATGGTGATCGGCGTCGGGATCGTACCCTGGCCCGAATTGGCGTGGATCTTCTCGGCCAGAGCGCGGTATTCCCCTGCCTGCTTTGAGTCCGGCGCGTACTGGATCACCGACATCTTCCTGAGTTCGGCATGTTGGACGATGTTGTCGCGGGGCACGAAGTGGATGAGCTTGGAATTCAATCGGCCAGCCAGTGCTTCGGCCAGATCGAGTTCGCGGTCGGTTTGACGTTCATTGCAGATCAGCCCGCCCAGCCGCACACCGCCCGAATGGGCATATTTGAGGATGCCCTTGGCGATGTTGTTGGCGGCATAGAGCGCCATCATCTCGCCGGACATGACGATATAGATCTCCTGGGCCTTGCCTTCGCGGATCGGCATGGCGAAGCCGCCGCATACCACGTCGCCGAGGACGTCATAGGAGACATAATCGACATCGTCATAAGCGCCATTCTCCTCGAGGAAATTGATCGAGGTGATGACGCCGCGGCCGGCGCAACCGACACCCGGCTCGGGGCCGCCGGACTCCACGCACTTGATGCCTCTGTAGCCCACCTTGAGCACGTCCTGGAGTTCGAGGTCTTCCACCGAGCCTTCCTGTGCGGCGAGATCCAGGACGGTATCCTGAGCTTTCGAATTCAGGATCAAGCGTGTGGAATCGGCTTTGGGGTCGCATCCTACGATGAGGATTCTCTGCCCGAGGTCGACAAGGGCAGCGAGCGTATTTTGGGACGTGGTGGACTTGCCGATGCCGCCTTTTCCGTAAAAGGCGATCTGACGCAGACCTGACATAATAGCTTTCCTTCCTTCGTTCTAATTATCGCGACTGCCCGCGACACAAGTGCCGATAGGCAGCTCGTGCCGCCTCACACCAAGCATCGCAAAAAGCGTACCAGCGTGATCGGCCGATCCCAGAAGAAACTTTGTCATTAAATTCCAGCCGCTTAGACGGCGGCAAAACGCGCGAACGGGCCTTTCAGGCGTCTGTCACGGACACGACAAAGCCGACACAGATTGTCGTGCGCCATCCAAACCGCCGTGTGTCGAGCTCGAAGCGGGAGAATGGGGAAGTTAGCCCAAAGCTGATGGCGAGACCATCGGAAGACATCGGCTCTTGTCTTTCCAGCCTGCCATTGATCGGGCGGTCGCTGGATGAGCAGGAGCCTGGGGCTTGACCGCGGCGCGGGTAGTTCAGGCAGGCTTACAGAGCGGGAACGCCGGCGGCCGATAGACATCCGCGCTTAACCTTTCATAGCCCGTCTACAAGTTGGTTCCGCCGACGCGCTATATGGAAGCCAAATAATTCAGTAGCTTAGCCGAGAGCATTGATTTTTTCAGAAAGATACGTGTTATACGCGTATGAACCGCCGAACCCATGGTCGGCGCCCTCATGCGCGTGAGACCCCGTTGTGGGCGAGGCTCGCGACTGGCTGCACGATCCTAGCCGGCCTGCTTGCCATTGAGTTTGGTCCCGCCGCGGTAGGCTGCGGCATCAAGGGCAACATCAGCTACAACACTGGCAAGAAGATTATCACGTTCTTGGACAGGAATCTTACTGGGAGACACGCATCAACCTATTGAAGGGCGAGCGGTGGTTTTGTTCAGAGGAAGCTGCACGAAAGGCGGGCGGGCGGGCTTCGAGAGGTTAGTGTCGCGGCAGCTTGCAGATCTGCCCACGGGGCCGCCACGATCGCAAAGTGTGTACAAAAGCGCCCTCTCTGCCGAACTGAACAGTGCTCACGGCCATAGCCTCGGATGAGCCCGACTGGCTTGACCTCTGCATGATGAGAGCAGCTTTTACACCAGGTGCGCAGCACATGTCTTTAACGAACGCATCGTCTTCAAGAATATAGAGAGCAATTCGGAAAACCGAGTAGTTGGCGGCGAAGCTAGGAGAAGGTATACACTACCCTCTTGTTACCCCAGAGTAGAACGTGCAGCTGCGGCAAGACGCGGGCTTCGAACCACCTGTCGCTGGTCACCTTTTCTACCAGCGGTTCCATGCGCATCATATTCCGTCGGACTCGACAGAGACGTCTTCATTACCACGGCGGGGCGGCGTGTGATTGCCGGGTTGCAGACAAACCTCGCCGCGACGTATTTGGGACGAGTGGTGTCGGCACCGAATCCCTATCATTTAGACTAGCCAGCTTGGGGAGCGCCGTCAGACCGCCAGACCGGAAGAGGAGGCTTCGCGCCAACTTGTGCCAAGAATGTTGGACCGTGCGGAACCGCTGGGGCGGCGCTCAACTCTGGCGCAGGATGAAGCGTCGATTGGGTGAATGAATAGGGCGCGCGTTCGACGGGTAGAGTGAGGCAAATCGCTGGATGTCTGCCGGATCAACGTCAACCGGTTCCATCGCCACCATCCACTCGACGTTTTCGGTGCACGGCGGCGTCGTCAGTGAGCCCTCATAAGTCCAATAGCCAAGCGAGGCTGGCAGAAGCCAGTTGGGATTCACCTCGTCGATCGTCACCTCCCCATTCGGCAGTTCGGGAAAGGCCGCAGCAAGGGCAGCAAAGCTGGCATTTGTCGCGCCGGGCGTTAAAAAGACGCCCAGCACGCCCAGAGTACCACTTTGCGTGTCCTTGTGAACGAAATGCACCTCCATCGGGAAGCTCTTGCCCGCCACGTGATGTTCGCTTGGCGCATGGAAATGGAACTGTACCAGTTCGTAGACACGATCGCCGCGGGTCAGCGTGCTGCCTTGTGGCATATTGATTTGAATGGTGTGGCCGTTGTTCACCATATTGCCGCCGCCCTTGTGCCAGCCGATGGCGATATGCGGGATATCCGCCTTGACCGCGCTGTTGATATTGATCGGCGATTGCTGCGTGCCGGCAGAGCATACGAAATTTTCCTTATCCAGATCAGCCCAGTGCTCCGGTCCGACCGGACCGGTGTACCCCCAATGGGCACTGGTCGCTTGGGCGGCTTGAACGCAAATCCGGCATGCGCCGAGCGCAACCAACCCTTTGATCAGGTGACGACGATACATATTACTTTTGCTCCTCTTGCGAACTGATGTTGGTGGCTGCCCTAATGGACGCGTGATGGCCAATCGGCGCGGCCAGTATTGTCCTTTGCAACTGATAGATGCCCGCACGCCTTGGCGTGCTTTCATAAGTGCGGCTGCCGTTTCTCGGCTGGCCGGCTTCTGCAGCCCGCAACGGGGGCAGTTTCAACCAGCTAAACGATAAAAAATTTTAGCAGACCAGCGCTTGACCCCCGCCGCAAAGGCACAGGCGAAGGTGATCACTGCGCGGCTGCCGTTCGCGCCGGAGGCCGCATCGCTATACTTTACACTCGCTGCCCAAGGAGACGCAGGCGACCCCAATACGTTTTCATCGCTACTCCCGACGCAGCCGACCCACGCCACGAAAACGTTGCTATATTTCACGTTGGGCCAATGAGGAAATCGATCTTCTTTATGGAAGGCATTTGCGCAATGGATGCATTCCCATGCTGACAGTCGTGCGTCAGGCCGGACAATGAGATACATCGATAAGAGCTGGACAAGGATGAGGGGATGACGTGCTTGCGACGGAGCAGGTGGGGCGAGAAGGCCAGTTCTTGCGGATTTCAACTTTGCGTGACGACAGCTCATCGGAGTCAAGGTGACACACGCCGGCAGCGGGGTGTCCGGGCGGTTTCCAGCCGCACAATCGCGAGACCGCTGACGCGAACAAAGCTCGGCTGTACTCGGCACGCGAAGAGAGCCTGCCAAGCCGTTGGAGCCCGGCCTTCCGGTGCGACGCAAGCCACAGACTAGACCGCCCTCTTGTTACCCCAAAGCAGAACGTGCAGCTGCGGCAACACGCGGGCTTCGAACCACCTGTCGCTAGTCACCCTTTCGACAAGCCATTCCATTCGCATCATTATTCCGTCCAAGTCGACAGAGGCGTCTTCACTGCCAGGGAGCGGCGGCGTGTGATTGCCGGGTTGCAGATAGATCGGAAGGTGCGGATATCTCGCCGCGACTTCTTTGGCGTAGGCATAGTCACTCTCGTCGAAAACGACGAGCTTGAGCACGATTTGCGGCTTCTCTTGCGCCGCTTCGAGGCATGCATCAAACGCAGCCCAACGGGTCGTCATCTCGCTGGACGGCGGCTTTGGGCTAAGGGTCAGCACGTCAAGATCCGCAAACCACTCCCTCACCACGGAACCCTGCGTTTCCAGTGCAAAACGATAGCCCTCGCGATGGCCTCGTTCTATGAGGGGACCGAACGGCTGAATGGCCGGGTTGCCGCCTGACAAGGAGACCATAACCGGCCTGCCGCCGGAAAGCGCATGGACGGTTTGCCACACGGCATCGATCGGCATCGGTAGCCATTCATGGCGATACTGATTGTCCACCGCGTGAAGGCTGTCGCACCATGAACAGCGATAATCACATCCGCCGGTTCTGATGAACACCGTCGGCAAGCCGATGAGCACGCCCTCGCCCTGGATAGTCGGCCCGAATATCTCGCTCACACGGATTGCGGGATGCATGTCGGTCACGGACGGTATTCCGCCCAAGTTTTCGGTGTTTCGCTAACGCGCACGGCCGCGGTCTGCGGCAGACGTGCCTTGCACCATTCATAGAAATGTCTGGCCAGGCATTCCGCCGTGACCTTCTCATGTCCCAGCACGTCGTTGAGGTGCCGATGGTCGAAGCTCTCGTCAATGTAGCGTTTGAGCGGCGCCAGATCGTGATAGTCGCGCACGAAGCCGTGGGCGTCCAGTTCCTTGGCCGACAGCTCCACTACGACGACATAGTTATGCCCGTGCAGGCGCGCGCATTGATGGTTGGGAGGCAAGGAGGTGAGCTGATGCGAGGCCGAGAAGTGGAATTCCTTGCTGATGTGGAACATTACGCGCGCCTCCTGCGCAGCGCCTCAAGCCAGAAATCGGCGTCCTCGTAGTCGGTGGGATCAGCGTGCCCGGCGAGATGGAACGCTTCGCGCCGCTCGACGCAGGTCCCGCATCGTCCGCAGTGACGCACGCCGCCCTTGTAACAGGACCAGGTCTCAGCAAACGGGGTGCCGTATCTTGCGCCATCCGCAACAATGTCAGCTTTTCCGAGATTCACATACGGTGCA
Source organism: Mesorhizobium sp. WSM4904 (assembly GCF_029674545.1). NCBI lineage: Bacteria > Pseudomonadati > Pseudomonadota > Alphaproteobacteria > Hyphomicrobiales > Phyllobacteriaceae > Mesorhizobium > Mesorhizobium sp. WSM4904. The sequence goes on along the minus strand of NZ_CP121354.1, from coordinate 1,293,515 downwards.
TAGAGGCGTATCTGCGCATAGCCGTCGAGCGCGCGGTCTTGCATTGTCTGGAAAGCTTCAATGAAGGCCGGACGGCAATCGGGATAGATGAAATGGTCCCCACCATGCACGGCCGCCGCCACCGCTTCGGCGCTGTGGGCGGCGGCGAGACCGAAGGCGATTGCCAACATGATGGCATTGCGGTTCGGCACCACCGTAATCTTCATCGTGTCTTCGGCGTAGTGGCCGTCCGGCACGTCGATACTGCTAGTCAGCGCTGAGCCGGAAAGGCCACGGCCAATTTCGCCGATGTCGATGATCTGGTGCGGGACCTTCAGTCGCTGCGCGCAAAGAGCGGCGAAGCCCAATTCCTTCCTGTGCCGTTGGCCATAGTCGAAAGATAGAAGGCCGGTGAGTTCGTGCTCCGCTGCCACCATGTGAGCAAGGGAAACGGAGTCCAATCCGCCAGAGCAGACGGCGAGAGTCTTCATCATTGGTATCCTTGTTTTGACCGGGTAAGGCTGCGACCGGAGATTTCTCTGCGCCCCCACTACTCCAGCGACTCAGTTTTGTGAACCGGGAGAATTTGCGCTCAGCCCGATTGGAACGGGAGTGCGTCGCGTCCAACACGCGTGATCAATAAAAGTTGAGCGCTTCAGCAGTTTGTTTCGCATCGCGCCAACTTTCGCAACCTGCTGTCCGATCGTCGACTTCGAGACAAGGTGATGTTCGGCCGACATCGGCTGACTCTTAATTAAGCCGCAGAACACATGTTGGCTTTCTGGCCTTCGCTTGTGCGGTTGGCGAGGGCGACATGGATGCCAGCAAATTTGACATTGGCGACATCCGCCTGGAGAACCCTGCGCGGCGCGATTGAGGCCGCAGGCGAGCCTGCTCTAACTGCCGCCCTACAGTCCCGACTTCAATCCGATTGAGAACGCCTTCGCCCAACCTAAGGCGCTGCTGCGAGCAAAGGCCGAGATAACCATCAAGGCTCTATGGGACTGACGTTGCCCCAGCAGTTTTGAGTTCGTTTCCGGCGTGGGTTGTGCCCTGCTGGGCGGGTGAAGCGACGGGCGCTGGCGCGGAGCCTTTGGCATAGCGCAGCGCGAGCGACCGTCGCGGATTGAAGGTGCTGGCGAACTTGGCCGGGGTCTGCCAGGGGGGAGTGCGGCCGCGCGGTGTTGTAGTCGGCGTGCCACAGGGCGATGGCTACGCGCGCCTGAGCCAGCGAGGTGAACAGCGTCTCGTTGAGCAGTTCATCGCGCAGTCGGCCGTTGAAGCTCTCGATGAAGCCATTCTGCATCGGCTTGCCGGGCGCAATGTAATGCCATTCGACGCGGTTCTGATCCGCCCAGGAGAGGATGGCGTTCGAGGTGAACTCGCTGCCATTGTCGCTGACGATCATCCTGGGCCGGCCCCGCTCGGTGATGAGCCGTCCAATTCGCGGGCAACCCGCATGCCCGAGAGAGACGTATCAACGATGAGTGCGAGGCACTCTCTCGTGCAGTCGTCGACGACGGCCAGGATGCGGAAGCGGCGCCCGTCGGTGAGCTGGTCCGATACGAAGTCGAGCGACCAGCGCTCGTCGGGCCTCAGCGGCACCAGCATCGGCGCCCTGGTCCCGATCGCCCGCTTGCGGCCGCCACGGCGGCGACGGCGAGCTTCTCCTCCCGATAGAGCCGGAACAGCTTCTTGTGGTTCACGACCAGGCCCTCCCGCCTCAGCATCACGAGAAGACGCCGGTAGCCGAACCGGCGACGCTCCTGCGCGATCGGCCTTCATCCGCTCGCGAACCTCGCGGTCGTCCGGCCTGCTGGTCTGGTAGCGAACCGTCATGCGGCAACAGCCGATGGCTTTACACGCCCGCCGTTCGCTCATCCCGAAGCCTTCCTTCAGGCGAGCGACAGCTTTCCGCTTGGCGGCGGGCGTCACCATTTCTTTCCCACAAGGTCCTTCAACGCGGCATTGTCGAGCATGGCGTCGGCCAAAAGCCGCTTCAGGCGCGTGTTCTCGTCCTCCAGCGCCTTCAGGTCGCCGAGCCTCGGTGACATCCATCCCGCCGAAGCGGGCCTTCCAATTGTAGATCGAGGCGTCGCTGACCCCGTGCTTGCGGCACAGATCGCCAACCGATACCCCGGCCTCGTGTTTCTTCAAAATTCCGATGATCTGCTCTTCAGAGAAGCGGCTGCGTTTCATGTCCTGGTCCTCTGGATGGGCCAGAACGAACTTCAAACCGGATTAGATCAGAGGGGCAAGGTCAGGACGCCTCGGCGCGGTCGTCGACCTCTTCACCCCAGCCGAATGTGCCAACTACTTCAAAGCCGCAGGATATGACCTGGATCAGATAGGACGTGCTCCAATGGTTTACACCTGACACAGGAGTCCGGCCCCCACAACCGTTTCGCAATGAGGAGCAGCGCTGCCGCTGCTCCTCCAATCACACGACGGATTCACGATGCGGCAACTCGAGCCATGATTTCGGATCCAATGGCCGATGCGGTGTATAGTGAGGCATCCAGCGGCAAATCCCCAAATGCCAGTTGACACAGAAGATAATTAGCACCTGCCTCTTCCAGCTGATCAAGGAGAGCTTTTCGGACAGAATCTGCCGTTCCCACGACGCACAATTCACTTTCAATTGCTGCATCGAAGTTCAAAGGCAAGTTTGGTGGAGTGGAAATGGCATTTAGTTCGTATAGAAATTTGAAGCTATTGAGCCATCGTTCATAGGCAGGTGCTGCGAGCAAATACGCATCTGTTTCAGAACGCCCTATCACCACCATTCGGAGCAATCCAAGAAATGGCGCTTGCTGGCCAATGTCAGCATCGTGAATTCGGGCGGCGCGGAACGCGTCGGTAACGCTGCGAACAGAAGTGGAAGGTCCGACGCAGGCGATGTTTGCCCCATTCGCAGCGGCCCAGCTAGCCGGCTCGGGTCGATTGGTGGCGATCCATGTCGGCGGACGGGGATATTGGTGAGGTCTCAACGTCAGCGGAACATCTTTCAACTCAAAGTGGCGGCCCTGATAAGAAAGCGTCCCGCCTTTCATCGCATTGATGAGAATCTCACTGGCCTCCGCATACTGTTCTGGTGCTGCTTCTACAGCAACCCCGAAGTATCCCAATTCAGTGGGAGCAGAGCCGCGCCCTATGCCGAGTTCAAGCCTGCCGCCGCTCAACTGATCAAGCATGCAGATCTCCTCGAAGGCACGCAGCGGATGATAGAGCGCAAGTAGCATTACCATGGGACCAACACGAAGACTGCGGGTTCGCTGGGCGACGCTCGCTAAGAACAAATTCGGTGATGGACCTCTGCCATGCGGCGTACAGTGGTGCTCGGCGAGATGATACGCATAAAAGCCATAGCCATCGCACGCTTCTGCTAGGCTCAGCCGATCTGCATATTGTTGTGCGATGTCATCGCCGTTTTCGTCCAGATGATCGAAGATGCCGAAGGTCAGGCCCGAAGCGGAAATTTTCTTCAATTAATTGTTCTCCAAATTACCTATATTTATTCGCTAATCATCATAGCTCACGACATATCATTACTTGATGCTTAATGTGAATCGACTTCATGCTTGTGAGCACCGCGATCCTTCTTAAAGTTCATACAGACGCGTTCGGCGGCAGCAAGGAATTTGTCCATCTGCTCTGTGGTGCCAATGCTGACGCGAATACAGTTCTTCAAATCTACGTCAGGAAAGCTGGCGATGAGGATCGCCTGCTCTTTCAACGCGGCTTGCCAGCATGAGCCCTCCTGTCCCGCCGGCACACGGGCCAGCAAAAAGTTTGCGTGGGAGGGTGTTACGGAAAAGCCAAGTTGCAACAGCGCCAGGGTCACTCGCTGTCGTTCATGCTTGATGTGCCTGTGGTTCTCTTCGTAGGCGTGGCGATGCGCAAGAATGCTTTTCCCGACCGCCTGCCCGATCACGTTCATGTTGAAGACATTCTGGATGTTGCGCAGCCTGCCAATGATTTCTGGGTGACCGAAACCGAAGCCGACTCGCACGCCAGCGGCAGCATAGCTCTTTGAAAAAGTCCTCAAGATCAAAAGATTCGGATGTCTATTGACGAGGCGCAGGGCATTGTCGGGTGCGAAGTCAACGTAGGCCTCATCCAAGACGACCAAGCGATCTGCTTGCTCCACAAGGCGTTCGATTTCGGCCACCGGCACGAATGTTCCGGTCGGATTGTTCGGATTAGCCAACAGAATGAACTTCGCGTCTTTTGCGGGGCCGGACAGCAGTTTTTCTATCGGCAGGGGATGAGCTTCGCTCGATGCGATTTCGAGAAACTCGGCACCCTGCAACATGGCAAGTTTACGGTTGAACGAAAATCCGGGCGACAGCATTGCCACTCTATCTCCTGGGGCGAGGAAAGCTCTGTAGATGAGTCCGAGCAGCTCCGACGAACCGTTGCCGGCAATCACCTGATCTTTGGAAAATCCGTAAGCATCGGAGGCAGCTGCCCTTAAGCTGAGATTGTCGTCTTCCGGATAAAGATACTGGTGTTCGATCGCAGCAATTGCACTTTGCATTACGCTCTTCGGCAACGGAAACGGGTTCTCGTTCGTATTTAGCTTAACGCAGTTTGCATCCGTCGCTGGTCCGTTGGACGAGAGAGCATCTAATTTGCTGGCCACCGGCGAAAAAAGCGAAAGCACGGTCTTCAGTTTTGCATCGCACATGTTCTTCTCCGTTTTTCAGTCCCGCAGGGCATGTGACATGAGGCAATCGTTGATCGTGACTTGATCGACGTTCGGCTATATCAGCGCTGCCTTCCCACCCTGGTGGGGATCGCCGACCACGGTTTGGATTTGACACCGGGAAGCTGTCGAGAACCTGATGACGACCCAACGTTTGGCCGACGGCCGATTCGGCGCAACAGACGGTGTTTCAACATCGCATCGTCCTCAAAGCCGCATGCAGGGCCTGCACGACAGCCCGTCTCCAGCGCCCGCAGATAGGTGGAAGCCGAAGTCTTGCCGAACCTCAGTTGCTCTGCCACCTTGGCCCACCGGACTGCCCTGTTTATGGGTCAGGCGCAGGATATCTCTGACGCTCGTTCGTCTTGCTTGCTTCCGTCTTGGCATGGGCTCTCTCGGTTTGCTGATGAGAGAGCCAAATACCGGCTCATCTGAGCATGAGACGCAGGCCTGACGATATGGAGCGTCGCTGGTGGCGCGCGTAGCCGAGAGGGTTCGCCTCGCTGGCGGGGCATGCAAGACGGCGCACCTCCTTAGCCATCCTGTCCCATCGTCTCAGATCGTGAGGCGCACCTTATAGTCGGTGAGGAGATCTTGCAGGGTCAGGTTACGCCCTAGCGCTTAAGGTTGTTGGTCGCACCGAGCAAGCGCGGGACCTGTCGACGGACAACAGCGGTGCCACTGCCGGCACTAGGTGTGAGCTTTCGAGAGGTTGTCCATTCGGACCGGACCGAGGAGACTGGAGTTACCACGCTTCAGCATCCATCGGAGGGTCCGAATGAACATCCACAAGAATGCCCGTCTCACACCGCTGCGTCGAGAGGAGATGGCGTTATCGGTGATAGAAGGCGCTTTTTCCAAAGCCCATGCGGCGCGCGTCTATGGCGTGTCGGCCAAGATCGTGGCGCGCTGGGTCGAGCGCTATAAGACCAAAGGGCGGGCCGGCATGGTCGACCGCTCGTCGCGGCCCACCGTCATGCCGAGCCTGACCGAACAGTCCGTGGCCGAGCGCATCGCAGCCTTGCGTCGCCAGCGGCTGACCGGCAAGCACATCGCCCATGAGGTCGGCGTCTCGCCCGCCACCGTCAGCCGGGTTCTCAAGCGTGCCGGGCTGTCGCGGCTCAGGGATATCGAGCCGGCCGAACCGGTCCGGCGCTACGAGCGGGAGCATCCCGGCGAGATGATCCATATCGACATCAAGAAGCTCGGCCGCTTCAGCCAAGTCGGCCATCGTATCACCGGCGATCCGCAAAAGGGCAAGTCGCGCGGCGCCGGCTGGGAGTTCGTCCATGTCTGCATCGACGACGCGTCCCGCATCGCCTTCTCGCAAATCCTGCCCGACGAGAAAAAGGAGTGCGCCATCGCCTTCCTCAAGGCCGCGGTCGCCTATTACGCCAGCCTCGGCGTCACGATAGCCCGCGTCATGACCGACAACGGCTCCTGCTACAGATCAAAGGCCTTCGCCAAGGCCTGCCGCGATCTCGGCCTCAAGCACGTCACGACAAGACCCTATACGCCCAAGACCAATGGCAAGGCCGAGCGCTTCATCCAGACAGCACTGCGCGAATGGGCCTACGCCATTGCCTATCCGACATCCGATCATCGTGCCGCCGAACTGCCTGTCTGGCTGCACAGATACAATTGGCATCGTCCACATGGCAGCCTAAAGTCAAAAACGCCTATCAGTCGCCTCGCCCTGATCGAGGACAACCTGTTGAAGCTCCACAACTAGGTCGTCCAGCATCACAGTGAACCGCGTACGTAGTATTTTGTCGTAGGCGGCATTCTGGATAGCCGGATACGGGCTCTTCACCCGCTGCACCACCGATTGCGGGATGATGTCGCGAGAAACATTCACGGATTTCGTGAAAAAAGTGTACCCGCCGAAGAGCCCTACTCGCGGGGGCGGTGCAGCACCACCTCGGTGTCACTGCTCGTGTTCATGCGATGGACTAGGCCGGCCAGCTGTTGACGCAGCTCGCGGTAGTTGTAAGTCTCACCCGTGTAGACGAGCACCAAGTCAGGTCGGCCATCCCCCTGGAGCATCCTCGGCTGGCGGCCGCCCTGGATATCGATGATTGCCAGGCGGTGGTGTCCCAGCGCCGCAGGCCCGCCGATCCAAGTCCCCTCGTCGTCCGGACCGTGGTTCGCTATGGTGGCCGTCATATCGGCAAGCTCCCTTCGCGCATCGGGACCTCCGAGGTCTCGATTGAAGTCGATCCATTCACAGATGCCGCACAGGTTATGTCGCCGCATTTGGGCGAAGCAGATATAAGGCCAGTGGGAAACCATCGAGGCAAAGTGACGGATCTAGCCCAGCTACGATCCGCATCCGACATTGTCGGACATCGGACAGCACCGCGATTCGCTGCATAGGAAGCCTGGAGTCGCGATTTCCCCTGGGGGAATCAGCGCATGAAAGGAGAGCTGGGTCGTGTCTGCCGAAATGAGAAATTGCTCCCCCTTATTGCATCACCGAGGAATGTTACCCAGCGCGATAGACGGACATGCCCTATCTCCCCCCGTTGCAGCTGAGGGAGATAGGGGCCAGCTCTTCATTCAACCCTCATGGAGGATGATCAGCCCAGCCATTTCCATGCGCCGGCCTTCACAAGCCGTGCACCATTCAGGTTCTTTTCCTTGAAGCGCGACGATCCTTGTCAGACGTCGCAACACTTGCTGCCGAGAGCACGAGCTCTTCCTCGAGCATGCCTTGATCTGCGCCTCGAACGGCTCGCACATGCTGGGTTTCAACGACTTCGCAGAGGTTGATATTCTGCAGTGACTTCGTCTCGCTGCTGCACGGCATTGACGCTGGGAGCCATGCTCGCGTGGCGCAATTGTGCTGAAGCCGGTGCCCACGGCAACGTTTCTTAACCCGCCCCAGATCCTGGCGTTTGGCTATTTCCGACATTCGTGTCCGGCTTCGGACAAAGGCCGGGTTTGCCGAACGGAGTCGCACCCAATTTCCAGTGCTGCTTGAGCAATAATATCGACCGGCATTACTGCACAACACGAAAGTTGCTGCAAAAACCGAAGTGAACCCAAGGCATCGGGTCAATTGGCATGGCGCTTGCGACTCGGTCGATAGAACGCAGTCAAAATCACGGTTGCAGACCATGCCTACCTCTCAAAGCTCGATAAAGCACGCGAGCAAAATTCCCCGTCTCCGCGGAAGCTCGTCGCCGTTAAACGTGCCTGCTCGGGGGCGGTCTTGCACAAGACCGGTCCGAGGCAACCACGCCAAGGCGCGAGGCTGCCGGAACTGTCGACCGAAGTCGATGCCGCTTCAGTTTAACCGAAAAATGCACCGTACCACTTTGGCCTGGAAGCAAATCAATGACCTATAGAAAGAACGTTCCTCTCGTGACCTTTCGCACGCGTGTTCGCGATGAGTCGATCGGGGGGCCAAATCCTTATCAGTGGGAGAACAAGACCTCCGACGATTATTTCGGGGGCAAGCGCATCATCCTGTTCTCGCTGCCTGGCGCCTTCACCCCGACCTGCTCGACCTTCCAACTGCCCGATTTCGAAAAACTCTATGATCAATTTCTGGAACTGCGAATTGACGCGATCTACTGCGTCTCGGTCAACGATGCTTTCGTCATGAATGCGTGGGGAAAGTCCTTGGGGCTGCAGAAGATCGAGCTGATCCCAGACGGGTCGGGCGAGTTCACGCGCAAAATGGGCATGCTGGTCGCGAAGGACAATCTGGGCTTTGGCATGCGCTCCTGGCGATACGCCGCTCTGATCGACGATGGCGTGGTGGAGCAGTGGTTCGAGGAGGAAGGCTTCTGTGACAACTGCGAGACGGACCCCTATGGCGTTTCATCCCCGCAAAACGTTCTCGACAAATTGAAGGCGGCGGCATGACCCAGAAGTGGAAAGTCTCACACAACCCAAGCACACACTAGAGCCTCCTCGGCAGATCACGGTTCAACATGCATCTCTCAGCAAGCCTGCTTCAACGCCAGAAGCAACGTATGGTCTTATCGCCTCAAGCCATTGAAGCTATTCGCTTGCTGCGATTGACGCATACTGAACTCCATCAGCTCGTGCAGCAGGCACTCGAGAAGAACCCCGTTTTGAAGCCTGACCCGTTTGACGACGATTCGCCGCTGCCAGGGGTGGATCAGCGGAGCAGTCAAAGCAGAAGCGAAATCGGCGAATCGCCCATTGGCGGGCCGTCTGGCGGGCGCGGGCAATGGAAGTCGCAACGCAGTAGCGGCAACGATCGACCTGCCGTCGAGGAGTTTACCGCCCACACCGAAACATTGCACGACCATGTCGCCCGCCAGGTCGCCCTCAACCCGTTCACCCCCCAGGAGCGGCTGATTGCCGGACAGCTCGCCGCTCATCTGGAGGACACTGGCTATCTTCAGGTAAACCTTTTCGATCTGGCCAGGACGTTAAACGTTCGGCAAGCTGATGTGGAACGGGTCATCGGAATCTTGCAGCAATTTGATCCGCCGGGCATTTTTGCGCGAACTCTCAGCGAATGCCTGGAGATTCAGCTGCGCCAGCAAGACCGGTTCGACCCGGCTATGGCAGCTTTGGTCGCCAATCTCGAGATGCTTGCACGGGGGGATTTTCAGGGATTGAAGCAGCGTTGCGGAGTCGACGAGGAGGATCTCCTCGACATGAGGAACGAAATCCGCGCGCTCGATCCCAAGCCTGGAGACCGGTTCCAGTCCGGGACGCCGGAAACCATCGTACCGGACGTCTGGGTAATGCCCAAGTCCGAAGGTGGATGGCGGGTGGAGCTTGATCCGGCCACGCTGCCCAAAGTGTTGATCAACCACACCTATGTCGCCGAAATCTCGCAGCTGACCAAGCAAAATCCGGAAGGCAAAGCGTTTCTCGACAATTGCCAGGAAAAAGGGAACTGGCTGATCAGCAGTCTCAAGCAGCGCGCTAAGACGATCCTTAAGGTTGCGACCGAAATCGTGCGCCAGCAGGATGCCTTTTTTACACACGGCGCCGCCCATCTGCGGCCTCTCTGTCTCAAAAATGTCGCTGACGAGATCGGCATGCACGAGTCGACGGTAAGCCGGGTGACTTCGAACAGGTACATGTTGACTCCGCGCGGGGTGTTCGAGCTGAAGTATTTTTTCGCTGCGCCAATCGCATCCTGCGAGGGCGGCGATGCGCACTCCGCCAAAGCTGTCTGCCATCGGATCAAGGCAATCATAGCCGAAGAATCGCTCGACAAGGTACATTCCGACGAAGACATCGTTGCTCAACTCAAGGAGACCGGCATCGATGTCGCTCGCCGTACCGTCACCAAATATCGCGAGGCGATGAACATCCCTTCCTCCATACGACGGCGCCGCGATAAGCGTTTGTCCGCAGCTGCGATCAAGCGAAGTGACTAACCGACATTCGTGGTCGGCGAGAGGCGACTCTCAACTTCCTCCGGGCCGAAGCAGCTTTCGAAGTCATGGCATTCCCCGCAACTGGGTGCTGTGCATGACGAAAAGCCTTCGGCCTCACACAGCTTGCGGTAAAAGTACTTTTTCCATTTCATGTTTTCTGTGTTGCCTGCCGCCAGCGCGGGAAAATGTCTGGCAAGCAGGCGGCTGAGCTCAGCGCGATTTGAGAGGCCAAGATCCCGCCAAAGATGGTCCATGCGCATCGCACGCCGGGCGATGATCTTGGCCAAGCGGGCGCTCGCCGGGTCGGCCGGCGCAGCATGCGCTAGCAGCAGCCGGCGTAGCAGTTCCTCTTCCAGTTCCGGCTCGGGCTCGCTCAACTCCTCCAAAGCGAATACGCTGCTGGAGGTAGACGGGAAAGTTGCGGCCAAGACATCACGCAATTCGACAGACGAAAGGCCTGTCCCCTCCGTCGCCAACACCTCGCCCGCCTGGACCTCCTCAAGCGAACGTGAATGTACGCAGGGCAGCACATGCTGATCGAAGCTCCTCCCTAGCTCGGACCCACGCCATTGCGCGCTGGATAGGCAGCCATCATCGTAACGGCCGGCTTCAGCTTCCGGCATGACAAAGCGCCTTGTTGACCGCAGGGATGATCTTGTCGCCCCAGAGCTCGATCTGGCGCAGCATCGTCTTTTGGTCGAAGTCGCCCAATTGAGTCTGAACTGCGATCTGGTCCGGTTTCAAGATATCGATCTCTTCCAGCAGGCGATCAATCACGCGATTTACGCTGCCAATCGGCAAATTTTTGCGCATGGTCTCGAAGGACAGATCCTGCTGGGTCGGTGTCTCCTGCAGCAGGTAGCCATCGTGGCTCTGTTGGCGACGCTGATGCAGGGCTTCAGAAAGCCGGCGCTGGAAGCGGGCATTGTCGAGATAGCTGTTGATCTCCAACTCGTCGTGGCTGGCATAGCAGCAGCGCAGCAGCGATATCTTGACGTCGGTGACGTTCTTTTCCTCGGATGCCGCCGCCCTCTCGACTGATTCACGCAGTGTGGTCAAAGTCTCTAAGCCGTCGTGGAAGGCTGTGACAAAAAAATTGTGCCCCTCGCGGTAGGCCCGAGCCATCCGTGCGGCTCCGCCAGCGATCCAGATAGGCGGCGTCGGCTGCTGGACTGTGCGGACCGAAATCGCTGTTGGGGGGATCTTCTCATACTGGCCGTCGTGTTCGAAGACGTTTTGGTTGAGGCCCTTGAGAATGATGTCCAGGTATTCCGAAAAGACGGCCGGCGCCTCATCGATGTCCACGCCGAACCGTTCGAACTCGAACTGCTGGTATCCCAAGCCTACGCCGAGCTCGAGACGGCCGTTCGCAACGATGTCGGCGAAGCCGATCTCGGACAGCAGGCGCTGCGGTTGGTAAAGCGGCAGCACGCAGACGGCAGTGCCCAGGCGAATCGTGCTTGTCAAGCCGCCGCAGTGCGCCACCATCATCAGCGGGGATGGTATGAGGCTGTAATTGTTGAAGTGGTGCTCAGCAAACCACGCGGTGTTGAACCCAGCCTGCTCCGAAGCGACGGCCTGTTCGATGGAGTTGCGGATGACGCTTTCTGAGGATTGGTGATAGCCACGCTGGGCGGCCAGAATGAAAGTGGCAAATTCCATGATTTCTCCTCGTTATAGACACGTCAGCCGACCGGGAATGTGCTCGGCATGCGCATGCTTGGATCTCAAGCACCTCAGGTGCGTCGTGGAGCCGAGGCTTCATAATGCTCGGCCGGTCGCCCTGCGAAGGCCTGGCAATTAACCTGCGGCCTCCGCAAAACATTCGTCATAGAGCTCGCTGGCGTTTCCCGCATCACCGAACGAGGTCCAGCCGCCGTCCACGTAGAGGATCGAGCCGTTGATGTATGAGGCGTCAGACGAAGCAAGGAAGAACGATGCATCTGCGACGTCTTCTGGCCGTCCCATCCTGCCCATGGGGATGCGTCGTCCGATTGCTGTCAGGTCGATGCGGCCGGCTTTGGCCAACTGAGCAAGTGCGGGCGTGCGGATGTGGCCAGGAGCGACGGTGGCTGTCCGAATTCCGACCGGCCCGAGTTCGGCCGCCATGCAACGGGTCAGCATATCCATCCCCGCCTTGGAGGCGCCGTAGGCATGGCGCGGCGCGAACGGCAGAAAGCTGTCGATCGACCCGAGATTGAGGATCACGCCGCCCGGGCGCATAGCCTTGATCGCTTCGCGCGCGCAGGTGAAGGCGCCGGTAAGGTTGACATCCAGGACGTGTTCGAGCTGTTTCGACAGTTGCTCGATCGCAGGCACAATCCTGTCGGCGGTATCAGCACTATTGACCAGAACATCGATATACCCGAAGCGTCCCCTCAGTTCTTCGAACATCGACACCACATCGCTCTCGACGGCCACGTCCAGCGATTTCGCCAGATGCTTGCCGGGGAGCGATGTAGCCAGCTCTGCCGCTGCAGTGCCATCTTTATCAGCAATCACGACGGTGTCGCCGTTCGCGGCAAAGCGGCGAGCGACGGCCGCGCCAATGCTTTTTGCGCCACCGGTGACGAGCACGATTCGCGCATCTGTGCATTCGGCCGGACAGGAGAGCTCGGCTTGGAGCGCACCATCCACCGGCGGGTGAGCATCCCCCGGCTGGTTGAATGACATCCAGCCTCCGTCGACTGCCAGCACCGAGCCGGTGATGTAGCGCGCCTGCGTGCTGCTCAGAAAACGCACGACCCTGGCGATCTCGTCGGGGCGAGCCAAGCGCCCCATCGGCACGCGGCGGCGTATCGCCGCGAGGTCCATTTTGCCAGCGCGTGCCAGTTCTGTGACCATTGGGGTGCGGACGGAGCCCGGCGCCACCGCCGTGACGCGGATTCCTCGCATAGCCCACTCGCATGCAAGGGACTTTGTCAACGAGATCACGCCAGCTTTCGAGGCTGCGTAGGCGTTGCGCCTGGGATTGCCGACCACGCCCGCCATCGAAGCCACATTGACGATCGCACCGCCCGGCTTCATGCGCCGCGCCGCTTCCCGGGCCATAACGAATGGCCCAATAAGGTTCACTGTCACGCCGCGTCGGAAGGTATCGACAGCGGTGTCGATGATCCTATCCATCGTGGGTCCAACCGCCGCATTGTTGATGAGGACATCGATTTGCGCGAACCGTGCTTCGACCTGGCCGAAAAGTGAGAGCATGTCCTTCTCTCGCGACACATCGCACTCCAGACCGACGTGCGGCGACCCGAGATCCCGAGCCAGTTCAACCACACCACTGCCCGGAAGGTCCACCGCAACTACAGTGTCTCCGTCCGCGGCAAGGATATCGACCAGGGCACGGCCGATCCCGCCCGCAGCGCCTGTGATGATTACGGTGCGTGCTGCCAGTTTCACGAGAGCTTCTCCACGATGACCGCTTGTGATCTCAGCCCATCAACCTTGGGCGGAATGAAGGGCCGAGCCAAATCGTTGCAGTGACCGCCAGTCGCGGCCCCACACAGATGTCGTTCCCGTAGGGCGCTCATCCTCCATTCCTACCCACTTATGCAGCTCCCAGTTGGGGACCCTCGACGCCATCTTGGTCGGTGGGGATGTGACCCTTGAGCAACTGGTAGATGGGATCGTCTGGATGTGGTGCTCCAATCGGCTGTCGCCGGCCGAACCTATCTGCCTCAAGAATCGCTGGCGGGATTTGCTCCTCAACCCAATCGTAGACGACTGTCCGTTCCGCAATTCGCCACTCGTCCTGCCTCTTCTGAAACAGATCGCAGTAACGGCCGCAAAGCAGCGTCTGACGTATTTCTTGGTCTGTATCCGGTCCGCGTTGCAGCGCGGTGAAATAGCTCTCGACCGCGGCCTCTGCTGAACTGATGAAGTCGATCAGGCTGTTCGTGATTTGATGGATGTTACGGTGCCCCGGCAGACCGAGAGCAAATTGGATGAAGTCCTCTGCCGGTCCGCAATAGGGACCGTGCCTGTCATACGCTTCGGGCCAGTATGCGCTACGCAGCGCCGCCTCATCGGCGCGGTCTATCCCGCGGCAGTACCGATACAGGCAGTTGCGGATCGCCTCTCGGTCACGCAGTTCGGTAATTTTCGCGTGGTCGACAGGGTCTGTCGCGAATTGTATGATTGTTTTGTCCTTCCCGATGCCAGTCTGCACTTTGCGTGTGTCTCTCTCTACAACTGAGTTAGCGGGGGGCTCGTCAACTTCCAGAGCTTGTTCGGGGCAGGCTCGTACCCCTTTTGAGGCAAGCAGTTGCTCCCCATCGGCAACATCAATATCACCGGGCAAGATGTAGCCGGCGTCATCAAGCTTGAAGACTCTCGGCGCCCGCGCCCAGCAGCGCGCATGACCCTGGCATCTGGCTTTATGTACGACGACACGCATAGCGAACTCCAATGTCGTTGGCTGAAACTTCAGGACCATTCCAGGATCAGATTCTCGATCCCGAACACATGGCCGCCGAAGGTGATAGGTTCAGTCCCTGTCTTGATCCGAAAGGCTGGGATGCGCGCCAGCCACTCCTCCAGGCCAATGACAATCTCCCGCCGGGCAAGGTGTGAGCCAAGACAACGATGGGGACCATAGCCAAAGGCAGCGTGCCGGTTGTCCTCGCGCGCCAGATCGATCTCATTCGGGCATTCGAATTCCGCCGGGTCACGATTGGCAATCATCGTGGCACAGGAAACATAATCTCCCTTGCGGATCGGCGCGCCTTTGAAGTCGACATCCTTCGTTGCCACTCGGATCATCTGAATGGTCGAATAGGCGCGCAGCAATTCTTCCGCAGCGACGGCAATCCGGTCAGGTTCGCTTCGTAGCAATTCCTGATCTTTGGGGTTGCGCGCGAGATGGGCCAAGTCGAAGCATATGGCTGCTGAGACCGTGTCGAGTCCCGCGACGAACACAAGCACGCCGATGCCACGGACTTCTTCGTCACTGAGCAGACGACCCTCGACCTTTGCCTTCACGATGAAGGTCATGAAATCATCGACCGGCTCCTTGCGGCGCTCGGTGGCAAGTTCGTCGATGAAGGCCACGATCGTCCGGGCTGCGGGTGGTCGTTGCTCCTTATCGCCGTGGAGCAGATCTCTAGCCCAGCCGACAAATGTTTCTAGTCCGTTGTCCGAAAGCCCAATAAAGCGAAGGAAGATATTGACCGCGAACGGAACTGCAAAATCCTTCATGATGTCGCAGCTCGTGCCTGATGCGGCGATCCTGTCGATCAGCTTGATCGCTCGTTCCCGGACAGCCGGCTCCAATGCCATTACCCGCTTTGGCGAAAGCAGCGGATTGAGCAGTGAGCGAAAAACACCGTGGAATGGCGGATCGAGCTCAAGCGGGATCATCGGCCAGCTCTCGCCGAGCACAGAGGCGAAGATGCTGCGATGGCTGGAAAACGTTTCGGTGTCCTGCAGCACCCGGCGCTGGTCGCTCGCGCGAGTGATGACCCAGGTACCCCGACCGTCGCGCGTGTTGCTGGTTGAATAAAAGATCGGAGGCCCGGCATGAACGCAAGCAACCGCTGCATGCGGATCCCCGTTAGCCGTCGGCAACATGCCGGGCGACGTAAACAGGTTGAAGTCCCTCACCATTTCGGGCGGGACATGATCTGGAACCGGCCGCGATTTAACCGCGCCAGAATCGAGAGACCGTTCATGAGATGCTGTCGGCATTTGCATGCAATCGTCGGTGCAAGCTCCGTGCCGAATTCGTCTTTCGATAATCCTTGCCGTTTGCTGGGCAACAGGTGGCGCCTGCGCTGACTTGCTGGTCGGGATTGCAACATTCTTGTCCAGCGTCGGACACAGAATGTAGAATGCTAGACAGCGACTTGGAGCAACTCAACTGGTGGGATCGCTAGCCGATCATGTGCCCGGGGAGCATCCAGTTCGAAAGCTTGCGCTAAGCGGCTTGGTGACTTGGCCGAGGTCACCAGGTGGAAACGACCAACACTTGGGGTGAGCCTAGTGGCGCTCCCCTCGATGATGTCTGGCGGGGTGGTTAGCCGCCTCCGTAGGACAAGATCAGTCTACACGAATGGACTATAGCCTCTCCTCGCATGCCTCATTGGCCGTCCTTCAGAGCCGGCCACACGAGCTTTTGTCTTTCAGCAGGGCGTTTTTCTCGCCAGCTACAGAGCCACACCGACGCCATTAATGAGCGTCCAGTCGACGGGTTGGATGGCCCTGTCCATCTTGCCCAGCACCTTGGCTTAGCATTTGCCGGTGCGGCGGAAGCCTTCAAGACGCAGTTCTTGACCTTCTCCAGATCAGCCTCGGATGGATATCGGCAAGGGTTCAGCTCGTCCTTTTGAACTTGCGCATCTTCGTGTTGGCCAACCCCAGGCCGCCCGACATATTTGCGGTCTATCCGGCACCTCAACTTCGAACAACCTTGCGGCAAGCTCTTGGGATAGCCCACGCTCGTGCCTCCACCACCCGCTCAGCAGAGCCAGATTTGTCGTTGATGGCACGGAACTTGCGGAGTCATTCGCAGATGCGTCACGGACCGAGAGTGTCGTCCCATGAATTCGATCACCAAAAAGGCCGCCCGACGTTGCTGGGACCGCCTGCAATTACCTTATCCCAGAATTGGGAGCAACGGCTTCAAAAGGGATAACTCATCACCTCAATTTTGTCGATCGCGCGGCCATCGAACCGCAGCCATCGATCAGACTTCCGCCTCGTTGCACTCATTGCGACCGCCTTGGTGCTTGCGACAACCGCTCAATTCTGGCTGCCAGGATAACCACATATGGCGACGGAACTTCCTGCTTCAAAGCAATATAGAGATCGTCGATCATCCCCCCATCAAGGCCTCGATCGAGGACACCGCGTTCGGCTTGCTTGGTTCGCAGTGAACAGACCGCACTTCGACGAATGCGATCGATGCGACCGCGCCGAGAACTCTCCCGCATTGTCGACGGTTGGGTCCGTCGGCCCTCCGATGAGGCCTCGGATGCGTCGGGCTCCGAGGCCTCGACTGATGCCGACTGGCCGCCGCCGGAAGGTCTCGCGGCTTTGATCCCCGGCGATGTAGCCACCCCTGCTGCAACAGCTCCTAGCCGGAGAACTCATTCATGACCGAATCGGCGACAGATTTAGTGGACGCGGCTTTGTTCGACCGAGATCGGCTTGACCCAGAAAGTCCCTATCAACGTTCTGGCCCTGCATGGGGTGCCATCATTTCGCTTTCCTTCGGCACCTTCGGGCTTGTGACGGCAGAGTTTCTGCCCGCCAGCGTTCTGACACCGCTCGCGCATGATCTCCGTATCACCACGGGCACGGCTGGACAGGCGCTAACAGCGGCCGCAATCGTCGCGGCGATCTCGGCACCGATAATCGCCATCGTGACAAAGCGTCTGGACCGCAGGGTCGTCATCTGGGCGATGACGCTCCTGCTGATCCTGTCGAACGTTCTGGCGGAGGTTGCGGGGTCGCTGCCGGTTTTGCTGGCGGCACGCGTCGTCCTTGGCATATCGCTTGGTGGTTTTTGGTCAATTTCGGCAGCGTTGGCGATGCGGCTGGTTCCAAGTCACCTCATGCCGCGCGCCATGTCGGTCATCCTCACCGGCGTTTCTGTCGCCTCCGTCTGCGCGGCTCCAATCGGCGCTTATGTCGGTGACATTTGGGGATGGCGAGCCTCGTTCAAGGTCGCCGCAATCGTGAGTGCCGTTGCGCTGCTCGTGCAACTCGTAACCATTCCGCCACTGCCTCCGATCGAAGTGCGCAGATTCCGCAGTCCGCTGGATGTCGCGAAGAATCCGGCGATGAAGGTTGCGGTGCTAGTCGTGCTATTGGTCGCTTCCGGCCATTTTGCCAGCTTCGCCTACATCCGCGCCTTTCTCGAGAGCGTTCCTGCGCTCGACAAGAAGTCAATCCCGCTCGTGTTCCTTGCTTTTGGCACGGCCGGCGTCTTCGGCAATTTAGCCGGCGCATTCCTCACCAAACACAGTCTCAAGGCGGTCGCGGCCCTGCCGCCCCTGCTCATTGCCGTAGCCGCTGTCTCGCTCCTGACCATGAGAGCATCGGCCTTGACCTCGGCAATTGCAGTTGCCGTATGGGGCTTTGCTTTTGGCGCGGTCCCGGTCGGATTGCAGACATGGATGGTGCTACGCGCCGCTCCGAAACAGGCCGAGAGCGCTGGTGTACTGATGGTCATAACCTTCCAAGTGGCCATCGCAGCCGGCACAACTTGCGGTGGCCTATTGGTGGATCACACGGGTATTGCCAGTGTCTTTGTCTACAGCGCGGTTGCCACGTTCCTCGCTGTCTTGACAGTATTTTTGCTCGGCCCGAACCGCAAAACCTGACCGCCTGGTGGGGAGTGACGGTCGGCGGCGTTCACGCTATTGTCACCTCTGAGCTCGGCCCAAAGGCCGCGGCTTCGTCGTAACCATGCGGTCGATGGGGCAGCGCCAAATTGCTTCCTGCTCATCGCGTTGCGATAATACAGCGCGCTTATTGCGTCATCGTGTCCCCGGTCTCGGCTTCAATGCCCGGCTACTGGCTGCGGAGGCAGATGGGCGCCGGCGTCCCACCGACGACGATCGGTCTTTTCTCATGTAGCTGTCGGGGAAACGAGGCAGGTTTTCCGCCAGAACCCGCCAGTCGTCGCGCTCGCGTTCGCCTTCCTTGCGCGCACCGAACAACTGGATGATGATCTTGCCGTCGGACCCATATGCTTCGAGCGAGGTGACGTGACTGTCATTGGTCGGCTTGCGCACGGCCCAAACCTCACGGATTTGGTGGGTCCTGAGATGCAGCCGGAACGTTTCGTCCAGCACATGGATGCACGGCCCGATCTGCTTGACCGACTTGATTAAGCCGGAATGGGTCTGGATAGAACCTCGGTTGCCGACGAAGCACATGATCGGCAATTCGTCTTCGGCCGCACGCTGGAGCACGGCGCCAACTGCGGCATTGTCGAGCAGCCAAGCGTAATCCTGGCCGACCATGCGCAAAGCCTGGCAGCGGCTGAGCTTGAGCGTCTTTAGAAGGTTGACGTCAGTCAGCCGGCTCCAGTACTCGCGTAGGTCGTCCACCGTGCCGGCCCAGTCCGCAGTCCTCGCGCCCAGGTCGGCTACTCTCGCCTTAAGCGACATGGTCGGCTCCTGGTTGGCGGATACGAGCTCGGCCACCAGCTTTCGATAGGCATGAAGGTTGGAGACCGGCCTGAGATGCACCTTATGCACTGCTGCGCCGGCGGCGTCGAAGAATTGCAAACTGCGCTGGATTCCGCCGCGATGGCGCCTTTCAACAGCGAAACCATACCTCCAAGCCTGCGGGAAGACGCGAAGGTCGAATTCGTCACCAAGGACCATGGCGTGATTGTTGCCGGTTATCACTCTGTTGAAGACGCCAATCTTTTCGTGCACGGCACCTTGATTGCGGGTCAGCGCCGTCACTTCGCCCACGAATTCGAGGCCCGTCAGAAGGTGATTGACGCGCGGGTCGATGCGTGCCGCGCCGAAACCGCAATGGGCCGCGACCAGTTCCGCTTCCGAAATGGCCAATTGGGCGGCGAAATCACGCGCGGGAATGTTCGGACAGACTTCCCACGCACGCCGGATTTCGTTGGGCGACCGCTTCTTGCGCTGATCCATGTTTTTACCCCTGCCCCGTTCTTCTTTTGACGATCGATCGAAAAACGGGCCTCAGGGATGTGCACGGCGGACGCGATCGATCGTCAGGCACATGCCAGTCGAATCCTGTCTCCGGGCGGTCAGCGGCCAATCGCCGGTAGCGAGCGATTGTTGGGTGGTCGGCGCCAATCGGCCGATCGAGCATTCGGGTACCACCGGCGGTGCTGCTTTCCCACCAAGGCGGGTCTGATGGATCATATTGCTTTCCTTCGTTCTTCGATTGCGAGGGCAACCCAAAGGTGAATCGGCCGGCAATTTTGCCGCCGCAACGAAGGCTTCACAAAAATCGTGCCAGTTGCTCCGCGGCAAGCTCTGAACATCTTTGGCTCTGTTCATTGCTTTACGCGTGAGTGCATCGCGAACTCAGGCGCCCTTCCTGTGACGCGGACGCGACAAACCCGACAGTAAGTGTCGGTTGTCGGACGTCTCCCCAGCAATCGAGCATAAGAGACGTCGGGATGTCCTACGGTTTTTGACACGTCTTCCCTTTGGCACGGTCCATGCGAGATGATCCACGAAAACGCCGGACCGAGGAGAAATCGAGCCATGATTACGCTCACCGACAACGCTGTTGCCGCCATCAAGGCCGCTCTTTACCGCGCCAGCGAGCCGGCGGAAGGATTTCGCATCATGGTCCATGCCGGCGGCTGCGCCGGCTTCCAATACTCAATGGGCCTGGAGAGCGTCTCACGTGAGGGCGATGCGATCATCGAGCGAGATGGGCTCAAGGTGTTCATGGATAGAGGCTCCCAACCCCATGCCGCCGGCATGACCGTGGACTTCGTCACTGGGCTCGAAACATCCGGCTTTGTTTTCGATAACCCCAATGCGCGTGAGACGTGCGGCTGCGGCAAGTCCTGCAAATGATTGCGAGGGAACAGGCTATGTTCGACTATAGCGACGCCAAGGAATACTGCGTCGAACCGGTAACCGCCGGCGCTCTGGAACCGGCCGACACGCACTGTCGGCCCGGAACAATTGCGTTCGGTGATGCACCAAATCGCGATCATCGATCGTTGCCGTGGGCAAGCAAACAAAATTGCCCGAAACAGCTGAATTCCCGGCGGATGCCGCCACCAAAGGGCAATGTCGACAGCGACCGGTCAGCCAAGCCATCGCTCCCCCGGCCGCCCACCTTACCAGATACGATATGCGCCAGAGGTTCAATGGCCCGACTACCCTTGAATCATTTCAGCAGTTGAAGGATCACTCCCATGAACCCTGTCTATCTCGACAACAACGCAACGACGCGGGTTGATCCTGCAGTCGTTGGAGCGATGTTGCCTTTCTTTACGGAGCAATTTGGCAATCATTCGTCCATGCACGCCTATGGCGCATCGGTTGCTGAAGCCGTGAGAAAGGCGAGGCAACAGTTGCAAGCCCTCATCGGCGCGGGATTCGAGGACGAGATCATCTTCACCTCGGGCGGGACTGAAAGCGACAGTACAGCCATCCTTTCGGCGCTGGAGGTGATGCCCGACCGAACGGAAATAGTGACTTCCGCGGTTGAACATCCGGCCGTTCTGAAGTTGTGCGCGCACCTTGAGAAGACGCGCGGCGTCAAGGTGCACATTATCCCAGTCGATCACTACGGCCGGCTCGACCTGGACGCCTACAGAACCGCCCTCACCCCACAAGTGGCAATCGTCTCGATAATGTGGGCGAACAATGAGACCGGTACGATCTTTCCCGTGGTTAAGCTTGCCGATCTAGCCAGGGAAGTCGGCGCGCTTTTCCACACTGATGCAGTGCAGGCGGTCGGAAGGCTTCCGATTGAGCTGAAATCGACCGCGATCGACATGCTGTCGCTCTCCGCCCACAAGCTGCATGGTCCAAAGGGGATAGGCGCGCTTTATGTAAGACGTGGCGTGCGCTTCTCCTCCATGATCAAGGGTGGGCACCAAGAGCGCGACCGGCGTGCAGGCACTGAAAACACACCCGGCATAGTCGGACTGGGCATGGCGGCCGAACTCGCCTTGAAATTCATGGACGAGACAAAACGAATAAAATGGTTGCGCGACCGCCTTGAGAACGGGATCATCCAGCGCATCCCAAACACATCCATCAACGGCGATCCGCAAGAGCGATTGCCAAACACTGCAAACATTGGATTCGAAGGTATCGAAGGCGATGCAATTCCAATTGTCCTGAGCCGGCTGGGAATCGCCTGTTCCGCCGGGTCCGCCTGTGCCTCTGGCTCACTGGAACCGAGCCATGTTCTGATCGCTATGAACGCGGCATGTGGGGCAGTCCGCTTCTCCTTGTCGCGTGACAACGGCGAAGATGACGTAGACCGCGTGCTTGAGGTCCTGCCTGCGATCACCGAGAAGCTACGGGCCGTTCCCAGTGCTGGACTGTGCGGGCGAGGTGCAGAACAGCTTCATTCCGGCCCGGGTCCGAGCGGCACAATAGCCGACGAGCCGTGAGGTCTTCCTCAACGTGACGACCCTGCGCAAGGAGAGCAGTTAAACTCGGGGTCGCCTTCACCACTTCAGAAAAGCTTGAGATCGCCAAGTCTCTTGCCCAGCCGCCGTGCCAGAGGTCGGCACGCCGTCAGCAATGTCACCAATGCATCGACACCACAATTTCGCGCCGGGAGAATACAATGAACTGCTCCGCTGATAGCCGCCCGATCGATCGCACCGATATCCTAGCGCGACTGAAGGGCCTGTCGGCCGCGGAGGACTTCTTCGCCTGCCTTGACGTCTCCTACGACCCGAAAGTGATGAATGTCTCGCGGCTCCATATCATGAAGCGCGTGGGCCAATACCTTGCCGAAGAAGATTTCTCCGGTCTGCCTAACCAGGTAATCGCCGCGCGGGTGCGCGCCAAGCTGGAACGCGCCTACGAAGATTTCGCGACTTCCTCGCCGCTCACGCAACGTGTGTTCAAGGTGCTAAGGGACCACGATCCAAACATATGTCCCGCACCTGGCCGCGCCTTCGTCCCGCTCGACTCTGCACTGAAGCGGTTCGGAAAGTAATGAGCCCGACACGGCTGCGACGCGACAATGTCGAGAAGTCGACAAATCCAGTCCTCATGACGCCTCCTCGGAAGCAAACGAAGCCACCTTCTGGAATAGAGGCAGGAAGACGACTTGGCATGAACGATGCAGGCAATGAGGTGAACCGCCAAGCACGAATCCGGACTGGGAGCTTAGAGAAACCGCCAATGCATATCGTAGTCTGCATCAAGCAGGTGCCGGATTCGGCACAGATCCGCGTGCACCCGGTGACGAACACGATCATGCGTCAGGGTGTTCCGACCATCATCAATCCTTACGACCTGTTCGCCCTCGAAGAAGCGCTCAAACTGCGCGACGTTCATGGTGGCGAGGTTACTGTGCTCACAATGGGTCCGCCCATGGCGGAGGACTCGCTGCGAAAGGCGCTCGGTTACGGTGCTGACCGAGCAGTTCTCTTGACGGACCGCTATTTTGCCGGATCCGATACGCTGGCGACTTCCTTTGCTCTTTCGCAAGCAATCGCAAAAATTGGGGAGACTTTCGGCAGGCCGGACATCGTCTTCACCGGCAAGCAGACGATTGACGGCGATACCGCCCAGGTCGGACCGGGCATAGCCAAGCGCCTAGATTTATCGCAACTTACCTATGTCGCGAAGATTGCCTCCATCGATCTCGATACGCGAGAGATCGAAGTCGCTCGTCGCGC
Source organism: Mesorhizobium sp. WSM4904 (assembly GCF_029674545.1). NCBI lineage: Bacteria > Pseudomonadati > Pseudomonadota > Alphaproteobacteria > Hyphomicrobiales > Phyllobacteriaceae > Mesorhizobium > Mesorhizobium sp. WSM4904. Next base: position 1,270,123 of record NZ_CP121354.1, on the reverse strand, counting down.
CGAAGGCGGCACCCAGTTGCTGAAGAGCAGACTCCCTTGCCTCATTACCATGCTGGAAGACACCAACGAAATCCGCCGGGGCTCGCTCCAGCAGGCTCTGTGCGCGGCGCGCAGCCAAGTCGTGAAGTGGACTGCAGCCGACGCCGGCATTGACGATCTCACCCGGTGCGGTCTGCGTGGCTCGCCTACAGTCGTCAAGCGTGTTTTCGCCCCCACCGCACGGGCAGAAAGGGCGGCGCAGATCGACACCGCGGAAAGGGGCTTGCAGGACATAGCCGATGAACTCATCGCCGATATCTTAACCCGCCGGCCGGCGCTGGAACATGAGCTGGCCTTCAACAGCGGCACGTGACGGCCAGGAGCAGAAAATGTCGACCGCAAGCCAAACTACCCCTCGCATTGCCCCCGGCCGTGCCGGTGTAAAGAAAGAACTTCCCGACCGTTTCAAAGACTACCGGCACGTGTGGGTCTTCCTCGAGCTCGAACGCGGCAATGTGCATCCTGTATCATTCGAACTGCTGGGCGAAGGCCGCAAATTAGCCGACAAGCTTGAAGTCCAGCTCGCGGGCGTCGTGCTGGGACCGCCGGGCGAGATGGTCGAGGACGCTGTTGCCGAGGCCTTCGCTTACGGGGCGGATCTTGTCTACATCGTCGATGCGCCGCCGCTCGCCGACTACCGGAACGAGCCGTTCGCCAAGGCGCTCACGGATCTGGTCAATACCCATAAACCCGAAATCCTCCTTCTCGGCGCGACCACACTGGGCAGGGATCTTGCAGGCTCGGTAGCGACGACCCTGCAGACGGGGCTCACGGCCGACTGCACCGAACTTGATGTAGATTCCGACGGTTCACTCGCCGCGACCCGTCCGACTTTTGGTGGCTCATTGTTGTGTACGATCTATACACTAAATTACCGGCCGCAAATGGCGACGGTGCGACCAAGGGTCATGCCTATGCCGCAACGGGTGGATAAGCCGGTCGGGCGTGTCATGCGGCACAAGCTGTCGCTCGTTGAGGACGATATCGTCACCAAAGTCCTCGGCTTCCTACCGGATAACCAGTCGGCAATGGCAAATCTTGCCTATGCGGATGTCGTGGTTGCGGGAGGCCTCGGTCTCGGAGCGGCGGAGAACCTTCAGCTTGTGAAGAATCTTGCCCGAGCGATCGGCGCCGAGCATGGCTGTTCGCGCCCCTTGGTCCAGAAGGGCTGGATGCCGGCTGATCGACAGATTGGACAAACTGGCAAGACCATTCGACCGAAGCTTTACATCGCGGCCGGAATTTCCGGCGCCATCCAGCACCGAGTTGGGGTCGAGGGGGCCGATCTCATCGTCGCGATCAACACCGATCCGAACGCGCCGATTTTCGAGTTCGCCCACCTCGGGATCGTCACGGATGCAATCCGCTTCCTGCCCGCACTGACGGAAGCCTTCACCCGGCGGCTGTCGCCGCACAGTCGAGACAAGCTTGCGAGTTGAGGGAGAGGACATGATTGAACAATTCGATGCCATTGTGGTCGGAGCCGGCATGTCTGGAAACGCAGCTGCTTACACTTTGGCAAGCCAGGGGCTGAAGGTCCTGCAGTTGGAGCGCGGGGAATATCCGGGCTCTAAGAACGTCCAGGGTGCCATAATGTACGCGAACATGCTGGAGAAGATCATCCCGGACTTCCGGGATGATGCGCCCCTCGAGCGGCACCTGGTCGAACAGCGACTTTGGGTGATGGACGACACGTCTCACACCGGAATTCATTACCGGTCGGACGACTTCAATGAGGCGAAACCCAACCGCTACACGATCATCCGCGCCCAGTTCGACAAATGGTTTTCCCGCAAGGTGCGCGAGGCTGGCGCGACGGTCCTGTGTGAGACGACCGCGACGGAACTCGTCCGTGATGGCAATGGCAAGGTGATCGGCGTCCGCACAGACCGGGCTGGCGGAGTGGTCTTCGCGAATGTGGTCGTTCTCGCAGAAGGGGTGTCGGGATTGCTTGGCACTCGCGCAGGCCTGCGCGAGATGCCGAAGCCGGAGACCGTGGCGATTGCCGTCAAGGAAATGCATTTCTTGCCCGAAGAGGTCATTGGCCAGCGGTTCGGGGTGAAGGGCGATGAAGGCTGCGTAATCGAGGCCGTGGGCACGATCTCTCGCAGCATGGCCGGGCTCGGCTTCCTTTACACCAATAAGGAGTCGATTTCACTCGGCATCGGCTGCCTGGTCTCGGATTTCGCCGCGACGATGGAGAGCCCGTCCGCCCTCCTGGATGCGATGAAAAACCATCCTTCGATCCGGCCGCTGATCGCTGGCTCGGAGGTGAAAGAATATGCCGCCCATCTTATCCCCGAAGGTGGTTACAGGGCCATTCCGCAGCTATTCGGCGACGGTTGGGTCATCGTCGGCGACGCAGCGCAACTGAACAATGCCATTCACCGTGAGGGTTCGAACCTTGCCATGACCTCGGGTCGTGTCGCGGCTGAGGCGATCATCAAAGTCAAAAGCCGCAACGGTCCTATGACCAAAGCGAACCTTGCGCTCTACAAGACGATGCTGGATGACTCCTTTGTGATCAAGGATCTTAAGAAATACAAGGACATGCCAGCCTTACTCCACACCAATTCCAGCAACTTTTTTGACAGCTATCCGCGGTTGATGTCGCATGCCGCTCAGACCTTCATGCGTGTCGACGGCACGCCGAAGATCGAGAAGGAAAAGAACACCACGGCCGCCTTCATCAACGCGCGCTCGCGCTGGGGGTTGGTCAGCGACGCGGTCCGCCTGGCATTGGCATGGCGCTGAAGAGGGTACAAGATGACGATCGCAGTGACGAAGGTTCGTGTCGAGGACAAACTTTACCAGAACCGCTATCTGGTCGATTCCGGCCGCCCCCATATCATAGTGCGACCGCACGACAAGCCAAGCGCGAACTTGCTTGCGTTGACCTACGTCTGTCCGGCGAAATGCTATGAGTTGAATGACAAGGGTCAAGTCGAGATCACCGCCGACGGCTGCATGGAATGCGGCACCTGCCGGATATTGTGCGAGAAAGGCGGCGACATCGAGTGGAACTATCCGCGCGGCGGCTTTGGTGTCCTGTTCAAGTTCGGATGATCAGCCGGTGCCAAGAGCATGCCGGCAGCGAGCAACTGCGGCACACCATGAGCCTCTCCATCCACTTGCAAAGAGCTAGTGAATATTGGGTTTCGCAATTCAAGTTTCCTCGACTTGGTAGGGGTATCCTCAGGCCACGGGGCGCCTGTGCCGGACTTACCACCGGTAACGTGGTCGAGCCCCTTTGGACAATGTCCGGCCATCGTGCCGGATGGCAGCCACAACGGCCGGTGAGCAAATGGAACGGCACAATCCATGATAAAGACGTATGTGCTAGTGCATGGTGCCTGGCATGGCGGATGGTGTTGGCGGGACGTCGCCGCCAATCTTCGCAAGATGGGATGCCACGTGACCACGCCTACCCAGACAGGTGTCGGCGAACGCGCACGTTTGCTGTGCAAGGACATCACGCCCGACACATTCGTGACCGACATCGTCAACCACATTGTAACGGAAGAGCTGAGCGATGTGATCCTTGTCGGTCACAGTCTAGGCGGCATCAGCATCACCGGCGCCGCCGACCGGATACCCGACCATATCAGCCATCTCGTTTATCTCGACGGCGCCATCGTCGAGAGCGGTCAAAGTGTATTCAGCACCATGCCCCCCGACATCGTCGCCGCCCGTCGAAAATTGGTTGCGGAGGAAGGACGGGGTATCTTCATGCCGACTCCGCCGCCAACAGCATTCGGCACTCCCGAGGGACACTCGCTCACGGACTGGGTGCGGCGCCGGATAACACCGCATCCGGCAGGCACCTACGAAAGCGGACTTAAGCTCGAGCACCCGCTCGGCAACGGCAGACCCCGAACCTATGTCGTCTGCACTAATCCACTCCACCCGCCGATGGCGGGAGCGCGAGAATGGGTCGCGAAGCAGGATGGCTGGGCGTGGCAGGAACTCGCCACTGGCCACGACGCAATGATCCTCGCGCCGACGGAAGTTGCTCTCCTTCTTAGCGCTGTCGGCTGAGGAACCAAGTAGGGGGAGCGGCGGCCGATTCTCAGGCCGTGGCCTTGAGCTCTGGTGCAAGGATGTAGGCCCAACGGGTCGTTCCGGTGGCGCCACCGAAACCACTAGGCGGGAGTGGCCTGTCCTGCCGACGTCGCAAGCTTGCGAGCGTTCCGCCGCGGCCGCAGCCCGTAGCGCCGGGCAACCTCCGAGATCACCGCGTCGGCTCCAGGGTCTCGGAGATGACTCCGTGCCTTGTCGTCCATCGACCAATGCCGCCGACCAACAGCGCCGTTGATCACCCTCGAAAACGCCGAGGCTGCCGCTCAGGGTCAATCGTAAGTTCAAGTTCAGACACAAGCCGATCTCCGATCCACCTCAGAATCGGCAGGCCCACAGATCGCGGGTCCTCCTGGAAGGACACAGCGCTTACCCTTGAAATATGGAGAACCATGGCTTTGCGCCGTCGGCAGTTGAGCTGATCTCGCAATGCTATTTCCCCGGCAACGTCCGCGAGCCGGAGAACTGCGTGCTTGGCGTTCTCCTCTGGAAGGAACCAATCTTTCGGAACGTGGCAATGTCATCGACGAGCTCTCACGGGCCAGCACGATGCCGGTTCGGCGCATCGGCGCCCGCCTGAACACGAGATGGCCACTTGCGATTCTAACGATACGGCCGGACGGGGGCTGGGACCGCGGCGGACGAAGCGTGACGGCTGATCGACACAATGGAGAAGGCCGGCTGGGTTCAGGCTAATGCGGCTCGAATTCTCGGCCTCAAGCTGCGACAAGTCGGCTAGGCGATACGCCGGCATAGTATCGAGGTGAAGGAACTTCTAAGAGCCTGATGAGCCAATCGTCAGGCCAGTGGTCTTGCGCGCCCTGTGCGCGACAAGGAGTGCTTCGTGCTTCTGAACGGATTTGGACTTGCACTGTCGCAAGCAGGACAAAATTGTGTCGCGCCGGCCTGACACAATGCGATATCGACCCGAATAGTGAACTGAAGCCGCTTTTTTCAGTTGGTATGGCTCTTGCACCTTGAACCGCGACGTTACCAGCAACGGAGCCGTTTGATGTCCTCACCGACAGTTTCGATTGAGGGGCCGACTAGCACGACATCCGAGGGTCTTCTGGCAGCCGCGAAATCCGGTGGCTGCGCATCGTCTTCCTACGGCTCGTCGCCGACCAGCCCGGGCGAAGAGGATCCGGCTATTTGGGAAAGGATCAAGGATCACCCCTGCTTTTCGGAGGAAGCGCATCATTATTTCGCGCGTATGCATGTGGCGGTCGCGCCGGCTTGCAATGTCCAGTGCAACTATTGCAATCGCAAATACGATTGCGCCAACGAGAGCCGGCCTGGTGTTGTGTCTGAGAAGTTGACGCCCGACCAAGCGCTACGCAAGGTCATCGCCGTTGCCAACAAAGTTCCGCAGCTTTCGGTTCTTGGCATCGCTGGGCCGGGGGATGCCTGTTACGATTGGGAGAAAACGAAGGCAACGTTCGACCGCGTCATCAGGGAAATCCCCGACATAAAGCTGTGCGTCTCCACTAATGGGCTCGTGCTGCCGGACCATGTCGCCGAGCTTGCCGAAATGAATGTTGATCACGTGACGATCACCATCAACATGGTCGACCCGGAAGTCGGCGCGAAGATCTATCCATGGATCTTTTATGAAAATCGCCGCTACTTCGGCATCGAAGCCGCTCGAATCTTGCACGCGCGGCAGATGCTGGGCCTGGAGATGCTGAGCGCGCGCGGCATCCTCACCAAAATCAACTCGGTGATGATTCCTGGAGTGAACGACCAGCACCTGTTTGAGGTGAACAAAATGGTCAGGGAGCGGGGCGCGTTTCTGCACAACGTGATGCCTCTGATTTCGGACCCGGCGCACGGTACCCACTACGGACTCATCGGGCAGCGCGGCCCAACGGCAACGGAGATGATGGCTCTTCAGGATCGACTTGAAGGTGGCGCCAAGTTGATGCGCCACTGCCGGCAGTGCCGGGCAGATGCTGTCGGCCTGCTCGGTGAAGATCGTGGCCAGGAATTCACGCTGGACGGTATTCCCGACGATGTCGCCTACGATGCTGGCAAGCGTCAGGCCTATCGGCAGGTGGTCGCACACGAGCGCCGTGATCATGAGGCGGCGAGGAGCGAGGCCATCGGTATGGTCAAGGCAACAGACTCCGAAAAGTCGCTTCTGGTTGCGGTGGCCACTAAGGGAGGTGGACGGGTCAACGAACACTTCGGCCACGCGAAGGAATTCCAGGTTTATGAAGTCTCGCCTAGAGGGATCAGCTTGGTCGGGCATCGGAAGGTCGAGCGGTATTGCCTCGGAGGCGGGGGCGAAGACGCCATCCTCGAGGGCGTCATCGCAGCGCTCGAAGGCATACACATAGTGCTATGCGCCAAGATCGGAAATCGCCCGAAGGAACAACTCTCGCGAGTTGGACTGCGCGTAACCGACGCCTATGGCCATGACTACATCGAGACCGCAGTCAGCGCACTTTACGCGGCAGAGTTTGGGATCAGACCACTAGCGGCGACGGCCTGAGCCGTCTCGTCCGATAACCAGGAGTTAGAATGGCTTTAAAGATCATCGCATCCCAATGTACCCAATGCGGGGCCTGCGAGTTCGAATGTCCTTCGGAAGCGATCAAGTTCAAGGGCGACGCCTATGTGATCGATCCAAACAAGTGCACCGAATGCAAGGAGGCCTTCGATACGCAGCAATGCGTGTCGGTCTGTCCGGTACCGAAAACCTGCGTTCCCGCTTGATTCCTACCGAAACGGTCGGGTTCGCCGCACGACGACGCCTGCAACCCGCGACCACAACAAAAGCCTCGAGAAAGGAATGGACAGCATGTGGTCCAGACGCGAACAGGAGGTCGAAATCGGCAGACCGCCACGGTTCATGCAGGGTGAGCGGGTCCGTGCGATACGCCACATAAAAAACGACGGCACCTATCCCGGCAAGGAGATCGGCGAAAACCTCGTGCGGAAGGGCGACGAAGGCTACGTGCGCGACATTGGAACCTTTCTCCAGCAATTCTTCATCTATGCGGTCGAATGGATCGATCGTGGCACGGTCGTCGGCATGCGAGCGCGCGAACTCATTAGCCTCGACAAAGTCGAGGTTCCCTGCGGAGCTGAAGGCATTTCCAACGGGGGAACAGCCGGATGAAAGTAATGATTCGCAGGACCGCTACTGGCTTGTCGGCTTATGTCCCCAAGAAGGATCTCGAAGAGCCGATCACCGAGATTGAGAACGCTGACTTATGGGGCGGGACCGTGACGCTCAGGAACGGTTGGCGGCTCATGCTGCCCGACCTTCCGCGCGACACGCGTTTGCCGATCACCGTCGAGGCGATGAAGATTTCCGACGGGGCCTGATGCCGGTGGGTTCAGTGGCGGAGAGGAAACGCGTATGAACACGATGCTGAGCTGGGACCATCTCGTCGTCGTCCGGGGCAGTTTTGCCAAAAAACTGATTGACCTGCTGAACGGCGCTCTCAAGGCCGATCGAGTGATCCCCTATCTCGGTCCTGGTCTTCTGCAGCTTAACCCACCGGAATCCCCTGTACCTTGCACCCCTGAAGATGTCGCCGCGGCCCTCAACAAGCGGGCGCCTGCCCCTTCCAGGATTCGCACCAATATGTGGTCGGTCGCGCAGTTTATCGAGCAGCGCCGACATCGTCGGACTCTCCAAGCGTGGATGGCGGAGATATTCGCAGCCCCCGCCGAGCCGACCGTTCTTCACGCCTGGCTCGCAACCCTTCAACTGTCTGTCATCATCGACAGCTGGTACGATGGCGCCATGCGAGCAGCCCTTGCAGAGGCCGGCCAAACAGACGTTGTCGAGATACAAGGAACGACGCGCGCGACCGGAATCGGTAACATCTGGACGAGAACTTACGATTTGTCAGGAACAGAACTCGAGGCCGAACAAGTGGCTAGGACGGTGCTCTATGCGCCGCACGGCAGCGTCAGGCCGGCGGCAAACTTCCTCGTGGCTGATTCCGATTACGTCGAAGTCCTAACCGAAATTGATATCCAGACGCCGATCCCGGACGCGGTGAAGCAACGGCGCGTCAACCGGGGTTTTTTCTTCGTGGGCTGCCGCTTCAACGATCAGATGCTGCGCACATATGCCAGACAGCTGATGAAGCGCTCCACTGGCCCACATTTTGCGGTGATCGATTCGGCTACGCTGACCAGAAACGAACGTCGTTTCCTTGCCGAAGGCGCAATCACGGTCATCGACATGCCGATCCGCAACGCCGCGGCTCGCCTCGTCGGGGTCGATGCTAGCCAGGATTAATGGCCGGCGATTGCTGGTGAGTCGCTGCTTGCCTCCAAGGGCGAAAACTCAGTTGGGAATACATTCGTGAGCAGTAATGCTAGTGGCAGCACAACGTAGGCTCTGAATTCGTTGGGCCATGTGAAAGGGTCCGCTGCTGCGGGACGTGAGCACGTTGCGGCGGCATTACGCACATGATCTTGTGACCCCCGTGGCAAAAGAACTGAAGCGCCCGAGTCGCGACAACATATGCAGCGCTCAATGGCTTCGACAAAAATTCGGCACAGTTTCGACAGTTCGCATGCACCTCCAGGGTCAACGAGGTTGATTATGCCTGTTTATGTGGGTCGGCCACGCGAGCAGGAATTCCCACTACCTTTGCCCCGGCGGGAACATCTCGTGTGACCACGCAGCCAGCGCCTACCACTGCATTATCACCAATCGTGACGCCAGGCAGAATGATTGCTCCACCGCCGATCCAGACACGGCTGCCAATGTGAACAGGACGCCCGACCTGCAGGCCGGCCTGCCGCTGCTCGGCATCATGTGGATGATCGGCGGTATAAATCTGCACAGCAGGCCCAATTGCCGTTCCTTGCCCGATTTTGACCTCTACCACGTCAAGAATAACGCAGTTGAAGTTGATGTAGGCATTGGCTCCAATGCGGATATTGAATCCGTAGTCGCAAAAAAAGGGCGGACGGATGACCGTTCCGCGCCCAACCTCTCCCAGCCGCTCGGACAAAAGCTCATGCCAATGCCCCGTGGTCTGCCCCAGCGTATCATTGTACCGCTTGAGCCAAGCCCCGGTTGCCAACAGGTCAGCTTGGATCTCCGGATCCGCCGCATTGTAAAACTCGCCTGCGAGCATCTTTTCTTTTTGGCTACGCATCATAGTCTCCCGTCAGGTCGTGTCCCGTACAGTGATGCAGGAACGCACATCAAACTGCCTCGGCAACTTTGTAACTCGATCTTGCCGGGCGCGCGGTCGGTCACGAGCCGGGGCGACAGTTTCGTCTCGACCAACTTCCAAGAATTTGGATATCGGAGATCAACCGGTCGCAGGGGCCAATACCTGACGAAGTCGGCAACTGTCCAGCGGTCGAACTCACTTTCATGCCCATCTCAGATTGCGTGATATCGAGCGGTAAGCCATCAGCTAATGTATCGACCAGGTCCCGCCAGAGGATTACTCCTTTTTAGTTTGTCAGTCGCAGAGCCCCAGTACGACTGGTGGTAGAAAGCACACGGCCGGAATCTTGGCAGCGCTGTTCACACCCACTTCGTAAGCCTGGCCGATGGGCTCGGCGCCAGAGCACCAATGCTTGACCTGCTCCAGCTCTTGCTCGGCGGGTTGTTTCAGAGACGCTTGATCTCGATACCGCGTTTTCTCAGCACGTAGCCGATCTGGCGCGGGGTCAAACCGAGCAGGCGCGCCGCCTTTGCCTGCACCCAGCCACACTTTTCCATGGCAGCAATGACCGTATCGGCATCGGGCACCCTACCACGAGTCGTGGCAGGGCCTATCGGCGCTTGCCCGTCGCCGACGGGCGGGGCGGCACAGGCGGCGGAAGGCTCGATCGTAGTCGACTTCTCTGACGTCGGCTGTCCGTTCTTCCACAGCGCCGCGGCCAAGCACTGATCCGCGTAACAGGCAAAGTCAGTTCTGAGGATTGATGGACCCGTCGCCAGAACTGCCGTCCGTTGAACGCAGTTTTCGAGCTCTCGGATGTTACCTGGAAATTCGCAGTTCATTAGCACCTCAATCGCTTCGGGAGCGAAGGTCAGCGTGTGATCATTCTCAGTATTGAAATTCTTGAGAAACTGAGCGGCCAAGAGCGGAATATCACCTCGCCTTTCGCGCAATGCCGGCACGCGTAAAGTGACGACGTTGATGCGATAATAGAGGTCTTGCCGGAACTCCTTGCGTTGAACTGCCGTTTCCAAGTCCCTGTTCGTTGCGGCAATCACGCGAACATCAACTTTAATGGTGTGGTTGCTGCCGACGCGCTCAAACTCCTGCTCCTGCAGGACACGCAGCAGCTTAGCCTGGAACGAACCTGATATTTCGCCAATCTCGTCCAGAAACAATGTGCCTTTGTCGGCAGCCTCAAAGCGCCCCTTGCGCAAACTGCTCGCGTCGGTGAAGGCACCCTTCTCATGACCGAACAAGTCAGATTCCAGAAGCGTCTCGGTGAGCGCCGCGCAATTGACCTTGATGAAGGGCTGCTTGGCGCGAGGCGAGAGCTCGTGAATGGCTTTGGCAACCAGCTCCTTGCCGGTTCCGGATTCACCTCGCAACAGGACCGTAGTCTTCGCCTTGGCCACCTTGACAAGGTGCTCACGCAGCTTGCGCAGCGCCTGACTATCGCCAAGCATCTCCTTGCTGATCTTTTTACGTTCCATTTGGCAGCCCATCCCACTCCGCCACCCGCCGGTAGAACTGCACTGGACGGTGAGCTGTGTTGTATTTCGCCATCATCATTCTCGATCTCACCTTTGTTGCTTCGAAATTTCCGGCGCGCGGACCCCCTCGGCAAATGGCAATGGCGCCTGAGCATCGTTGTCTTTCACCAGGACGAGCGTCTTCTCCTCCGTGCGGGCGCCCGCAATATGCGCGCTTGTTTGCGCAGGCCTTTACTCGACCGGTCGCCGTTCTGTCCGGCTTCTGCCGCACCGCAGCCTGCAAACCCATCCTTGACAAGAAAGGAGGGGAGTCAATCGAGCTCTCCTTGCATTCGTGCAAGGAAAATTGTCAGTTTGATAGAATTCTATCAAAACGGCAGAAACGCCCCGCCCCCAATTTGGCTGTACCTGCGGCGTTCAGCTTACGTGACGACATGTGCGGACTTGTCCCAATTGCCGTCCGAGTTGTGCGGGAAACAGTAGCCGCTGCGCTGTTCGCTTCAACCGCGTGATGCCGCTGACAGTAGAGGCGGCGGCTCGTCGAGCGAGGCTTCATTGTTCGGCTACTAAAGCGGCTGTGCTTTGGTGGGAGTTGGTTTCGCCCAAGTTCTGGGCCTGGGGGCGTCTAGCCCGTTTCGCCGCACAGGCTCCTCCCACATCGTCGAGGCCGAGAAGGAGGGACCCCACAGCCCTCCCTGTATCACAATGCCCCGCCCCTCAAGCAGCTAGATACGACAGGTGACCTCGAATGAGGCGTCTTGCATGGCTTCTACACCTGCCTGAATGCCAGAACTGCGTTCGTACCGCCCATGGCGAAGGCGTTGCTCATGGCGACGCGCACCTTGCGCTCGCGCGGCACATTGGGTGTGATGTCGAGGTCGCAAGCGGGATCTGGCTCGCGATAGTTGGCGGTCGGCGGCACGACGTCCTCTTGGATTGCCATCACGCAGGCGATCATTTCAAGCGCGCTCGCTGCGCCGAGGCAATGCGCGTGCGTGGACTTGGTGGAAGAGATGGACATCGAATAAGCGTGGTTTCCAAACACACGCTTGATCGCCGCCGTTTCAGTCTGATCATTGCTCTTGGTACCGGTGCCGTGCGCGTTGAGATAGTCGACGTCCTCGGCATTCAGCCCGGCATCGGCAAGGCAGGCGCGCATCGCCGACGCTGGCCCCTCGACAGATGGCGCGGCAATGTGGAAGGCATCGGCGGAAAGGCCGACGCCGGCGATCTCGGCAAGAATTGTGGCACCACGCCTCGTGGCATGCTCGTAGCTTTCCAGCACGGCCATGCCCGCACCCTCGCCCAGCACCAGGCCCTTCCTATCGGCGGAGAAGGGCCGGCAGGTATCGGGTGAAAGCACGCGCATTGCTTCCCATGCTTTCAGCACGCCCCATGCGAAGGGTGCGTCGCTGCCTCCGGAAACCATTACGTCGGCCCGGCCCAGCTTGATCTGGTCCACCGCCGAGGCGATCGCATGGTTGGCCGAGGCACATGCGGAGGTCACCCCGAAGACCGGCCCGCGCAAGCCGAGGCTCAAGCTCACCTGGCCGGCGGCGGCGCTTGGCATCGTTTTGGGTACAGCGAGGATGCCAACTCGCCTCGCGCCGTCCAAAAGGAGGGCCCGGTAAGTTTCCTCCATCACATCCCAGCCCAAGCCGCCGACGCCCACTGTCGCGCCGAAGCGATGGGCATTCCCCTCGTCGCAGGAAAGTCCGGCCTGCCGCATGGCTTCGCGCGCTGCAAGCACGGCGAGCAAGCTGAAGCGGGCCATGGAGACGAGCTGCTTGCGATCGATGTCGTGCTGGGGCAGCGCCTTGATCTCAGCGCCGGTCATGCCCTCCAGGTCATGAAGCTCGGAATTGGCGATCGGGCCGATGGCGGAGCGGCCTTCGCGCATCTCTTTCCACATAGAGGCGGCGTCGGTGCCCAGTCCGCACAGGCCGCCCACTCCGGTGATAACGACGCGCCTGTCCATTCAAGCCTCCTTCGCAAGCAAGCCGCGGACGGCTTCCACGACGTCGCCGACATTCTTGAGATTGGACCAGGCATCGGCCGTGTTCATGTCGATCTTGATGCCGTAGGCCTGCTCCACATCCCAGAGGACGTCCGCCAAACCCAGCGAATCGAACCCGAGCGCGTCCAGTTCCGTGGCGATTGTTATCTCGCCGACGAATGACGCAGGCATTCCCTCACCGCTCTCCGACTCGGCGCGTTTCTTGATCAGGGCAATGACGTCCGTTGCGAATTGATCGGCCATTCTGTTTCCTGTCTTTCTTTCCCGCGTTTCGACCTGGACGCGGCTCAGTTCCTGAGGCGCGCCGCGTCGCGAAAGCCATCACGCTTGGGCAACTGACAAAGCCCAATGCTCATAAAGCCGGATCAGGTCCGGCCGGTGTGTGGCGTAGGTGCAGTATGACGATGTGAGCCGCTACACGTGCGCGTCTCCCGGTCTGTCCATAGGCTCGGAAGAAGTCGGACAGTTTGACATGGCCGGTCAGTTGCAACTCCCTTTCCCAGCACTCCACTGCCCGGTAGAGCGCATGAAAAATCTCCTTTCGGGCGGTTTCTTAAGACGCTCGCCACGCCATGAGGCAGTGGGGGCATCGGTGTCCATCAGGTGCTTCTGCCCATGCAGGATTCCAGAACATTGATGAAATCGTTTGTTTCGATGAAAGGCATCCACACTTTGGATGGTTGACCACGCTTTTCAAAGATCGTGAACTACATCTCCTCGTTGTGCTCGACGCACTCCGGACAAGTAACCTCATGGGCGCGGCATGCAGGATTAACCGAGCCCAGCCGGTCATGAGTGCGGCCGGCGCTCGGCTGCTCGATTTATTTGCGCGATAAGCTCGCGACCATGTCCGCGGAGGTATTCAAACTTAACGCTGCGTCCGGGAGCTCTTGCCCTCCAGTTTGCGACGCTCCCCCGCCCATCCAGTGATCGTTTATTTCGTCGGATAGTTTGACCCGGCTCTACCGAATCGCCGCTTCAGGATCATTCTTTCCGATTTCGTCACGCTCGTATTTCTGCCGCGTCCTACACCGATTGGGCGCGAACAAAACTGAGCGCCTTGGAACCCGAACCCGTGCGTCGTGACCGGGAGCATCCGGGGCGAACTCATCCGCTCGGGGGCATCGCATCACCGGACGGCGACAGGCACGGTCGACCGGCATCTCGGCATCGGCTGGGAATTCGTCCATGGTCTGCATTGGCGACGACGCTTCCTGAGGCCACGTAGCCCTTATGCCAAGCTGGGCGCCCGGGTCGAGCGCGTAATGACGACAATTGCTTCGCTGCAGGTCAAACGCTTTCCGGGCCACCTGCAAAGTCTTCACCCGGCCGTACAGCGCCCAAGACCACTGATGTGATCGACAAGAGCCTTTTTGATAAATCTGCGCTATTCTCCTGTCGCGCACGGACGACCGCGTGGCGAAGAGCAGGGTCCGAGATGAGAGCCCTGCCGCGCAGCTTCTATCGTCGCGCCTCGTTTGCGGCATCCGTGCCTACCCTCTTCGGACCTCGTGGGTTCCAACCGGCGACGAGGCGTGCATAGGCGCCCTCGGCCTGCTCCACCCAGCGGCGCTCTTCTTCCCGGTGGCTCTTTATGTTGTAGGCGTGCGCTCCCTTTTGGCCGCGCACAGCCTTGCTCCCGGCCTTGAGTTCCACATCGCGCAAGCTTCTTGGCATGCAGGGAGGGTCGAGCCCACGCGTAACTCTCGCCCTTCTCAACAGATGACAGATCACGACAGAGAGTTTGCGTGCGGTTGCCACGGCCGCGACATGCTGTCCGCGCCGGGCTCGCACGCCGCAGGGAGAAGGCTCGCAACGGTCCGGGAGCACGAGCGGCCGCCCAGGCCGCCTCGACGAGCATGCCGCGCGCATGACCACGGCCCTGCTTGGTGATCCGCCCATGGTAGGCCGGACCTGGCCGGACTGCTGGACGCTTGGGTTCAACCCGAGATAGGTCACGAGCTTCTGCGGATCGTCGAAGCGCGACACGTCGCCGATCGCCGCCCTTCATCGCCAGCGCGACGGTGATGTCGACGCCGGGAATGGTCATCAGCCGCTTCACGCCTTCATCCTCGAGAGCCGAGCGGACAAGATCGCGTTCGATGACCTGGAGGTCTTCGCCCAATCGGTCGAACTCGCGCAGATGCCCATCGATCGCGAGGCGCTCGTCCTGCGGTACGACCTGCTCGATTAACCAGGTCCGACCCTTGGCGCCGCACAGGTCAGCATGCGGGCAGGACGGATCAGGTGGCTATGAAGGATCGACTGGATGACGCTCTTCAATCGAGATCTCTGTCGGACAATCTGATTGCGCCGTGTCACCTGTCGACGCAGAGCCTGCGTCGGCTCGTCCGCAATCCAGACTTCTGGCAAGAAGCCGCTGGCATAGAGCTGCGCAAGAACGTCGGCGTCGATCGTCGTTTTGATCTTGGCATAGGCAACGATAAACACCTGTTTCGGCTTGGCGATCCCCACCTTCTTCACATGCGGCGCAACCACAGCTGCAGCGGACGTCGCGTTGCCGGTGGCCTCGATCACCCCGACATCGTTCGGCGACAGCTTCGCGGCGAACGCCGCCAGCAGATCGCGCCGCATGTCGACGCGGCCGAGTCGCCTGAGCCTGCCCTCCTCCCATGCCACTGCTTCGGCGAAGGCGCGGTGAATATCCAGTCCGATGATAAGCATGCCCGTTCCTCCTTCTTGGCTCGGTCAAAGACGGGAGCTGGCGGGCAACACGACATCTACTGATCCGCGCTCGCAGCGCATCCGGGAAAGTCGCGAGGGGCGGCCATGTAACGAGCTCGGGCTCTCAGCCCACGGTCTATTGACGGCCTGCCTGCACCTTTGTGCTCCCGGTGCCCCACGTCCCGGATGGGCTCACCATAAGGGCGTTCCAAAACAAGAACAGCAGGACGAGAAGGCACCACAGATCACATACCGGATAGCGGCAAGGCCAAGCGCTTCGTTCAGATAGGCTTGCGCCAATGGGCTTAGGCCGAGCCTACAACAGCTCTCAAAAACGCTGCCGGACTGCTGCATTGGCTCGCCGATACAATTGGCACAGGCCTCACGGCAGCTTAGGATCAAACCGCCCATCAGTCGCCTCGGACTGGAAAGGTGCACCCTATTAGGTTCCACGCCTAGCTAGGTCGGGGCCGCCGAAGACGCTGGTTGATAGACCGGCGCCATCGGCCCGGCGTTTCAAACTGCCAATCTCTGACCTGCACAGTACGAACGATTGCTCGCTTCGGCAGATCACGCGGCTCATATGTCGGACCTTAACGTCATCCATCATAAACTTTTTGCGACAAAAGATTGCAAGAATGCTAAATTGTTAAAGTCGTTTGTTTCGGTTAAAGGCATCCATCCCATGGATGGCTGATGACATGCGTTTCAAAGGACTTGATCTAAATCTCCTCGTTGTGCTCGACGCACTCCTGACGGAGCGTAATCTCTCGGCGGCGGCACGCAGGATTAACCTGAGTCAGCCCGCCATGAGTGCGGCCGTCGCCCGACTGCGCGATTATTTCCGCGATGAACTGTTTACGATAAGAGGTCGCGAAAGATTTCTAACCCCGCGTGCGGCAGCATTTGCCCCCGCAGTTCGCGACGCTCTCCAGCACATCCAGTGCTCGATTATTTCTTCGGATCCGTTTGACCCAGCTCGAGCCGATCGCCTCTTCAGGATCATTCTTTCCGATTTCGTCACGCTCGTGTTTTTCGAAAAGCTTGTGGAGCGTATTTCACGGGAAGCCCCCGCCGTCAGCTTCGAACTGCTGCCTGTCGACGATAGCCCCGATGAGCTTCTCCGGCGCGGTGACGTCGATTTTCTAATTCTACCGGATATGTTCACGTCGAGTGTGCATTCAAGCGTTGCGCTGTTTGACGAGAAGCTCGTGTGCGTAGGCTGTCCCACAAACAAGCAGCTGCCACAGCAGCTTACATTCGAGAGATACATGTCGATGAGGCACGTCGCGGTCAGGTTCGGGCGTACGATGAAGCCGTCTATCGAGGAATGGTTTTTGCTTGAGCATGGCCTTAAGAGACGTGTCGAGGTCGCCGTGCAGGGCTTCAGCATGATTCCACCTATGGTGTCCGGCACAGCTCGTATAGCGACCATGCCCTTACGGCTGGTCAGGCATTTCGAAAAAACGTTCCCCCTGCGGGTTATCGAACTTCCGCTGCCATTTCCCACATTCACCGAGACCCTCCAATGGCCGGCCCTCCACAATAGCGATCCGGCAAGCATCTGGATGCGGGAGATAATGATACAGGAGGCATCTCGGATGGCTGCCCCGCTGTGAACCCACGGAAAATTCAGGCGCACCTATAGTCACTACTCCTGTCACCATCTACTTTGACGACAATAGCCCTCGCCGGATAAAGTCGATGCTGGCGGCAAGTGCGCCTGCGAGATCGTCCAGAGAATGGACTTCCTCGACCAGCTCGAATGAGAAAGGTCCCGCGTAGCCGCCATCCAGCAGCGCCTGAATCTGGCTGCCATTGTCGGAACCTGCAAGAAAGCGATCGGGGTAAATCCAGAAGGTCGGGTCGTTTACGCTTGAAATGTGCACCAGGCCGGTAAGCTCGCAGAACAGGCATGTCTCCCCGGCCAGGGTGTGGTGGAACGTGTCGTGCACGAGGCGAAAGACGGACTGGCCATCAACCGCGGCAACGGCCTCGGCCGCTTCCTTCTTTGATCGAAGCGAGCAGGTTCGGAAACCCAGCGGCTCGATGAGACCGATCAGACCCCGCGACTGGAGGATTGGCTTGATCTCGTTTAGAGCGAAACGAAGATTGTCCTGGCGCTCGCTATTGGTGGGCCACGAGCTGCGGTTGGCCGGCACCAACACGAGCGTCTCCGCCCCGCACGCCGTCGCATAATCGGCGAGGTTGCTTGCCTCGGCCTGACGCGTTGGAGTCCAGTCGTTGAACCGCTGCAAGGCGTTGACAGAGATGATCGTGACGCCCGCTTCGGTAGCGGCCAACCGAACGTCCGCAGCCGGAATGCCGCGTGCGACAGGATTGCTGAAATGAGGGTAACGGATTTGGACGTCGGTCAGGCCTTGGTCACGGGCAAGCGCGAAAAGCGCACTGACGTCAAGGCGGGGCGCCGCCATGTGATCGAGTGCAAAGCGGGGCGATACCTGGCGCATTGCTTGACTTTCCTTCCATGAAGCGCGGCTGCCATTTCGGCATCCGGCTTCTTTCAAGACGGAACCACGCCGGTTCACAGATCGGACAGAGACGGCCGAGTCAATCGAGCTTTCCTTTCATCGGTGAAAGGAAAATGGGCGCTCATGATAGAAATCCATCAAGGTCAAATATTTTCCGGAAGATAAATGTCGAACGGCAGAAATGTCTGCCCCGGGCTCTCCGCGACGCCGGCTTTGATGGCCCGCTCCATTGCCATTATCAGCTCCTGGCAAAGTCGGCGCATTGGCGTGCCGACCGCCATCGTCAAGATGTCATCCGCAAGCGCCCCACGTGACTGCGGCGTCATTTCACTCACGATCGCGACGAGATCCTGACCGCTCCCCTCTTCTCGGAGCGCGGAAATTGCCCCCTCTATCCCCCCGCCGGCCATATAGAAGCCGACGAGCTCTGGTTCCCGCTGCATAAGATCCAGCAATTTTTCGTAAGTGAGCTGCCGTTCATCAAGGTTCACGAGCGCATCAAGCACCTCGAATTTTGGCGCGTTCTCACGAAAATACGCACGAAAGGCCGTTTCCCGCGTCGCATGCGCCTGGAAGCGATGGCTTCCGACAAACACCGCCACCTTGCCGGGCCGTTTTGCGGCCTTGGAAAACACCCAAGCGGCAGTCCGTCCGACCTTGCTGTTGTTGAGGCCGATGTAGCCCTCGCGCACGCCATCGGCGAAGTCGGATAGCAGCGAAAATACCGGGATACCTTTCGCCTTGAGCTCCTCGACTGATGCTGTGATTTTCGGGTGATCGGCCGCCACCATGGCGATCGCCTGGCAGCGGCTCCCAAGGTCCTTAAGAAGCGGGAGCAGGTCACGCGGCAAATGTGACTGCGCGAACTCGATGATCGGAAGGCCGTGGAAGGATTTAGCCATACTGACCGACTCTTCGATCTTGCGAGCGAAATCTTGGTAGAAATCGTGGGTAGGTTTTCTCAAGATGAAGCCCAGCTTGTAGTGCGGCAGGTGCTGCTGCAAGCGCTGTTTGATGAGACCGGCAGCATGATAGCCGATCGCGTGCGCGGCCGCATGGACCCGCTGGGCGGTCTCCTCTCGCACCGGAAGGCGGACGTTCAGAACCCGATCGACTGTTGCTACGCTGACTCCGGCTTCGCGGGCGAGATCGGCTATTGTGACGCGCTTTCCCCTAGCGATTCTGATCGGCCGGTCCTCCATCATCCGGTGCGCTCCCGCGACGGCTTGGGGCGGCAAGCTGAAATAGTTCCCCCACCCCGCGGATAGCGCATTCGACGAACAGCGCTCCATGCGCACCCAGATGAGTCTCCGTGAACCGTTCGTTTGCTTAGGGGCTTCATGGTGTTGTATTACTCACTGCGTTAGTACTCTATTTCCAGCGCTCTTTGGAGGCTGGCAATTCGACTGTTGTGTCAAGGCCGCTACTTACACGTCGCGCTGTTGCGATCTTGCTTGCGGGGAGCCAGTTTGATGTAACCCTAACCGCGGAAAGCGGTTTCCATCCGTGACTGGTCCAATTCGCCTTCCCAGCGAGCGACAACGAGCGATGCCACCGCATTACCGACTAAATTCGTCAGCGCGCGGCATTCCGACATGAAGCGGTCCACGCCAAGAATTAGAGCCATTCCGGCAACGGGAACACTCGGCACGACAGAGAGAGTAGCGGCCAATGTGATGAAGCCGGCGCCGGTGACGCCTGCCGCACCCTTCGAGGAAAGCATCGCAATTAGCAGCAGGAGGATCTGATCGGCAATTGACAAATCTGTGTTCGTCGCCTGGGCGATGAAGAGGGCGGCGATCGTCATGTAGATATTGGTACCGTCCAGATTGAATGAGTATCCAGTAGGGATGACGAGACTTACGACCGAACGGGCGGCGCCGGCCTTCTCCATCTTCTCCATTAGCGAGGGCAGCGCGGCCTCCGAGGAGGACGTTGCCAGGACAAGCAGCAGCTCGTCCTTGATGTAGCGGACGAGAGAAAAGATCGAGAAGCCGTTGTAGCGGCAGACCGCGCCGAGAACCCCGAACACGAAGAGGAAGGCGGTAAGATAGAACGTCGCGACCAGTATCGCGAGGTTGGCCACCGAACCGATTCCGTATTTGCCGATCGTAAAGGCCATTGCGCCGAAGGCGCCGATGGGTGCAGCCTTCATCAGAATGCCGACGAGCTTAAAAATGGGGGCGGTAAGCGCCTGGAGAAAGGTAACGACCGGCCTGCTCGTCTCTCCGGTCATCGCCAAAGCAATGCCGAACAGGACCGAGAAGAACAGGACTTGCAGGATGTCGCCTTCCGCGAAGGCACTGGCAATCGTTGACGGGATGATGTTCATCAGGAAGCTGGTCACGGACTGCTCGTGAGCCGTGGCCACATAGCCCTTAACGGCTTGGACATCGAGCGAGGCCGGATCGATGTTGAGGCCGGCGCCAGGTTGAACGATATTCGCGACAATCAGTCCGACAACGAGTGCAAGTGTCGAGAAGGTGAGGAAATAAACCATCGCCTTGGCGGCAACTCGGCCGACCTTCTGCAGATCGCTCATGCCGGCAATGCCGGTCGCAATTGTCAGGAAGATGACAGGTGCGATAATCATCTTGACGACTTTGATGAAGGCATCGCCGAGCGGCTTCAGGCTCTGGCCGGTTTCCGGATAGAGGTAGCCAATTGCGGCTCCCAGGACTATGGCGGCAAGCACCTGCACGTAGGTCCGGGCAAAATGGGGCTTGCGGGGCGCTGCGATCGCGCGGGGGACTCTTGGAACCAACACCGTTTCTCTCTCCCTGACCGGATCGGGGTGGGGGCTCCTCCTTCTCCCATGCTGCGCTCCGGTCGAGCGCTGCTGTCATCTCGGAGCAAGCGCCGTGCCAACTGGAGGCCTGTCCCGTCCAGCGAGATTGGTGCGGGTTGCGCACTGGAACCCTCCACCTTTGCCGGAATTTGCACTCAAGGCTCGCCAAAGATCGCGTCTGAAGAAGTGCTTCGCCAGAGAGGGAATTGACCAGGTCGCCTTGCGGCCGTGTCTTTGATGTCTGCCGCAGATCGACTGCCGGCCGATATCTCTGTCGTCTTGGTGACTTTGGTTTGTCAGTTTTGCGACGGAATGCGCGCAAACTGCAGGATATCCTACACGCCCATCAGAGCACGCGGTACAAGCGATTAAGCGTAGGAGCGCATTGAATCTCCGAGGTCAAAAAATCTTGAATAAGGTCCCCGTGCGAAGTGAATCCGCAACTCGTCAAAGTTCTCCACCGTTTGATCCAGCGGTCGCGTTTCCTGGCGCTGCAGGATGGCGTTATCTGATGGCTCAAGCGCTGGAACGCCCAGGAAATCCCAAACCGCTCCCAGGCATTGGGCAGGTTCGTGAAGTAGGCTCTCGTATTCCATTACAAGCAGGTTGGTCGACGTGAAGGAGTCCATAACGCGAGCGTGAAAATCGTCGGCGGCTTTGAAATAAGCCTCACAGTCGGCGATTGACAACCTGACGCTCGGTGGCCGAGCGGTATCGTTGTCCCAGCTGAACTTCAGCCAGTGACCGCTTTCCCTGGCCTGCACAAAGGATCGGAGCGATTCCAATACGTTTCGGCGAACAACAAGGATGACCTTGAGTGCTGGCCAACGAGCCAGTTCCGCAAAGAATGCGGGACGCTCGCGAAACTGAGGTTCATTGATCTTGCATCCAAGATGCGTCACATTCTTGTAGTCGCGCATAGGGCAGCGCACATAGGCAAGCTCAAGAAGCTCGCGATCCGTGCCTAGCAGGCGATCAGTGCTGGGCCAATTGGGATCATATTCGTTTAGCAACTCACCGTTACTCAAAACGGTCGGATGCTCGTTTAGCAATTCTTCTAAATAGTGTGTTCCGGTCCTTGGCATAGCAAGGATCACAAAAGGCTCAAGAGTTGCTTCGTTGTGGGTCATTGCATGTGTATCCAACTAAATAATGGCCGCGACGGTCTGTGGACGCGCACAAGAAGCTTGGCTGCTATCGATTGAACGCTCCGGGTGGGTCCGCGCCTCACCATCCAGCCTGTTCTTCGAGGTGTGGTCGCGAAGCTGGGCGGGTGCCTGCAGCGGCTGGGTGGCGCCCGGCTTCGGCGTTGTACCACTCGCGATTCCTAGCATACGCATGCCTCCGGGCCGCTGTGGGCAGTTTGCATCCGGCATTGCGGACCTCCTTCTGGTTAATGGGTGTAAGCAAGCGTCAACGCATTAGTCGTCGATGAAACAGTCCAGCCGACAGAAAAAAAGGCAATACAGCGAACATGCAAAGTGCGCCTATATGCAGCCCTACATTGTCGCCCAGGCGGCCGAGCATCACCGGACGGATTAGCTCGATAGAATTCGCCAGGGGCGAGAAGGCCGCAATCTGCTGAAACACTCCTGGCAATTGGCCGACTGGAAAAACCGCGCCCGAAAGGAACAGCATGGGTGTGATGACAAGCGTCTGATAGAAAATAAAATAGTGATAACTGGGCGCGAGCGCGATGACGAGCATGGCCAGGCTCGCAAAGGCGAATCCGGTGAGAGCGACGACCGGTAGCACGTAGAGAACCGACGTCCACGCGGCATAACCTAGCGCGGCCGCAACAATCGCAATTGTCGTACCGGCCAGAAAAGCCTTTGTGGCTGCCCAGGTCAATTCACCGAGAACGATGTCGCCGAGGGTAAGTTGTGTGTGCAGGATTGCTTCCCAAGTGCCCTGATCGCGCATTCGACCGAAAACCGCGTAAATTGTTTCGAAGGTTGATGCTGTCATCGCGCTCGTCGCAACCATGCCGGCTGCCAGAAAGGCGATGTAGGATGCACCTTCGATGCGGCCTACCAACAGTCCAAGGCCAGTGCCGAGCCCGAAAAGGTAAATCATCGGATCAGCAAGGGTGCCGAGCATTGAAGCAAATGCCACCTTCTTCCATGCCAGATGATTGCGGCGCCACACCGCCATCCAGTTCCAGGCGTTGGCGGGTAGAGCGGCCGCAAAACGTTCACCCATTGCTCACTTCTCCATCTCACGTCCGGTTAACCGCAAGAAAACGTCCTCCAGACTGGGTGGACGCTCTAGAATACGCAGACCCGCTCGACCGCGAAGCTGGATGCGCACATCCTCCGGCTCAGGCGCATAGCAAAAGAGCGTCTCGCCGCTTACCTCGACACGCTGAACGTACGGTCTGATCAGCGAAATCAGCTCCTGTGGATTACCGCCGAAGATCTCGATCACGTTGCACCCAATGTACTCGTCGATCAGCGCATGAGGACTGCCCTCGGCGATCTTGCGTCCCCGCTCGAGAACACACAGCCGATCACAAAGCCGCTCAGCCTCTTCCATGAAATGGGTGGTCAAAATGATCGTTTTTCCGCTCGCCAGCAGGAAACGAAGTCGCTCCCAGATCAGATGGCGGGCATGCGGGTCGAGGCCGGTCGTGGGCTCATCCATCACAAGCAACTGGGGGTCGTTGATCAGAGCACGTGCCAGCGTCAGGCGCCGCTTCATCCCGCCGGATAGCAGGCCGACACGTGAATCCGCCTTGCTCTCAAGGCGAGCGAACTCGAGCAGCCGTGGGATGACGGCGTTGATCTCTCTTGTACTCATGCCGAAGTAGCGCCCGAACACCAACAGGTTCTCACGTACCGTAAATTCCAGGTCGAGATTGTCGAACTGCGGGACCACGCCTATGCCCTTGCGGGCCAAGCGGCTGCGTGCCGGCACTGGTAGACCGAGGACTGTTATATCACCCGCGTCAGGCCGGGTCATACCGAGGAGCATACGCGCAATCGTGCTCTTGCCTGCGCCGTTAGGCCCCAGCAGACCGAAGCACTCTCCCGATGCAACGGTGAAGGACAGCCCGTCCACAACGAGCTTGTTTCCGAATAATTTGGTTACGCCGGTAAGGTCGATTGCTACATTGGACATGCGTCTATCTCAAGCGGAATGAGTCCGATTGGCCACCGGCAGCTTACTTGCGAATTCTGGTTCAGAGCAGGCCACCGCCTTGAGATGACACCTTTGGAAAGTCGCGGCCGGAGCGACGTGTGTATCGCTTCCGCCAAAGAATAACGTCAAGATGCCACGTGTCGCTTCCACATAGTCCCCGTTCTGACCATAGGTAACTCGACAAGCTTCACCCCGTGTCGACTGACACAACTTACTCGGTCACTCGGCGCTGCAAGGCCGTCAGACTTCACTAGCTGTGAGCGAAAGATCTGCAGTATGAAGTGACTCCGCAATTCCAGAATTGCCCGCAGCATTTGCTCCGCCAAGCGGCATCGCGCTTGTGATTTCCTTTGTGCTGCTGTTGGGCAGGGGAACACTTTTACGCGACAGCCAATCGCTATTGCTCAATGTACACAGGGCGTAAGCCTTCAAGGGGATCAACAGGAATATCCTGATTAACGCGTGCATTGAATAGCCGATGAATCGAAGCTGCCGAGTGCGGAAAGATAACACCGTAGATCTGATTATGGTCATCGTGACAATAGCCAGCACCGTCCACCAATTTACTGTATGTGAAAATAGTAACTCACCGAGCGCCGTTACTACCGCGATGCCGAGCAACAATGGGCCGAGATTCTCTCCCATCACATCCAAAGTTAGATAGCGATCCAGGCCACGCAGTAGACCTCGCGCAAGCATCGTGTCCCGGAAAGTGCTTCGTGCCCAGCGGAGTTGTTGGCGCAAATAAGGTCCCATCTTGTCCGGAACGACTGTCGCCGCGACGGCACCTGGAACGTACTCGGTTCGAAAGCCTGCTTTCAGCATGAGGATCGTAAGATGACGGTCTTCACCGAAGTCGCTTGGTTTCCCCCTGAACAGCTGCGTCTCGTATTGATCCAGCAGAGAAAGGAGACAAGACCGGCGGTACATTGCACATGGGCCGCAGCAGCACATGACCGCACCAAAGCGACCTTGCGCCGCGCGCTCCTCATTGCAAGCCAGCCAGTATTCCATATCGATCAATCGGGTCAACCAAGTGTCGCTGCGGTTGTATGCCGTCAGCTGGCCCATGGCCGCTCCGACCATGGAATCCCGCATTTTTACTGCAAGCTTCGTGATGACGTCGGACGCAAGTGTCGTGTCAGAGTCGACGCTGAGCACGAAATCTCCAGATGAGCGGCGGATGGCGGCGATCTGCGCCTTGCGTTTGCCAACATTTTCGCGGAGCAGAATGAAATTGAATCTCGGGTCGCCCTCGTAGGCGTGATGTACCGGGATGACGGCATTACGATTTCCAGAACCGTCGTCAACCAGATAGACCTGAAATGTTCCGGAGTAATCTTGATTTGCAATGGAAGCTAAACACGCCGCGAGTGTGCGCGGGTCCTCATTGTAGCAGGGGATAATGACATCCACGCTCGGCCAACGGTCGGATCCGAACAAGCTTTCCGACGGCGGCGTAACATTTTCCGGTTGGGAGTAGACCGCTTGCATGCCTCTGTAAACAGTCGAGAGCACCGCATAAGACGAAACGGCAACAGTACTGGCTGTGGTGAGAAGGTCCATAGGATCTCTGTTTGTTCAGGGATGTTGAGGAAGTGATCGGATTACAAATCCGCGGCCGTGCAATTCTGGAATTAGGCGTGACAACGCTGTCACCGTCTGGTCGCGCAGACTGGCTTGATTGCCTGGTTGCAATTCGTCGGGAGCGCACCCGTCGTGCAACAGCACGATTGCGCCCGGCCGGATATCGGCGAGCACTCTGTCGACGATGGCGTCAACGCCGGGGCGAGACCAGTCGCGTGGATCAATGGACCAATGGACGGGCGCCAATGCCTCACCCGCTAATGCAGCGATTACTTCTTCGGTCCAGATGCCATAGGGTGCACGAAAGTACCGAACCATGGCCTGCGGGCAAGCCATCCCTATGACTCTGTTTGCCTCAACTATCTGGCAGTCGACTTCGACGGACCCGCATTTAGCTAGGTCCGGATGAGTCATCGTGTGGTTGGCTATACCGTGGCCGTCTGTAATAATTCGGCGAACGAGTTCCGGCTCGTCGGCCGCGTAGGCCCCAACAACGAAGAAGGTCGCCGGCACCTGATGTTGCGCCAGCACATTGAGTATCTGCGGTGTGAAAAATGAATTGGGACCGTCGTCAAACGTCAGATAGACGCTGCGCTCTGCAATGCGATCGGCATTGTCACTCTGCCCTTCGCATATGTAGTCCAGAGGCTTCATAGTTCCGGACCGTTCCGGTCGATCAGGGTACCAGACGGCCACTCGTCCATCGAGCGTCCGATCGGCGAAACCAACACGAGTACGTCTTCCAGGCGCGTGGGCGGCAGGTCGGGATGCACATCTGGACGGGTCGACCGTACGCGAACGCCCGACACAATGTTCGCGAGGCCGGCTCTGCAGAATCTTTCGACATGGTTTCGCAGCGCGTGCCGAACCGTGCCGAAAGCGAATGGAACACCCAACTGATGGAGCACTGGGTACGCCACGCGCATCGAAAAACCGATTCCGAGCCCTTCAAGATCCGGACGAACCGCGTACAGGCCCAATTCAGCGACGATCAAGTCGACCTCGCCAACTTTGATGAAGCGCCGCAGCATGCCGATGTGAGCCGCTACCCCATGCGCGTCGTAGCCGATTGCGCGGAATTCCGGCCTCGCGCCGGCCCAACTGCGGCCGCCTTCGAATGGCTCCGCGTTGAAGGCGCCAGTCCGTCCATAGGTCTTTCGAAAAAAGTCGGAGAGTTCGACATGGTCGGCCAGTTGCAGCTCATTTTCCCAGCACAACTTCCACTCGACATTCGGACGCATGGAAGACCTCACCTTGTAGCTGTCTGGTTGAGATAAATGTCCAAGCATTGATTAAATAATTGGCGTCGCGCCAACGGGGCGTAACTTGTGGGGACCGCCGAAAGACCAAGCCGCAATGCAGATGCGACTGACTTTGTACGCCCCGCACACCAGATGATGCTCCTCAGATCCAACGCAACCATCGGAACTACCTATCTTTCCAACTTGAAGCGCTTCTATGGGACCTGCAGCAAAAACGGTAAAATCCTTTGTTTAGATGAAAGGTATCCACGCTTTGGATAACTGGGCGAATGCGTTCCATATGGCTGGTCAATTATCGTCGTCACGCTCGAGGCACTTCTGACGAAGCGCAAAGCTCACGCCCGCGGCACGCGCGGCCGTTGCCGGGCCGCGCGATTATCTCCGTAAGAGCCGAGTGGAGCTCAGACACGACGATTGATCAGAATCTGATTCGCGGGTTCAGTATCTCTTTCGTGTATCCAGCTCTGGGCTGTCCTTTGGCGGGAGTTAGGTTCGCCCAGGTTCTGAGCCTGGGGCGTTGGCCCGTTCGCCGCGCAGGCTCCTTCGCACATCGTCGAGGCCGAGAAAGAGGGGCCACACAGCTCCCCCTGTACTTTCCACCACCCGACACCAGCGCTCACCCAGGGCGCCGGCCTTGCTCACCTCAACGGATAGCGCACTCGCGCCGCTTCACGATTAAAAGAATTCTACAAGCAAGATGCCTGTTTGATCGAGAGACGTCCGCTGCCAATTCCCGCATCGCAGAGGCAGCCAATAGCGCTCGCTTTACATAGTGGTCCGGCAAGCAGCTAGATACGACAGGTGACCTCAAATGAGGCGTCTTGCATGGCTTCTACACCTGCCTGAATGCCAGAACTGCGTTCGTACCGCCCATGGCGAAGGCGTTGCTCATGGCGACGCGCACCTTGCGCTCCCGCGGCACATTGGGTGTGATGTCGAGGTCGCAAGCGGGATCTGGCTCGCGATAGTTGGCGGTCGGCGGCACGACGTCCTCTTGGATTGCCATCACGCAGGCGATCATTTCAAGCGCGCTCGCTGCGCCGAGGCAATGCGCGTGCGTGGACTTGGTGGAAGAGATGGACATCGAATAAGCGTGGTTTCCAAACACACGCTTGATCGCCGCCGTTTCAGTCTGATCATTGCTCTTGGTACCGGTGCCGTGCGCGTTGAGGTAGTCGACGTCCTCGGCATTCAGCCCGGCATCGGCAAGGCAGGCGCGCATCGCCGACGCTGGCCCCTCGACAGATGGCGCGGCAATGTGGAAGGCATCGGCGGAAAGGCCGACGCCGGCGATCTCGGCAAGAATTGTGGCACCACGCCTCGTGGCATGCTCGTAGCTTTCCAGCACGGCCATGCCCGCACCCTCGCCCAGCACCAGGCCCTTCCTATCGGCGGAGAAGGGCCGGCAGGTATCGGGTGAAAGCACGCGCATTGCTTCCCATGCTTTCAGCACGCCCCATGCGAAGGGTGCGTCGCTGCCCCCGGAAACCATTACGTCGGCCCGGCCCAGCTTGATCTGGTCCACCGCCGAGGCGATCGCATGGTTGGCCGAGGCACATGCGGAGGTCACCCCGAAGACCGGCCCGCGCAAGCCGAGGCTCAAGCTAAGATGGACGGAAGCGGCGCTGGGCATCACCTTTACTCCAGTGAAGAGTTCAGCACGGATTGCGCTACCCAAAAGCAGTGAGCGGTAAGTTTGTTCTGTTGCGTACGAACCGGTAAATCCGACGCCCACTGTCGCGCCGAAGCGATGGGCATTCCCCTCGTCGCAGGAAAGTCCGGCCTGCCGCATGGCTTCGCGCGCTGCAAGCACGGCGAGCAAGCTGAAGCGGTCCATGGAGATGAGATGCCCCCGGTTGATGTCGTGCTGGGGCAGCGCCTTGATCTCAGCGCCGGTCATGCCCTCCAGGTCATGAAGCTCGGAATTGGCGATCGGGCCGATGGCGGAGCGGCCTTCGCGCATCTCTTTCCACATAGAGGCGGCCTCGGTGCCCAGTCCGCACAGGCCGCCCACTCCGGTGATAACGACGCGCCTGTCCATTCAAGCCTCCTTCGCAAGCAAGCCGCGGACGGCTTCCACGACGTCGCCGACATTCTTGAGATTGGACCAGGCATCGGCCGTGTTCATGTCGATCTTGATGCCGTAGGCCTGCTCCACATCCCAGAGGACGTCCGCCAAACCCAGCGAATCGAACCCGAGCGCGTCCAGTTCCGTGGCGATTGTTATCTCGCCGACGAATGACGCAGGCATTCCCTCACCGCTCTCCGACTCGGCGCGTTTCTTGATCAGGGCAATGACGTCCGTTGCGAATTGATCGGCCATTCTGTTTCCTGTCTTTCTTTCCCGCGTTTCGACCTGGACGCGGCTCAGTTCCTGAGGCGCGCCGCGTCGCGAAAGCCATCACGCTTGGGCAACTGACAAAACCCAATGCTCATAAAGCCGGATCAGGTCCGGCCGGTGTGTGGCGTAGGTGCAGTATGACGATGTGAGCCGCTACACGTGCGCGTCTCCCGGTCTGTCCATAGGCTCGGAAGAAGTCGGACAGTTTGACATGGCCGGTCAGTTGCAACTCCCTTTCCCAGCACTCCACTGCCCGGTAGAGCGCATGAAAAATCTCCTTTCGGGCGGTTTCTTAAGACGCTCGCCACGCCATGAGGCAGTGGGGGCATCGGTGTCCATCAGGTGCTTCTGCCCATGCAGGATTCCAGAACATTGATGAAATCGTTTGTTTCGATGAAAGGCATCCACACTTTGGATGGTTGACCACGCTTTTCAAAGATCGTGAACTACATCTCCTCGTTGTGCTCGACGCACTCCGGACAAGTAACCTCATGGGCGCGGCATGCAGGATTAACCGAGCCCAGCCGGTCATGAGTGCGGCCTTGCCGGGTCGGGCGATAGGCAGTCATGCCCTGCCCTTCCTGCGGGTCAAGCACTCCGAAAAAACATTTCCCCCATAAATGCTAGATCTTCCGTTGCCTTTTCGCGTCACAGGCCGTCAAACGCCCGGCCGTTCACAACAGTGATCCGGCAAGTGTTTGGCTGCGCGAGACGATGCTGCAGGGAGTCGTCCTGCATGGCACTTCGCTATGATGCTGCGGTGCCGTCTAACGGCGCCTCGTGCTTGAACGCACTGAACGGCCACCGCGATCAAAATCGATGGTTCGAGGACCGTTGATCATCACCCCGCCAGCCTCGATCTTGTTTGCCGCCACGAGAGCGACACAGAGACTGCTGGTGAAGATGCCCGCCTGCCCGCTATGTTCCGGATGGTTGACCATCCCGGATGGACCCATCGAGGGTGTCAAGGCGAGCATGAGCACAGGCGCGAACAGTTCACGGGCAGGCGCGACGGTGGCCGCAAAGCAACGTCGCGCCAGCATGCGATCTCAGCAGGATCGGCACCATCCTGTCAGGGAGCAATGCGAGTGGCTGGCTTAGCCGCTGCGACGCTGCCCGGCATCGCGTTCAATTGATCTGGCGCCTTAAATGCAGGAAGGCTTCGCGGCCGGTACGAGGCGCATCCCTCCTCCGAAGCAGCACGCCCAAGTATCATCACAAGCCCCGAGCGCCCGCGTTCGGCGATGTCCAATTTCCGACAATGTCGGAATACAGTCAGATCTGCTGGATTGACTTTAAATGGTTTTCTCATTTGGCACAGCGCATGCTGGTTATCCGGAAACACGTGACCGACCAACAAGAAGTCGCATGACACAACCGAAGCCATCCATGTCTGACGGGCTGCCCAGGATACCTACTGCGACCGCGCTTGCCCGGTGACGACCGCTCCGGCTCCGCCCGTTACCGACGAGGCAAAGTGACGGATTTCCTGCGTTTCAACGACATGGAGGTGGTTGTCATTCCCGCTGGGGGACAGACTCGGCCTGTTCAAGGCATTGCGCGAAGGCGGCAAGATGACGGCCACCCGTGCGCGAACTCAAGGAGCGCAGCCTGTATCGTGTATCAGGCAAATAGGCCGTCGGTCAGTGACCTTGACACAGGGGACATGCGCAAGGTCCTGAAGTTTGATGCAGCGATAGAAGGGTGCCAATGACAACAATAGCTTACAGGAACGGAACCATGGCTGGCGACGGCCGAGCCTTGGGTTTTGACTCAGTATCCGTCGGTGAGAAAACGAAGGTGTTTCGCTTATGCGACGGCACACTCATCGGCGTTTCCTCTTCGTCCTTGGGTATTCCAAAGGCCGTTCGAGACTGGGTTGAGAAGGGCATGGATGTTTCTGATATTCCTGTGCCGCGCAACGACGACAATTTTGAATTTGAGGCGCTGATAGTGCGCAAAAATGGGGAAGCCGTATTGTTGGACGGCAATTGGCTGCCAAGTGATCCCGTGAAAGGTGAATATTATGCCATCGGGAGCGGCAAGCAGTATGCTTTGGCCGCGCTGGTTTTGGGCAAGTCAGCTAAGGAAAGCGTCGAAGTTGCCGCGAAACTCGACGTTTGGACTGGTGGCACAGTCACTGCCATAACTCACTAAACCCGCCTTTCGGCGGGAGTGTGACAGTGCGAGCGTGGAAGTAGGGCGCCACCCCGGGGCACGTCGAGCCCTGTCATGTGAGCTGGTCCATAAGCGCGCGAAAGCGTCCAGTTGTGGCCAAAAGCACGATTTGCGACAGAACCGGCCCGCTTCTATGAGTATGGGCCGCTTTTTGCGGCCAGCGTGCTTGCCATCCTGCCGCCAGTGGCCGTCGCCTTCTTCTTCCAAGGTTACCTCGTCATGAAGTAGAGCACCACGATCTTGTCGGAGAGATCGGAAGGCGGACGGCCCTTCCGTCCGCGTCGGCCAGTTCGAAAGGCGGCGCGGCCTGCTCGTCGATCGCCTGGAAGAACCTCTCCGCGCTGTCCCTCATCTTGTCGAGATCGGCGCCCGGATGGTGGGCCAGCGCGGAGGTCCCGAGGATCAGCGCCAGAAATTGAATCGCAAGCGACGGTTTCGCTTTCATGGACAATGCATTCCGGTTGGGGGCGTTCGAGGGCTCCGCGGCTAGGATTGGTCTCACTGTGTCTGCTCCCGCTCCCGGCGGCTCATCTGCCTGATAGGCGCGTTCCCGCTCGGGCCATGTGCTTTTGATGAAGGCCAGAACGGCCCGGATCTCCTCGTCGGTGAGGACATTCCCGAAGCCCGGCATGTCGCTCTGGTAGCCGCCGCCGACGACCGCGGCCGGTCCCGGCGCCGGCATGCGTCCCGAAGGCAGCGGGCTTTCCAATCGCGCTGACCTTCGCCTGGCTAAAACCGTCTTGCCTAGCGCTATCGCCGCGGCCGGGGCGCGGCCATCCGGTTGGCGAGCCAAGGCAATGTCCAGACCAATCCGAGGCCTGCCGCGGCCACGCATCGATAAGAGGACCGACGCCCTTCTCCTTTGCCGCCGCTGGAGAACAGGTATTTGATCAGCGCGGCCGTCCCGAGGACGAGCACGACGACGACAAGCAGCCACACCAGGCCCGTGCCGAACATCATCATGCCGCTCATGCATTCCATCATCGAAGCCTCCTATTCCGTGGCGTAGATGCCGCCGGTCGCGTCAGACTTTCGGATTTCGAGAATCTCGAAGGGCGCTTCCTTCGTGCCACTCATGCCGGGGGAGCCCATCGGCATGCCGGGCAGCGTCATGCCCTTTGATGTCGGGCCGCTCGGTCAAGAGCTTGTTGACCGTGCCGACCGGCACATGGCCGCTCACCACATAGCCGTCGATGAACGAGAGAAGGCAGCCATCGGCTTCCGGCGGAATGCCCTCTTCGCGGCTCATGGCGAAAAGGTCGTGAGTCGGCCTTGACGGTGATTCCTGGAAGGCCGATTCCAAGGCGAGCTGGCTTGAAGGCCGCGGTCCGGATGGTCGACTAGGCAGCTTGGTTCCACGATCGCAATGCTTGATCGCTTCATTGCAGGCCATGGGCTCTCGCCCCCTCCTTTTGCCACACGAGGCGCCAGCTCACGTGTTGTTGTTGGCGTGCGCCCCGGCAACCGCTTTCACCAGCCGCTCCAGCGATCCCGCGCGCTCCAGCTCCGCAAAGAATGATGCGGCGTGACGCTACCCAGCCGGTGCTTCTCGGCCTTCCAATTAAACTGTCTCGACGAAAGAGCCGTCTCCGTTGCTCCGGTCTCGGTGTTGAGTTCTCTAAGGCTGCGCCACACCTTGGTCCCCACGCCGGCAAATGATCTCACTATGCAGCCCGTGCTCGCACGCTCTCAAACTAATTACCGCTGCTGCAACACGCCGCCTGGCGGCCTGCACCGAAAAGCCGACAGGGGTGCATCTGAATAGCCGTGAACCCAGGTCTCAAAGACCATCCGGCGCGACGAGCGGACGCACCGCACGTGTGACACCCGCCTTGTGGGGCAGGGTTGCCTTTCTCAATCCCGGCGTTGGTCGGCGTCCCAATGAGCAGCAAGCTATTATCGGCCGCCGAATCTTAGTGGCTTCGTCGAGAGCCTCAATCAACCAAGCGGCGAAAGCCCCGCTAGAGTCTCCGCCCGCCTGTCGCTATGAAGCAGTTGCAGCCAGCGCTGCTTCAGGCGCATGAACTCGCCCGATGCAATGATTTCCGTCGCCCTGGGTCTTTCGAAGGGCACTGTTTCTATTCCCTTCTTCTTCGGCGCGCGGCTTGATGCCGACATACGGTTTCTTGACCTGCCGCCTGAACTGGCTGCCGAAGCGGGTGCCCCGCCAGCGACCCCGACAATCCCCTGTTCCGCAACTGCTGAAGAGCCGACTGCGCTCGCATCCCGATATTGCGCAACGGCACTATGCCGACATTCTGGAGACCGCAGCCGCATGAGCCTCGAGATGTTCCGCCGACCGTCGACAAAGGCGTCCTCTCGCCTGCGTCCGCCATTTGTCAGTGCTCGATCTGATTGGGGAGACGCCGGTCGTCGAACTGAAGAGATTCGATACCGGCAGGTGTCGTCGCTTCGTCAAGATCGAAAGCCAGAATCCCGGCGGATCGATCAAGGATCGCATTGCGTTGTCGATGATCGTTAATGCCGAACAGCGTGGCACGCGCGGGGCGGTACAATCATCGAAGCGACCGCTGGCAACACAGGGCTCGGCCTGGCCATCTGGCGGCACGAAGCGCGTGATCGCGTGTCCAAAAGCTGACAGCGTCAGACAAATGTCAGGTTCATTACAACCAACATCTGGGCACTGACGAGGTTTTTCGAAGCAATGGGCGCTAACTGCGCGCTGAGCGCGTTGGCATGGCTTTTGAGACTGAGTGACTGTGACTGCACTCAATGGGGCAAGACGAGCGATGCGCTCCTCCCTGAACCCGTGTGCCGTCTCTGAGAGGAAACCAGCTCGTGCAGAAACCTTTGGAAATAGCTTTGGACCGCAACGTGGTATTGCAGATGGAGTCCCCGGCTCCTTCGATTAGAGTCGAGAACTGGCTGCATGGCGAGCCCCTCACGAGCTTTGAGCCCGGCAAGTGTACATAGTCGAATTTTGGGCAACTTGGTGCGGCCCATGTGTGGACGGGATGCCCCATCTGATCCAGCTGCAGGGCGTCGCCAGGCGCACCATCTGGACAGCAGGAACTGGACTATGGGCAAGGTAACAGGCTTTCTCGAAATCGACCGGCAGGTGCACAAGTACCAGCCGGCCTCCGACCGCATCCGGCATTTCCGCGAATTCACGCTGCCGATGTCCGACAAAGAGGTCGAGAAACAGGCCGCGCGCTGCATGGATTGCGGCATTCCGTTCTGCCATGGGCCGACGGGCTGCCCGATCCACAACCAGATCCCGGACTGGAACGACCTCGTCTACAATGGCGACTGGGACAATGCGATCCGCAACCTGCATTCGACCAACAATTTCCCGGAGTTCACCGGCCGCATCTGCCCCGCACCTTGCGAGGAAGCCTGCACGCTGAACCTCGAGGACATCCCCGTCGCCATCAAGACGGTCGAGCAGGCGATCGCCGACAAGGCTTACGAGACCGGCCATATCAGGCCCTATCCGCCGGAGAAGAAGACCGGCAAGCGCGTCGCCGTCATCGGCTCCGGCCCGGCCGGCATGTCGGCTGCCCAGCAGCTCGGCCGCGCCGGCCACGACGTCCATGTCTATGAGCGCGAGAGCCGGCCCGGCGGGTTGATGCGTTACGGCATTCCCGACTTCAAGATCGAGAAGCACTATATCGACCGGCGCATCGAGCAGATGCAGGGCGAGGGCGTCACCTTCCATTGCGGCGTCAATGTCGGCGTCGACAAGCCGGTTGCCGAGCTGCTCGCCGAACATGACGCCGTGCTTTATTGCGGCGGTTCCGAAACGCCGCGCGCGGCCGGCATTCCCGGCGACGATCTCGGCGGCGTGCATGACGCGATGCCCTATCTGGTGCAGCAGAACAGGCGTGTCGGCGGCGAACCGATCCAGTCGGTGGCGTGGCCGTCGCATCCGATCCTCGCCGGCGGCCAGCATGTCGTCGTCGTCGGCGGCGGCGACACTGCCTCCGACTGCGTCGGCACCGCCTTCCGCCAGGGCGCGGTGCGCGTCACCCAGCTCGACATCCGGCCGCAGCCGCCGGAAAAGGAAGACAAGCTGTCGGTCTGGCCATACTGGGCGACCAAGATGCGCACGTCATCCTCGCAGGCCGAAGGCGCCGAGCGCGAATTCCAGGTGGCGACGCTTGAATTCATCGGCGAAAACGGCCAGCTGACCGGGGTCAAATGCTGCGAAGTCGACGAAAAGCGCAAGCCGATCGCCGGCACCGAATTCGTCATCCGCGCCGATCTCGCGTTCATCGCCATCGGCTTTGCCGGGCCAGCCGCTCGCGGGCCGGTGTCGGAACTGGCCGGCCAGATGAAGATCGCCATTGACAGCCGCCGCTCGAAGAATGTCGAGGCCAATGACCGGGACTACAGGACCAGCGTCGAAAAGCTCTATGCGGCGGGCGACGTGCGGCGCGGCCAGTCGCTGGTCGTCTGGGCGATCCGCGAGGGCCGCCAGGCGGCGCGCGCCATCGATGAGGCGCTGATGGGATCGAGCGTGCTGCCGCGCTGAGTCCGTCTCGAGACCCTACTTGTGCGGCCACCTGAAGGCGCTTTCCGCCCTTCCGCTGCCCCGGGCAGCTTACGGACTGATCGCCGTGGTCGTTTCGGTTGTGGCCCCGGCCGCAGGCTGCCGCCTTGGCGGCCAAGAAAAATCGTCGGCGCGGCCGGGCGCAGCAGCGGGCGCCTTGCCCTCGACGACGAATTTTTCACCGGGCCCGTCCGGCTTGGCCGGCGCTGCGGCACCGAGAAGTTCCGAACCGCCGTCGAGTGCCGGTGATTGCGAGTCGGCGTCGGTAGCCGGGTCGGCGGCCTCAGTCTTTTCCTTCGAGGGTGGACTACGTTACTGGCCAGTACCGGCAACGCATCGAAGGAACTTTACAATCATAAAGGTACGTCACTGGTCTCGCGGCTCACCTATGACGATCTAGACGCGCATTCGAGTCCACAATCCGACTGGCATTTTCGTAAAGGCCTCCTCGGTGCGGGCGGCATCAGGGAGGATTTTCTCATGACGAGGACTTCTTACGGAAATGGGGGGCTACTCAAACACATTCAGTGATCAGCGCGGGGGCGGCGTCAGCTATTTCACCGCCGATCTTGGATATAATTTCTTGAACTCACCGCGCTACCGCATCGGTGCTTTTGTTGGCAACAATTTCTGGCACGAGAGCTACGATGCTTTCGGTTGCACGCAGCAGGCGACCAACTGGGGAACCTGTGTGCCAACCGTCCCACCTACGTCAACCTCTCAGCCAGGACAACGATTGGCATTCGCTGCGACTCGGCTTGGCCGGGCAGACGCAACTCACCGAGCGACTCAGCCTTTCTGGTGACGTGGCGTTCCTCTTCACGCGGCTCGACGGCAAAGAGCAGCACCACATGCGCCCAAGATCAAGCTAATTCCCGAAGACGGCGATGGGCATGGCGTCCAGCTCGAGGCGGTGTTGCGGCCGTGGCGAATAACGGCACCGCTCATTTCGAAGAGGCAATGGGCGGTCGTGGTTCCCCGCAGGCCGACGATTGGAAGGCAAAGCGCTACGGCGTTTTCGTGCAGGCTAGCATCAAGTTCAACTGAGAGAGCAAGAACCGAGGAGAGCGGCGATGCCACTCCAGCTCATTACGATCATTGGATCAACAGAAGGAAGTTTTCCGAAGAGTTTTGCAAGCGTGCGCAAAGTCGCCAGACAAAGTTCTCTCGGTCCATAGTGTACGTGCCGTCACGCCCGTTCTCGACATGGTTGAATGATACGTCCCGCGCGATCGATCAAAGTCGTTTTTCATTGGTTTTCCGGAAATCGCGGGGAGCACAGCGTGCTGTGACCCTCGCCTGCTGGTTTTCTGTCAACGCGCAGATGAGGGAGAATGAGCGTACAGCAAAAATCATCAGTGCTGTCGCTTTCGCCAAAGCCCGCCGCAGCTAAACGGGGTCCCACGCCCGGTAGCGCCCCCTGCCGGTCACCTCACGGATGCCGAGTTCGGCACCAGCCCGAGCGCAGCGCGCTGGCTAATTTTCAGCTCGGCCGCGACCAGACCTGCCGACACCAGCGGCCGCGCCAGCACCAGCTCGATCAGCGCCGGCAGGCTCGAGTTTTTGCGCCGGTTCCTGAGCCGGCGCTCCATCTGGCTTTTGGCCAGCGCCTGGATGATTGCAAGGCTGAAACAGTCGATGGAACGCCCCTCCAGCGAAGCCGAACCGGACGAGGCGCGCGCGCCAGGTCCTTCGGCTGCCATCGGCACGCTGGGTTTAAGTGCTTGGGGTGACACGGCGTGATCTCCGCCGTTGGCGGGAACAGGGCAGTGCAATAGTACTGCCCTGTTCCTTTTGATCAGAGGCCAGTGCGGATTTCTTCGGCAAGCGCCCTCAACGTCGTCTCGACGTCATCGCCGTTTACCATCTTCTGCATCGCCACGGCCCATGCGTTCATGGCTTCGCCGAAGCCGACACGCGGTGTGAAAGCCAGCGCGGCTTGGTCCTGTATCTTTTTGAAGCTGTCAACGAAGTTGTTGAACTCGGGCTGCGAAGCGTACTTAGTCCAGGTGTCGTCTGCCAGGTCGACGTGCGCGGCGGATTGACGAGCTGGCCAGCAAGGGCACCCTTGAGCGCCACCTGCTTGGAGGTGGCCCACGGGATGAACAGCCAGGCCGTGCCCTTCTTTTCGGAAGCCGCGTTCATGGCGAGAGCCCAGATCCAGATGTCAGACTCCAAGCTCGTGGCGCTCGGTGCGTGCAGCGGCGGAGCGAAGGCGATCTTGCCGGATGCCGGCTTCCCCGCAACATCGTTCCAGAAGCCGAACATATTTGAGTCGATCGTCATCGCGCTGCGGCCGGACGCGAAGGAAGGAGCCGCGCACTTCTTGATCATGTCCACGTAATGTAGTCGTATCCAGCATCGGTAAGCTTCCAATCGCTCAGGTATTTGTCCAGCGGCTCCAGGGCGCCACTCGGAGCGAGGTCCTACGCGGGCTGAATGCCAGTGCCGAACACATCCCATGCTGGCGACTTCGTCGTCAGTTGGATCGTCATCTTGTTCCAGTAAGAATCGTCTGGGTAGAGTTCCGGCGTGACCTTGATGCCGGGTCAGCTTCTCGAACTCCGGAAATTGCGCAGCGAGAGCATCCGCATAGGGGTGGATGTCGTAGGCCCAAGTTATGCTGGTCCCTTCGAATTGACGCCAGTTCACGGTGTCGGCAGCGGCCGAATTAGTGAGCGATGCCGAGACGGCAAAAAACGCCAAGTCAAAAGCAAGCTGTTTGCGAAGCGACGCGCACCTGTAACGAGTACGGGGAATGAGCGACCCATGTAATCCTCCCTGGGGCATTTTGCCAATTTTTGGGTCCACTCCTCCATCCCGAGTTCGCTCATAGCCACAATAAGCGGTTTCCAACGAGCTCGCTCTGAATGCACCAGGCCAACTGGGTAAAAACGGGTAACCGGCACTAAAAGGCGTTGTAGTATCGCCACCAGAAATACTGCTCCGTGGTGCTGGCCTTTGCCTGGGGGCGCAACACGGCAACTACCCGCTCAAAACGGTTGGTCCTCTACCTCTTATTCACCGTCGCTTTCCTCGCGGCCTAACCCGGCCGGAATATCCGTTGCCAGAAAAAGGCCTCGCGGCCGGTTCGAGGCTCATCCCTCCTCCGAAGCAGCACGCTCAAGTATCGTCACAAGCCCCGAGCGCTTCGCGTTCGGCGATGTCCAAATTCCGACAATGTCGGATACAGTCAGATCTACTGGATTGCGTTTGAATGGTTTTCTCATTTGGCACAGTACATGCGGGTCATCCGCAAAACACGTGACCGACCAACAAGAGTTCGCATGATCACCTTACCACAACATACAGCCGCCGCGGAACAATCACTTGGCCCCTGATCGCCCACCCCGGCACCACAACCGGAGTCATCGATGTTCTGACAGGCTGCCCAAGGATACCTGCTGCAACAGGGCTTGCCCTGGTGACGACCACTCCGGCTCCGCCGGTTACCGACGAGGGCAAAGTGACGGATTTCCTGCTTTTCAACGGCATGGAGGTGGCTGTCATTCCCGACCACCGCGCCGGTCGTCACCCATATGGTCTGGTGCAGGATCGGCAGCGCGGAATGAGCCGCCGGGGATATCTGCATGTCTTCGAGCATCTGATGCTCAAGGCGCCTCATGACGAGCACGGCTCCGTCGCCTGGAGAGATTGAACCCAAAGGGAGATTCAGATGTCTGAAGCGAATCAGGAAAAGTTGGACGCATTCTTGGGGAAAATGGTCGGCGATCTCGGTGCGATCGCAACGGGCGCGGGAGTCCTGCTGGGGGACAGACTCGGCCTGTTCAAGGCATTGCGCGAAGGCGGCAAGATGACGGCCGCCGAACTTTCGACACGCACCGGCACCCAGGAACGCCTCGTAAGGGAATGGCTTTCCGGGCAGGCGGCGGCGGGTTACGTCGACTACGATGAAGCGAGCGACAAATTCTATCTCAACGCCGAGCAAGAGCTGGTGTTCGCTGATGAAGACAGCCCGGCCTTCATGGCAGGCGCATTCGAGTTCCTGTCCGCGCTGTGGCTCGATGAAGAAAAGGTGAGGCAGGCATTCCAGTCCGGCAAGGGCGTCGGGTGGCACGATCATAGCGCGTGTCTGTTTCGCGGTACGGAACGGTTCTTCCGTCCAGGCTACAATGCCAATCTGATCGACTCCTGGCTGCCGGCCTTGGAGGGCGTCGTCGAGAAGCTCGAACGCGGCGTGGACGTCGCGGATGTTGGATGCGGTCATGGTGCATCGACCGTGCTCATGGCACAGGCCTTCCCCAATTCGCGCTTCGTCGGCTTCGACTATCATGCCCCTTCGATTGAGCGCGCCCGCAAGGCGGCCGAGGTAGCCGGCGTCGGCGTTAACACGCGGTTCGACGTGGCGGCCGCCAAGAGCTATCCCGGAACCTATGACCTCGTCACATTCTTCGATTGCCTTCACGACATGGGCGACCCGACGGGCGCCGCCACCCATGTCCACGGATCGCTCAAGCCGGACGGCACGTGGATGATCGTCGAGCCGTTCGCGCATGATCATCTGGCGGCGAACCTCAATCCCGTCGGCCGCGTTTACTATGCCGCTTCCACTTTCGTGTGCACGCCCGCATCCGTGTCGCAGGAAGTCGGGCTCGCGCTTGGAGCCCAGGCCGGTGAGGCGAGGCTGCGCAAGGTTGTGACCGGCGGCGGCTTCAAGCGATTGCGTCGCGCCGCGGAGACACCGTTCAACATGGTGCTGGAGGCCCGCCCTTAGCGTGGCCGTCGCCAGAAATTGCAGCTCATCGCATTTGATGAAGATCACCGCCAAAAATCCGGACGCATCGGGCACATTTTCAAGGCGTCTGGGTTCACGCAGAGGTCGCTGCCGAGTTGTGTGCCAAGAGTCCCATACGTTGCGGCTCAGAAAGGACCCCACGCACGGCGACGAACATGCCCATAGCGATGGCCGCTATAATCACATATGTCCACCATGGCGCGTTCACAAAGCTGGTAAGCCACGTCGCACCGAACGCGCTTACGACAAAAACGAGAGCCTCGATAAAAAGACTGAGCCTGTACACATTCAGTCGTCTCATCCTCATACCACCCATCCAAAGACTGAGCTTGTTGCGCTACTGCGACAGAGCCTAACATATTGGAGAGTGCTCACTAGTCGACCGTGAACAATCCGAGCCCTAAGCGGCGACCGGCTTCGGCCGGATTTGAAGCAGGGCAATCAAGAGCGACAAAAACCCCTTCAGCCACCTGAGCAGGAGGGAGAAGTTGTAGCCGGCGGCGGCCAGGATGGCGTTGAGGGTGTCGCCCTGCTGGCCGGCGAGGTAGTTGCGGCCCATTCTGTGTTCGCTCTTGATGTGGCCGATGACGGGCTCGACCGCCGACCGCCGTCGCATCTGGCGCTTGATGGCTGGGGTGACGCGGCGTTTCTGGCCCGCGGTGAAGACCCTGAGCTTGTGGCTCTGCGGTGCGTTGTGGCCGCGATAGCCGGCGTCGGCGAGGATGCGGCCGATCTCGTTGCCGATGGTCTTTTCCATGTCGGGGATGACGCTTGCCAGCGTGTGGCCGTCATAGGGATTGCCGGGCAGTGCTTTTGCATGCAGGGCGAACTGGCCGCCCCTGGAGCGCTTCAGCGTGGTGGCCACCGACACCTTCACCCCGAACTCGTAGGGCGCATGCGCCTTGCCCTTGCCGATGCATTCCACCTCGTGTGCGTGCAGGCTGTAGATCTTGCGGCCGCGCTGGCGCTGGCGTTGCTCGAGAACGGTGGCGGCCTGGTAGAGCGGCCATTTGAACAGCGTCCAGCCCCTGATCGCCGGCGATCTGGCGACCAATGTCGCGAATGGTCCGGCCGAGATAGGTCTTGAGCTTGCGTAGCGCCTTGTTGGCCCGCTTGAACTGCTTGGCGTGGGCATAGCGCTGGTGGCTGATCAGCGCCAGCTTGCCGACCCGCACATAACTCTGGCGCAAATGGAGACCCGTCCTCTTGGCCAGCCGCACCAGCCGTTCGCGTGCCCGATGGATGAGCTTGGCGTCGGTCGGGAACATGACGTTCTTCGGCTGCACGGTGGTGTCGACGATCACCTGGCGCGTGTCGGCCGGTTTCATCGCCCCGGTCTTGACCGCGAGGCTGAGGCTCTCCTGCAACAGCACCATAATCCGCTCCTCGCCCATACGGCTGCGCCAACGCGTCATCGAGGAGCGGTCGAACGGCAGCGTATGGCAAAAGAACGTCTCGCCGGTGAGATACTGGAAATAAGGGTTCTCCACCCAGCGCTCGCACAGCACCTCATCCGACAGGTTGAAGGTGTGCTTGAGGATCGCCAGCCCCGCCATCAGCCGGGTCGGCAGCGGCGGCATGCCGGGGCCGTCCGAATAGACGGCGCCGAAACGCTCCTCCAGCACCGGCCAGTCGATCGCCTGCGCCAGCCGCACCAGCTCGTGCTTCATGTTGATGATTTGGTCGAGCCGGGAGCGGAACAGGTCCTGCTCTCCCGTCTCGCGCTTCTCGCGTGGCCTGGACATTCGCTGTCCCCTCGATTCGCCGCCGCCGAACCGAGTGAATCACGCTCCGCGCCACAAGGGAATCGCAAAACCGAATTGCAGGAAAACAGCGTCCAAATACCGCTAATCCTGCAATTCCAAAGCCGCTATCCGCCTCAATCAACAGGCCAGATCAATGGCTTGCGGATAGTTCACGGCCGACTCACTATTTCTATGCTGAACAGTCTCGCCTGAGTATATGTTTTAGCTAGTCGCTAATTAGACGGAATTCTGCCAGTCTGCATTCCCCCCTGATCTGATGTAGAGCAGCTTCCAAGTGGGAATTAGCCCCCCATCGACCGGATCGGGCGACACGAACATGCGCTGAAGGCTTGGCGGAACGGCTACTGGGACCATGATGCTACTCGAATGCAAGATAGTGTCAGAACGTCCCGGGAAGGCTGCAGGCAGGGGATGTCAGGTCAATCAGCCTATAGATATGATACCGCCCATTCGCTGAGACTTCACGATGGGCATAGGAGGTGGGAATTCTTGCCTTGAGATGGACGCGGCTGTCGGAGCAGGCGAGCACGGCAGCAGCGATGGCCTGAACCTTCGGGCCGCTGACAAAAACGTTCACCACCGCACGCGAGCCGAACCCGTCGAGATACGTCTCGAAAGCATCGAGGTGGGCCATCAGCCCGAAAGCCTGGATGTCGCGAACTTCGCCATCTTCGAGCCGGTGGGTTTCACGTACCTTGGCCACCTGTTGATCGAGCAAAGCATCGATATGCGCATTCTTGTCGCTTCTTGGGACGAGGAGCGAGATCCGTTCCGGACTGACGATATCGATCAATCCGTAGAATACGTCGGCATCTCCTCCGATCCCCACGAGCAGGACTTTCTCTTCGCCCATTCCTCCGCTGCCTTGAAGATGAGGGACGGTGACGTATCGGTCCAAGCCGCTGGAAAAATCCTCTTTGCCGATCGCGTTCCCGTAGATACCTTCGGCGTACCCGAATTCGAGAGACTGAATCGACATTTTCTTGAATGCCACCGCAATCAGCCATTGGATGTAGATTCGCGGCATCGTCGAGCACTCGACGAAAACCTTCCGCAGGCTTCCTTCGTATGAGCCACATGAAGCGGCCATCTGAGTGAGCAGGTGATCGAGGAGATTGATGTTCTTCTGATACTCGATGGAAGGCTCGAGGGTGATCACAGTCACTTCGACGCCCCATCGGGTACCCATAGCGATGAGCTTTCGCCGGTTTTCTTCGACGGCTGGGACGTTCGCTTCCTTCAGAGCAAAGTCCAGAACCACGATCTTGCCGACCTTCAGGTCAAGATGGTTTTCGAACGCGGCGAAACGCGTTTCCCATCCAAGCGCGACGATCGCGATATCTGCCTCCATCGTTTCGCAGGTACCTGCATCTCTCGCCTTCTCGGTGACGGCCAGATGGCCGAAGACTCGATACTCGACAGTTGAAGCGGTCATTCGAGATCGCTCTCGAAAAGCGAGTGCTGGAATTCGGTCTTGAGTGCGGGCCGCGCGACGAGCTCCTTAAACACCGAGTCGGCCCAGTCTTCTGGGAGCCGATGCCTGGTAAAAAGCAGGTCGACCATCCGCGCCGCAGGGATTGTGTTGATTTCGTACGGGCCGCGATAGGAGAACCCGAAGTAAGGTGCAAATCGCCGATGCAATCTGATCATCATCTCCTTCGATGCGGGGTCGGCGCGGTCCACCTCAAAGTTGCCGGCGGCGGAGACCTCCCGGATAAACCCATCCCTTTCCGCCCGACGCAGGACCTCGTCCAGTTTTCCGCTGGGTTGCTCCAGTCGGTTCACCAGCGAGCGCATTTCCTTTAGATCAACCCTGAAAATGCCTCTCTCTGTCGTTCCTAGAGCATTTTCTTCGGCAAACTCTGTCTGGAGGCGAGCGGTCAGGTAACCCAACGCCCGCACCATGCGCACGCTCTCTTCTTCGTACGGATGTGAAAGCGCCTGAAGTCCATCAAGCTTCCGTTGAGAGGCGGCGTTCACAGCCTGTCTCTGCTGTTCGAGATGAATCTGTAAATCCGAGTTGATGAATTCCACCAGTTTTCGTGGATCACTGGAACTCGGAACACTGCGGCGGAAGATCTCTCCCATTATATCAAGGAAATCGCGTATACAGACGTCGCTCAAT
This sequence comes from Mesorhizobium sp. WSM4904, assembly GCF_029674545.1. Taxonomy (NCBI): domain Bacteria; kingdom Pseudomonadati; phylum Pseudomonadota; class Alphaproteobacteria; order Hyphomicrobiales; family Phyllobacteriaceae; genus Mesorhizobium; species Mesorhizobium sp. WSM4904. The sequence goes on along the minus strand of NZ_CP121354.1, from coordinate 1,225,710 downwards.
GATGTGATGATCTGGTGCCCTACGTACGGGTAGTCATGCAGACGCAGCATCTGGCACGCTTTCAGAAAAGCCCATCCCTGTTTCCGGGCGATCGACCTCTTCAGATTTGAAGCATCCGCCTTGCTCATGGGCCGGCGCTTAATTTCCGGGTTCATGAGCGCGAGCGCCAGCCCTTCGGCATAAGGGCGCGCTTTTCGATCAAGAAGGAATTGCTGCTGATCCGCCGTCCTCAAATTCACGGAGAGGAATTCACGTGCTGCATCAGCAAGTGCCACAAGCTCTTCTCTGCCCTCGGAATGACCCGATATGATAACCCGCTCGATGATGTCATTGACGGAAAGCCGCCCCAGCCGGTTTTTGAGCGAAAACGCGCTGAGCGCATCGTTGCGCTCGAGATCACTCCGCAGATGGTCAGGAAGCGCATAGTACAGCCGAAGCGACGACACGTTCTCGCACAGCGTGGCGAACTCCCTCGGATCGACTGAATCAAGATTCTCGACGTCCCGGTCAGCATTCGAGAGCGACTGGCCGGGTATGATCGTCCGGATCGTGTCGTAGAGGCCGCCGATGTAGGCGAGGACCCATTTCACGTTGCCGCGCGTCTTTCTCACCAAGGTGTTCAGGAACTGCTGTTGGAGCGGTGTCAGTGCTTCACAGTCGTCAATCAGTATCTTGAAGAAGGGCGCCCTGTCACCGGCGAAAGATGGGCCATTTAAAAGTGGAGTGATCGCGGTCGCGACCTTGTTAATGATCGCGCCAGGGTCTGTTGCTCTGAAGCCGGTCGCTCCGGCATCGGCGGCAAAGAAGAACGCGTTGAAGCATTCGTCGACGTACCGGGTTATCCCACCCCGCAGCTCATCGATGCTGAAGAAGTCGAGACGGGCAGGTTGGGGTATGAAGTGCAGCACTTCGCGATGCAGTGCCAGGGCGACGTCCCTATCTTCGGAGGCCCGGTATTTCAAGTGGCCGTCGCGTCTGAGCTGGCCGATGCTCTCGAGCAGGCGTTCGACTATCTTCAGCTCCAGATAGTGAGAGAAGATTACGAATTGCCGCGGGATCACGGCGGCCGTGTCGAAGCGTATCCGCTCCGGAATGAGGTTCAGAACGGCGTTGTCGATTAGGGGCGAGAATGTCTCATTGAGCTGGAAGAAGACGCCATACCAAGCGAGCTTGCCGACTTGGTCCGAGAGACTTTTGTCTTCAAGAATATGGACTGTGGAAAGCGAGCGAAGAATGCTGGTCTTGCCGCTGCCTCTCGTCCCTGCGACGAAGACCGGCTTGGCGGCGGCAGAAATCAACGCCGACTTCTGACTGAACCACAGTATCGGGCGGCTTTCGTACTCGATCCTGTTGGGGCCGAACGGATTCTCCATCGCTATTCGTCCCTTACCTTAATGCGCCAAGCCGAGTTTGCCTTGGTGAGGCCGTCTATCTCGATGAAGCGCGCCGCTTGGAGCATCAGAAGAGAGTCTTCCAGATCTAGCCCGAGCTCGGCGGAGGCAGCAATCTCAGTGATCTCGTCCCAGAAGAGTAACCCATTCCCGCGCCTGGTGGCATGGTCGCGCAGTCGGCGCAGCAGGTCAAACGTGTCGTTGTTCAGAAAGGCCTTGCCGTTGGACATGGTCGAAATAAAGCAATGTTCGCCTTCCATGACCGTCCCGTCGGCGACATTGGTGCGGTAGGGTATAAGTCGGATGCCGACGAGCTCTCCCTGATCGGTCGTGAAGAAGACGAGCTCATTGAAACCTGACTGTATCTCTGGTGCTGAGATGCAGATCAATTTGCCGTCCGGAAACCTTGGATCGTTGACGATCTCGACCGGATCAGCATGTATGTGTCCATGCAGGTAGACGATAGGCTTGTTGCCCTGCAGCAGCTGAGTTCTGACAAATCCGCTGTTGAGCATCTCCGCGTATGGCGTAATGCGCGGAGTCTTTTGTGGCAGCAGATTGTGATGGCCGATTATGATGCCGTAACGCATGTCGGGCTGCTGGAGCAATTCCTGTAGGCCTGCAAGCATCTCACGCGAGATGTATGGCGTGTCCATCTGACCGTAATACTCGTCGTCGGACGCCTCCTTGTCTGGATCGCTGGGAGGTGTCGCGGGCGAATGTCCCGAGATGTCCGGCGAGCCGAGATCTAGAGGCTCTGTAGAAGGACTGAGTGCCTCGAGACGATCACGAAGGAACGCGGGAAGGTTTTGAAGCTCCCAACTGCCTATCGCTGTGTTGACGAGGATGAAGTTTGCGCCTGCGGATCCTGTCGGAAGTCTGAAGTGCACGGGTTGGTCCACGGGAACGGTCTGCCAACCCAAGCGGGCGGCTAAACTCGCCATTTCGCTGAATTTCTCAGTCGGTCCAAGTTCGCGCGCGTCATCACGGTTCACATCGTGATTTCCCGGTACGAATATCAACGGAAGCGCCTTTGAACTGCGTCCCTGTGCGCGGCAGAGCAACGTGAAATGCTGGAATGCCGAAGCAATGAAGGTCTTGTCGCCACGGCTCGTGAAATCCCCCATGAAGGCGATCGAATCCAAGGGCTTCGAAGTCGTCAGCCGCCGAAGTTTCGTCAAGACGGCACGCAGCGAAGACGCGCGTAGCTTCTGCGTTATTTTCGGAGCGAACTTGCTATCCTTGGCATCGATGTTGCTAGAGGAAGGATGCCAGTCCGGATAGTGAATATCGCCTACTTGAAGGATTCGCACCCGCCGCATAACTCGCCCCCCTGCCGAGAGCCATAGACTAATCCGTTCGCTTTTGCCAAGCGCGAACGATCATCCGCAGTGTCCTTAACGAGGTAGCCTGCACTTTTCGAGAATTGCCACGGCGGCTATTTTTCGGCTGTGAAGCACACGAGACCCGTGACGTGAGACCCAGTTGCTCAATGCCCAGTTGCTCAATGAGCTTTCTTACGAATAAGGGAGAATTTCCGCGGCCGGACTATCTCTGAGCGAGCGTGCATGACTGCCAACGGAAGGTCTTGCACGCACCCTTGCGATCTTGAGCAATGGTCGCCATGACTTTCTTCTTGCAGGCTTTTGAGTGGCCCAGCCTGCGATCACCAGACCCCACCGATTCTAAAGAGCGTGGCAGATGGGATAGTCGAGGTTGCCCGTGCACAGTCACGCTCAGGGCTTGCGCCGCCCAGAGGACACGCTGAAAAGGCAGATTGGGGCGCAAGCACGCCATTCACGAGAGGTTCGACATGAAGACCATGCAAGAAAAAGACATTCCGGCATTCGTACAAGCAGTTGTGGACGCCGGCTGCAAAATTTGCGCGATTGGCAACTTGGGATACGTCTTTGGCGATGCTGATTTCACGCCAGCGCAACGGAGGGCCGTCGAGCCACAGCTGCGTAGGATTGCTGAAATCTACGGCGAACGCGATCATCTCATGAACGAGATAGCTGTATATCTGCGGTCGATCGGACGCCATGTCGAGGTTGAGCCGAAGACAGGTATTTCCTGATGGCCGTGATCGCGAGAAGCCGTCTTCCAACCTCTGAATCCTAAAGGAGGTGACCCCCAAGGCCGTTCGTCACCTTCGACCAGAATAACCACATCCGTGACCGCCTGAGCTACTTGGTCGATACGCGCACATGGCCAATACAGTTTCTCCATCCTTCACGAAGCGAATGAGGCTTTGGCCATTCAGCCCCGGTCTACGGGGCGTGACTTGTCCCCGATGCATGCGCGAGCTCTCCGCCCGGCTGGCCGCCGGTCGTCGCCACCGGCCGAAGGCGCCCGAATGCGCTTGACAAGATAGCGTCAGCCCGTTCAACCTAAGGCATTCACCAGGGGAGTCCCGGCAAGGGGCTGAGATACTGCTGGCTTTCGCGGCGCAGTGACCCGTTGAACCTGATCCAGTTCATACTGGCGTAGGGACGGTGCAAGCGCTTTGCGGGAGTTTACGCCCGAGGTCCTGTTGCAGCAGGTCTACAGAAGCGTCTTTTCATCCTTCCGGCACAGAACTGGGTCTCCAATGCATGAGCAAAGGAGCCTCACGATGAATGCCCTCACCCCCGCCGTATCGACGGGACCACTGCCCGCCTCGCGGAAAATCCACAAGCCCGGCGTCCTCTACCCGCAGATCAGGGTGCCGATGCGCGAGATTTCCGTCCATCCGACGGCCGGCGAACCGCCCGTCACCGTCTACGATCCGTCCGGCCCCTACACCGATCCATCAGTCGAAACCAGCATCGAAAAAGGCCTTGCCCGGCTTCGCCACGAATGGGTCACGGCGCGTGGCGATGTCGAAGCCTATGACGGCCGCCACGTCCGGCCGGAAGACAATGGATTCGCCACCGGCGAGCGCCTGACACCGGAATTTCCGATACGCAATCGGCCGCTCAAGGCCAAGCAGGGCAAGGCGGTGACCCAACTTGCCTATGCGCGCGCCGGCATCATCACGCCAGAAATGGAGTTCGTAGCCATCCGCGAGAATCTCGGCCGCGAGGTGATGCGCGGCAAGCTGCAACGCGACGGCGAAGCCTTCGGCGCGGCGATCCCAGATTTCGTCACACCCGAATTCGTGCGCGACGAGGTGGCGCGCGGGCGCGCAATCATTCCCGCCAACATCAATCATCCCGAGAGCGAGCCGATGATCATCGGTCGCAATTTTCTGGTCAAGATCAACGCCAACATCGGTAACTCGGCTGTCACATCGTCGATGGCCGAAGAGGTCGAAAAAATGGTCTGGGCTATCCGCTGGGGCGCGGACACGGTGATGGACCTGTCGACCGGCCGCAACATCCACAACATCCGCGACTGGATCGTGCGCAATGCGCCGGTGCCGATCGGTACGGTGCCGCTCTATCAGGCGCTGGAAAAGGTCAACGGCATCGCCGAGGATCTGAACTGGGAGGTCTACCGCGACACGCTGATCGAGCAGGCCGAGCAAGGCGTCGACTATTTCACCATCCACGCCGGCGTGCGGCTGCACTACATCCCGCTGACCGTCGACCGGGTCACGGGCATCGTCTCGCGCGGCGGCTCGATCATGGCCAAATGGTGCCTGCACCATCACCGGGAGAGCTTCCTCTACGAGCATTTCGAGGAGATCTGCGACATCGCCAGAGCCTATGACGTCTCCTTCTCGCTCGGCGACGGCCTTCGTCCCGGTTCAATCGCCGATGCGAACGACGCGGCGCAATTCGCCGAACTGGAAACACTTGGAGAACTCACCAAGATTGCCTGGGCAAAGGACTGCCAGGTGATGATCGAAGGCCCGGGCCATGTCCCCATGCACAAGATCAAGCAGAACATGGACAAGCAGCTCGCAGTGTGCGGTGAGGCGCCGTTCTACACGTTGGGGCCGCTGACGACCGACATCGCGCCGGGCTATGACCACATCACCTCAGGGATAGGTGCCGCCATGATAGGCTGGTTCGGCACCGCAATGCTTTGCTACGTCACGCCGAAAGAGCATCTCGGCCTTCCCGACCGCAACGACGTCAAGATTGGCGTGATCACCTACAAGATAGCCGCCCATGCAGCCGATCTGGCGAAGGGCCATCCGGCAGCGAAAACCAGGGATGATGCCCTTTCGCGCGCGCGCTTCGAGTTCCGCTGGGAGGACCAGTTCAACCTGTCGCTCGACCCCGAAACCGCACGGTCCTTCCACGACCAGACCTTGCCCAAGGAGGCGCACAAGCTGGCACATTTTTGTTCGATGTGCGGGCCGAAATTCTGCTCCATGCGCATTTCCCACGACATCCGTGCCGAGGCCCAGAAGGAAGGCATGGCGGCAATGGCGGCAAAATACCGGGAGGGCGGCGATCTCTACATGCAGGCGGACGAGACTGGCGTACCGGTCGTGCCAGAGGCTCCCAAACCATCATGAGGGTGCTCGTCAAAGGGGCCGGCGTTGCCGGCCTCACCGTCGCTTTCGAACTCGCCGCCCGCGGCGCGACGGTCACCGTCGCCGAGATGCGGCATGGCCTTGGTGGCAACGCGTCGTGGTTCGCCGGCGGCATGCTGGCGCCATGGTGCGAGCGCGAAAGCGCGGAGCAGCCGGTGCTGGATCTCGGACGCGATGCTGCCGACTGGTGGGATGCGGTGCTGTCGGGTCAGGTGACACGGGCCGGGACATTGGTCGTGGCCGCGCCGCGTGATGCCGGTGAGCTTGACCGGTTCGCCAGTCGCACGTCAGGGCATCGGCGCGTCGATGAAAACGAAATTGCGCTCCTGGAACCCGACCTCGCCGGCCGCTTCCGGCGTGGATTGCTCTTCCCCGACGAGGCTCACCTCGACCCACGCCCGGCGATGGCGGCACTTCATGACAAGCTTGCGACCATGGGTGTCAAATTCCACTTCGGCTGCGACGCCCGGCCTGTTTCGGGATTCGCCCGTCAGATAGACTGCATGGGAATGGCAGCGGCCGATGACAGGCTGCGCGGTGTTCGCGGCGAAATGCTGATCCTTCGCACGCCTGATGTCTCGCTGTCGCGGCCGGTCCGTTTGCTTCATCCACGCTTTCCGCTTTATGCCGTGCCGCGCACCGATCACCGTTTCATGATCGGAGCGACGATGATTGAAAGCCAGAGCGCCGGACCGGTGACGGCGCGTTCCATGATGGAGCTGCTGGGCGCCGCCCATGCCCTCCATCCGGCCTTTGGTGAGGCCGAGATCGTTGAAACCGGTGTGGGTGTCCGTCCGGCATTTCCCGACAATTTGCCACGCGTCGAAACAGACGGTGAGATCATCGCGATCAACGGTCTTTATCGTCACGGTTTTCTCCTCGCCCCCGCCATGGCGCGCCAGGCTGCCGACCTGGTTTTCAGTCAAGACAGAACCAAGGAGCATGCTCATGAAACTGATGGTCAACGGCGAGGCGCGTGAGATTGCCGCCACCACGCTGGCCGAGTTGCTTGCCGCGCTCGACTATGAGGGCGATTGGCTCGCCACCGCCGTCAACAGCGACCTCGTGCACAAAGCCAACCGCGCGGAGTTCCAGTTGAGCGACGGCGACCGGATCGAAATCCTCTCGCCCATGCAGGGCGGCTAGCATGTTGGAGCTTTATGGAACCGAGCTTTCGTCGCGCCTGCTTCTCGGCACGGCTCAGTATCCTTCGCCGGCCATCCTTGCCGATGCAGTCAAGGCATCGGGCACGTCGGTGGTGACCGTCTCGTTGCGGCGTGAGATGGCGGGCGGTAGGGCCGGCGAACAATTCTGGTCGTTGATCCGCTCGCTGGGCGCCAGAACCCTGCCCAATACCGCCGGCTGCCTCTCCGTCAAGGAAGCCGTCACCACCGCGAAAATGGCGCGCGAGGTCTTCGGCACCAACTGGATCAAGCTCGAAGTGATCGGCAATCACGACACGCTACAGCCGGATGTGTTCGGTCTGGTTGAAGCCGCCCGCATCCTGTGCGAGGACGGCTTTGCGGTATTCCCCTATACCACCGACGATCTCGTTGTCGCCGAGCGGCTGCTGGAAGCGGGCTGCAAGGTCCTGATGCCGTGGTGCGCACCGATCGGTTCCGCCTTGGGACCGGTCAACATGACGGCGCTGCGCTCGATGCGCGGATATTTCCCTGGCGTCCCGCTGATTGTGGATGCGGGGCTCGGACGGCCGTCGCACGCGGCCACCGTCATGGAACTCGGCTTTGACGCCGTGCTCCTGAACACAGCGGTCGCCAAGGCGGCAGATCCGGTCGGCATGGCGCGTGCTTTCGGTAAGGCGGTCGACGCCGGTCGTGAGGCGTTCAGTTCGGGAATGCTCGAACCGCGCGACGTCGCCGTGCCATCGACACCGATGGTCGGCAGGGCCGTTTTTTCATGAAGCTCGATCCCTTCTACCTGATCGTCGACAGCGCCGCCTGGATCGAAAGGTTGGCGCCGCTCGGCGTCAAGCTGATTCAGCTTCGCATCAAAACCATGGATGAAACCGGGCTGCGCGCGGAGATCCGCAAGTCGAAGGCCTGGTGTGTCCAACACAAAAGCCAGCTCATCATCAATGATTATTGGCGCCTGGCAATCGAGGAAGGCTGCGATTTCGTGCATCTGGGCCAGGAGGATTTGCAAACGGCCGACCTCTCGAGGATACGGGCAGCGGGCGTCAGGCTCGGATTGAGCACGCATGATCATGTCGAGCTGGAAACGGCCATGTTTGCCGAGCCCGACTATGTCGCGCTCGGTCCGATCTATCCCACCACTTTGAAGAAAATGAAGTGGGCACCGCAAGGGCTAGAGCGGATCAGCGAGTGGAAGCGGCGGGTGGCGCCGATCCCATTGGTCGCCATCGGCGGCCTCAACCCCGACCGCCTCGACGGCGTCTTTGAGGCCGGCGCCAACAGCGCCGCAGTGGTCACGGACATCACGTTGAGCTTCGACCCCGAAGCGCGCACGCGAGAATGGATCGAAAAGACGGACCGATGGCGATGAGACGAGAACCGCATGTGCTTGTCGTTGGCGGATCAGATTCCAGCGGGGGTGCTGGAATAGCACGCGACATCGAGACGATCTCTGCCGTTGGCGTGCGCACCTGTCTCGCCGTCACAGCGCTAACGGTGCAAACGCACGACGCCGTGATCGAAATCCATCATTCGCCACCCAGCATGGTGGCCAATCAGATGTGTGCCGCGCTACAGGCCAACGACGTAGCCACAATCAAGATCGGCATGCTGGCGACTGCCAAGATCATTGTTGCCGTTGCCGCAGTGCTGCGCAAATTTCCGCAAGTGCCGGCAGTACTCGACCCTGTGCTGGCCTCCACCTCAGGCCGCGCACTTCTGGAAGCAGGCGCTATCGCTGCCATGAAGCGCGATTTGATGCCGCTTTGCTGCATTGTCACGCCCAACCTTCCTGAACTGGCGCTCCTTACTGGTTCCGAACCGGCTTCGGATGAGGACGGTGCGCTCCAACAAGGACAAAGACTGCAGGCCGTCGGCCCTCAGGCCCTGCTGATCAAGGGTGGGCACGCGTCGGGTCCCCGATCGGCCGATATTCTGTTACGCTCCGATCATGAACCCATCCACTTCGACACGCCGCGCCTTGCTATATCGATGCGCGGAACAGGTTGCATGCTGGCCAGCGCGATTGCGGCGCATCTGGCGAAGGCGAAGTCGCTCGAAGATAGCGTGCGCGAAGGCAAGCTGTTTGTGTTCGAGAAGCTTCAGAAATGCCGGCTGAATAATCACAACGTTCTGCGTCCAGCCAAGCAGACCCATTTTCCAGAATTTTTCCAGTAGCGAGACTGGAGGGCTACTGCTTCTCTATGCCATCCTTACAACGCGTTGAGTTCCACTGTGCCGTCCAGAATTATCTGTCGTTGTCCAGAATTAAGCCGGGCTTAGAACTGAAACGAACCCGCCGAAAGGTACGAGCGGCCCTCACTCGATAAGGGTTACCAAACCTATTCCTGTGGGCTACCAATCCGCGTGGTGGGTGGCCTTAGGTTACCAATCAGTGTGGCGTCCGGAATTATCTGCCTCTCTCCGGAATTAAGCCGAGATTAGAAGATCGGTGCGGTATTGCGCCCGGTCAAACCGTGTCGATTTGCGGCGTAGCCGACGTGTCTCACGCTTGGCGGCGTCGCACGCTGGTCCCGATTGTCGCCCGAATATCTGCCTACCGGCGACAGTGAATGCGCCAAGCTAGACCTTCGTCGATAGGGCGGCTCCGGTTTACCAATCCTGTCGTCCTAGGTTGACCAATCCGTTGTCGACCGTGAGCGGGTTTACCAATAAGGGCGGCTATATTCTGCGCAAACCCAATCACCTGATGCCAATCCAGAATTAATCGTCATTAAGGGCATTGGTAAACTCAGTCTGAAACCCCACCCTTAGCCAGAAAACTCTCCTGTTTTCAATCGCATAGCCCGCCCGCCAGCAACCGATAATTCGGGACCGGTAAACCCGTGAAAGGCCCAATAATTCCGGACGTCACACCAGTCTGCCCTTTTATGCGACTTTTCGAGCACAGACCGGGAACATCTGACCGTTTCCATTCATCGCCCAAGGCCGGTTTAGCGCTGGAAAAGCCAAAGTGCGGGAGTAAGAATGGCCGCAACGGGGCCGGAAGCCGTCGGTCAGCTTTCGGGGAGTGATCCCGGTAAGTTCGCAACTCATTCGCTTCTTTTCTGCAGTCCCCGCCATTACGAGTTGGCGGTGTCGGTCGCCGAGGGGATCAACGCCATTACTGCGGCTAGTTCGGCCCTCCGGACGAGGAATGGCATGCGCGTCGTCCCATAGTGCTTGGCAAGATGGAAGCGGTGCATGCCTCCTACGATGTGAACTTGGCCTTGGTACTCGCCGAGCAAAGGCGGTGTGACACCGCGGCCATGCAGCCATCGGTAGGCGATCCCACAGCTCTTGCTCTTGTAACGTTGATGCCAAGGACCCTTGTCCCTGCTGGCGGCGTAGGTAAGCCTGCCGCCAACGTCAGTGACATCAGCGTCGATAAGAATGAAATCCGTCGAAGCGTGGTCGCTGGGATCATCGCCGTCGAACGCGAGATAGAAGTTTGCAGGATCGCAGTCCCATATCGCAGTCAGTGCAACCGGAATGTTCTTTCTTCCTTTGCACCAGATGTCGACCTTGCGTTTCTCCTGAGCGCGGGCGACCTCGAAGGCTTCGTCTAGTTTTCCTTCCGCGACATCCATGGCTGTGATGACGTTCAAGCCAAGGGCCGTCAGACGGTTGATCTCGTCCACGTTCGCCATGCCTTCTCCTCTGGCAGCAGATTATTATCCACCGTTGGAAGATGCGGCGGCAATCCAAGCCTGAGGCACGAGGGCCTGTCCACGCCATTCCTCAATCAACTTGACTCCGGGAAGCTTGCCCCAGACGTCCTCATCTGCATGATCCAGCACGATGATCTGGAGGCGACCTTTCGCGGCCATGACCTCAGCGCCTAGGAGCGCAAAGACCTTCCTGACGGCGACCACGTCCTGATCCCTCCACGCGATGAGGTCGGGGCCCTCGTCGCCCGCCGCCCGCTTAGGAAAATAGACTTGGCTAGGTTGGTCGAAGATCAGCTGACCAGGGACTGGGTGATGAGGTTCGGCCAGGAAGTAGTGCTGCAGCGCAAGCATTAGTGCGACGTGATACGCGAGCCAATTGGCGCCGCTGCCAATCTCCCACAGGTAGTCCTCACGCGTTCCCCTAGTCACCTTGACGGTCAGGTCTTCAATCAACAGCCTAATCGGGGCCTCGGGCCACTCCGCGTCAAGCTGCGGAATCAGCCGATTGGCATGATGGGAGACTTGGTGCAACGCGTTGAATAGCTTGCGCTGGATGTCGGCCTCGGAGATCGTCTTTTGCAGCGTTGCAATATCGGCCTGCAGCGAGGTGAGTTCCTGCCGCAAATCCGACGACTGGTCGGCGCGGTCGTAGACGTGCAACGCCTGCTCCAATCGACCGAGGAAGCGCTCAAGCCTATCGAAGCGATTGGCCTCGTCTCGGGCGACGTCAGAGTCCCGTTCCAGCACCGCTATCTCGCTACGGACATCGTTCAACTCAGATAGGACCGCTTCAGCGGCGCCGCGCTGGCGCAGGATTTCCTTGTCAAGCGTGTTAGACATCGCAGGGTGGGTCCGCAGTCGGATCTCCAGACCGCCGAGGTTGTCGCAAAGGGCCAAGACCTTCTCGCGGCCGCCGTCCCCGAGTGCGACCAACGGATCGGCGAACTCGTCGGCCAAGTCCCTCAGCCACGTGGAAAGGTCCAAGCGGTCACGTTGGATGCGCATGGCGTCGCCGTACGCCTCGCTGCTCTCCACCAGACGGCGCAGTTCGTTCAGGCGCTGACGATGCTCGGTAAGTCGCGCGGCGATTTCAGTTTCCGACGCACGAAGGGTTTCCAGACGCGTCAGCACCACATCGATGCCGGCCAGGCTTGGTCGAGCAAGACTTGAGTTGCTGTTCGACACGCGCCGAAGCAGGTCAACAACGTCACTCCAGTCCTTCGGCACTTCAGTGGAGGAATCGACTAGGCCAAGTTCGACTGCCTGACGCAGCCACGCCTCCGCCTCCGCCCGCCAAGCGCCAGTTGCCGACACGATCGCGCGTAGCTCAGCCTCCTTCCGGCGGAGGTTGCGCTGGAGCCGATCGATCTCAAACCGCGCCTGGAGAATCTTTGCCGTGACCGCGCCCAGAACGTACGGGAAGATGGTCTTTAGCTTCTCCCGGTGTTCCGTCGTATCGGCCTTGAAAAACATCACGTCGGGATTGGCGATCACGTTCTGAGGTTGGAACGTGAAGGCCATGAGGTCGCGGAAGCTTGGCCTTTGCTTGAATCCATTCTCTGTACCTGGTTCGAAGTCGAGGTCAGTCAGTCCTGCCAGGCGGTTCATCGCGCGCTTGACCGTGTCGACATTGGTGGTCTTGTCGGTGATCGTCTCCGGAATTTCGACCTGTGCGCCCTCCAGCAGCACCATGTCGCCTGTGCTCTGTTGGTCCCCCGGTTCGCGTCGCGCCAAGAGCTTTTCGCCCTCCAGCGTCTCGATCAGAATGCCGAACCAGCTGCAGTTCTCGCGGATTACGCCCACCGGAATCGCGCATTTCTCCGAGCCCAGACAGTAATCAACAATAGGGATAACGGCGGACTTCCCGGTCTTCGACGCGCCGCTGATGACGTTGACGACACCGGGCTCGAACTTGACGACCCGCGGCGCTGCACCATTGCGGGGCCAAAGGATCAGTTTTCGAAGCTGGAAATACATCTAGAACTCCACCCGTAACAGGTTGGCCACCTGCGCGGTCCCCAGGTTCGAAAACCAGAAACCCAATTTCTCCGAGGCAGGTCCGAGGTGCTTGACGCGCTCTGGAAGGACGAGCCTCCTCGGTTTCGGTTCTGGTACGTTTGCTCTTAAAGTAGCATCCTTGTAATCCACGGACAGCAGCCGCCCGCTCACACCGACAGCGGCCGATTGCAATGTCAGAGTACGCAGCAGCAGCGCTCGCTCGTGGACGGCGAGGAGTTGTTCCCGTTCCTTCCCGAGCTTGGCCGCGAAGAGCGCCAGTCCAGAGGGTCGGTTTGTCGAAGTCACGATTTCGAGCGTTGCGCGATGCAGGACGATTGGCAGCACGAGAAACGCCAAGGCGAACGGCGCTGGACGTTCGTCCTCAGCCTGGAAACCTTGGCCAAATTGCCACAATGCGAAAGCCCCAAGTCCTGGATTCTGGACAAGGGCGAGGTCGCTGAGCGGTAGGTGCGATCGGCCAGCCTCAATCAAGTCGCTGGCTCCAAAAGAGTCTGGTAGTCGGGATGCCAGCCGAGGCGCAGGCCGTGGGCAAGGGCGTTGAATGATCCGTGGACGAAATGACCGGGGACGACTCGACCATCGAGTGGAGGCTGCAACTGCGCGCAGCGCCTGTAAACTATTCTACCACGAACCGTTGCGGGGTGTCCGGCCTGTATGTCGTGCACCTCTGCACTGACGTGCTCATAGCGACCGACAAGATCATCGTCCCAGTCACTTAGGTTCTTCTCAAAGATTAGCCCGCTTTCGCCCCAGATCGAGATGTCGGCGAGCGTCCTAAGGTAATCGCTAACAGCCCGGACGCACGCTTCGTCTCCCACCTCGATCAGCTCGAGTTGGCGGACGAAGGCGGGACGGTCGGCGATCAATTGTTCGATGGCCTCGACAGGCGGTTGCTTGGTGAAAGACGACAGCAGCCCTGGAAGGTTGTTCTTCTGAACAAATGCTCTTTGCTCGGCCTGAAACGCGTCCACGTCCAAGATGGCGGGCTTGCCAGCTCTAATCAGCCTGTCCGCCGCCTCCTTCGCAGCGCCGATCGCGCGTTCGCACACTAGGTCGATGATGAGCGGAGAGACCGTCGGCTTGAAGATCGCGCGTATCGGATCGACGGGATCTGCATCGACGCTGATAACGGCGAGATTCTTGACCAAGGCGGCGCAATGAGCCGCATCAGCGTTCAGGAAAGCTTGGACGTCGGCGTCGCATGCCGGTGCAGCTTTCAGCTTGCTGTGGGCTTTGGCGAGGTTAGCGACCAGCGCCTCCACGTCGGCATCTGTTTTCGCGTCGTTCAGCGCGATCGCGAAGGCACCCGCCTTCACCGGTGTGACATATAGCCGGAAATGGCTGGTCGCCGGGTCGATCTCTCCCGCCGCCATGAAGCTGAGCCAGTTGGCCAGAGACTTCCACAGGTCCGCAGCCCAGTCGGATATCGGATTTTGCTTCAGTGCGCTCTTGCTTTGCTCAAGAACGACTTCGCCGCCGACCAGGTGAACCGCCACATCGTCTAAATGTTCAAGAGAGACCAAGGCGCCGCTAGGCGCGTTGAGCAGGTGAAAGCAAAGGCGTACAGGTTGAAGCGCATAGCCGAGGTATTGGCCAGCGGCGCTGTGTTTTCCCGTTTGCGTCTTCGCGTTCATTGCCCATCCCGTTCTCCCGAGTCGCACCGGAAGAAGCCAGTAACGATATTGGTATAGTTCGCCGTTGTTTACAATTGGCGCCCCGGCGATAGGACGGCTAGGCGCGATACAATTGCTGTTTAGGGCCAGCTCTCGAAGTCCAGATTCGGCAGGACAATGAATTTGCAGGACGTCCATTATGGGCACATCGGGGCCGTCTATGGCTCGGGCGATATGTCCGCTTTTGGACGAACGCGAAGTTTGCCGGAACGTCTGACTTTGGGCGCATACTTGCCGTCAAATTCGGCGTCCTTCACTGGTTCGTTCACGTATTCCGGAGAAAATTACTGTGCGAGTTGATGGATCCTCGTTCCCGGTACGACAGCCTCAGCTATTTCACATAGATGCTTATGGTGCGTCAGGTAGATGACCTGACCTGTGTTTGCCATCGCTCCGAACAGCCTGAAAACCTCCTCCGAGCGAATATGGTCGAACGTCTCCATGATGTCGTCGGCGACGAATGGGACCGAGGGCCGAAATTGCGCGAACTCGTAATAACCGGCGAGTCTTAGGGCAAGGTACAGCTGAAATCGTGCACCCTTTGAAAGCGCTTCGGTGACCTTGGATTGCCCGTCACCCTGCACAGCAATGAGAACCTCACCACCTCTTACAGGCTGGGTTGTCAGCCCCGAATACTGGCCACGCGTCATTAGCTTGAACGCGTCTGATGCGCGCGCCATCATGCCGGAGCGATGGCTCTCACGGTAGATCCGCAAAGCATTGCCAGCCGACATGATGCCAAGCTTCAGCTCTATGTAGCGAACGGCCTTCTCCTCGATTTCCAGCAGGGTTGTGCGCCGTTCAGCATCCAGGCGTGCAACCGCACTATCACCGCCGATGGCGTCCAGCTTGTCGGCCGCGCGCGTCTGCCGGATCAGCTGTTGCTGGATGGTTTCATCGAACAGGCGAAGCCGCTGCTCACCCTCAGCCTTCTCGACCGCGAGGCCGTCGAAATCGATCGCGTCCAGGATCGAGCGGGCCTGCTCGAATCCGTCGACCGCGAGCTCCGCCACTATCCGTTCCTCAAGTTCGGCGACGGTGGTGCGCAAGCCATCGCGCTCACGCAACAGCTCATCGCGTTCGACTACCTCGGGCAGAGTGGCGACACCAAAGACGCCCAGCACCTCGTTCTTGCGGCGTTCGTGTGCCAAAATCTCAGTGTCGAGGATGTCGCGCGCCTCCTTGAGGCGCTTCAGGTCGTTGCCGAGGCTTGCCTTCGTTTCACGTGTCCGCTCGGCACGCTCTAGGCGCTCGGCAAGGCGGATGGCCAACTGCTCCGGGTCGGTATCCTTCGTCGGCTCGTCGGCTTCAACCGCAACGGCGATGACCTCGACCAGAAAATTGGCCCTGTCGGCCTCCATCTTGTCGATACGCAGCTGCAGGTCGTCCCGTTCCTGCAGGCTTCTTGAAAGTTCGGCCAATTGATCGAGCACAGTGCCGACGCCGGATGCGGAGAGCCCGCTTTCGAGCCAAGTTCCCTTGAGTGCTTCGGTAATGCCGGCCAGCCATTCCTCCTCGCGACGCTCCGCCACACCTACTGCAACCCGTCGTGCCGCTAGATCCTCTTCTTTGGAGCTCACCATTCTGAGCGCCTCGGCATACTCGGCGTCCACCTTGCGCTGCCGATCCAGAAACGGCTCCGCGATGGCCATGATTGCTTCGAGGGTGTCGTTGGACTCTGATACAATGCCGACGCTTCCCAGCACTGCTCTCATTTCCAAGCGTATCTGCTCGCCGGCGTCAGCGGCTCGCTCGGCCTTCAAGCGAGCAAGTTCGATCTGCTCCCAGGCAGCGAGCGCATCGCTGCGCGCCTCGATCTGATCCTCGATCCTTTCGATCAGGCGCTCAGACGAAGGTTCCACGGCGTCTCCGAGCAGGTCCCTGGCGGCCGCGCGGATTTCCAACAATTGGGTATCCACATCCTTGCCGAGCTGTGTGCGTTGGATGCCGTTGCGTGACAGGTTGGCCGCGGCCTCGGCCAGCTCGCGCGTAGTTGCCCGGATCTCAGCCAGATCCGCCGCGCCGGCCAGCCGGCCTGCGCTGGCAATGTCATCGCGCGCCAATGCCACGGCGAAGTCGTCAGCGGTGTCACCGGTCAGCGCTGCGCGGTGCGTTGCCCACGCATCATCGCGAACTCGGCGGATGGCGGTAGCCGCTTCATCGTCGACAATGTCGCCCGAGGCACGAAGGGCATCCAATCGTGCGGCGAGCATGGCATGGTTGCCCTCGTATTCAGCAAGGCGTTCGGCAAGTACGGCGGTGTTCCTTGCCAGTTCTGACGCTACCGTCTTCCAGGCGGCAATCTGCCCGGCGCTCGGAACCGCGACGTTGGCGAGAGCGAGGGCATCTCCGTTCCATGGACGCAAGCGCGCGAGCGCCGCCTTCCATCGGATTGTTCCCGCATCTTCCGCCTCGCGAGCCGTCCTAATCTCTGCCTGGTGTCCGCTTGCTCGCGCTTTCGACAAAGCCGAGCCCAGCCTTGCCCTGGCAGGTTCGGGCACCGCCCTTTCCTCGCCGACCCGCTGCCTTGCCACCTGCAGCGCATCGAGTGCCGCCGCGGCTTCGTCGCGAGCGGCACGCATCCCGGTAGCAATCCCGGACCTCTGCTCGACCATGGCGCGAACGACGCCAACGGTGACGGCAGGCAGAAGCAGCGCGCCAGGATCCGCCTCGGAAGATCGGCCCAAGGCGGCAAGGCAGCTCGCCACGCTGTTGTTGAGGATTTGCAGCTCCATCCTGCGAGTGGGCAAGTCAAAGCCAGCCGCGGTATGGCGCACCTTGCTCTCCGCCAGCCCGCGAATGCGTTCGGAAATCGACAGGATCGGTTCGTCCTCGTCGACCGCAGTGACTTTTTCCGCCAGGCGCTCGGTCTCGTCGATGTTTGCGGACAGCCGCGTTCTGAGGCTGGCATCGTCATCGATCAGTTCGGTGACACTTCCCGTCGATGTCCGGGCTGGGGAGGCGATGTCCGGCAGCTGATCCAGCCGGGCAATCTTGCGCCGGATATCCGCCAGCATCGGCGCAGCACGCACGTAACGAGCAAAGGTATCCAGCCTGGCCACCAGCACCGCCCGATCGCTGATGGTTCGGCCGTACTGCTGCGCTGCATCGAGACGTTCGGCCTCCAGGCCCTCGTAGGTTGATGCAAGGGTGTCGATCGCATCCCTGCGCGACTTTACGTCAACAAGGCGCTTCTTCAACAGCGCCAGTTCGGTTCCATGCGCCTGCTTCCGATACAGAGCGTCTGCTTCGGCCTCGAGGGCGTTCAACGTATCACTTGCGTTCCCAAGACCGGCGCTGGCCGTGAACAGAAGCTTGCCGAGGTCGCCCCGCGACTCCAGGATAGATTTTCCGCCGGCTTCCAACGTCTCGTCATCGAGTGAGAACATCGTCGTGTAGGCGTCGCGCGACAGACCGGCGAGATGCGCCGTGATCGCCACCTCGCTTACCGGTTGGCCCGTCGCATTCAATAGCGAATTACTGCGCTGTTTCGTACGCGTGAACGTGTGTTCGGAGCCGGCCAGTTCCAGCACCCCGCCGATGCGCATGGCACTGTACTCGTGCAGGAAGTTGTAGCGGCTCCGTTCCTCGATGCCGAACAGCAAGTCTAGATAGGCCGAAAGCGCAGTCGATTTGCCGGCCTCATTCAGGCCAAACACGATATGCAGATCAGGTCCGGATTCCGGTTTGGGTCCGAAGTCGATCGAACGATCGGTGAACTTTCCATAACGAATGAGGTCAAGGCGCCGCAACCTCATGACGATCCACCGGCCTTAAGGCGGGCAGTCACCAAGTCCGCGCCCTTGGAAAGCACCTGATCGAGGAACTGTTCCAGCCCGGCTTCGTCCGTCCCAGCAAAATCCCGCCCGTCGGCCGGAAGGTCGGCGACCATCTTTTGGACGAACGCCCTCGCCTCAGCGCGGAAGGCCTCCGAGGTGGCATCGGCACGCATTGATTGCTCGAGTTCGAAAATCGGATCAGCAATATCCTCGGCGGTCTCCGTCCGAGGCGGCGCGAGGTCAAGCTCGAGCTTCTCCACCCACGTATGGCCTAGCTGTTCCGCAGCCTGTTCGGCTTCGGCAAGAAGGAGGTCCCTGTCGCGGATCAGCGCCCACATCAGTGGTGACGTTCCTGTCAGGCCAATGCGAGCCACAGCATGACGCGATCGGACGGTTGCCCGCATCTCTTCGAGTGCGAAGCGAACACGCGCGACGGCCTCGGGCCACTCCACCGCTCCGGTAAGGTCGACGCTCACCCGTTCGAACTGCGCAACGCTGGTCAGCCGTTCCTCGATCTCCACCGAACGGTCGTGGCGCACCGTCACCAGGGTGACTGATTTCTCACCGGCCTCGTTGATATCCCTCCCCTGCGGTATTCCCGGCATCACCACGGCACTGGCGCCAGGATGGACTTGGCGAGCATGGATGTGGCCGAGGGCCCAATAGTCGAAACCGTGGGCGTGCAAGTCAGCGATGCTGCAGGGCGCGTAAACGTCGTGACCTGGCGATCCAGCCAGACTGGTATGCATGATGCCTATGTTGACGGCCCCTTCACGAGCCGCCGGATATTTGGTTAACAGGCTGTCCGGCGCCTTAGGGTTCGCAAAGCTCAAACCATGGAATACGACGTCCAGACCGCCGGCTGTCTGCAATACCGACTGAGCACGACCACCAAAGATGGTAACGGTGTCGGGAAATACCAGCTGTTTGGAAATCCGCGACAGGGCGTCATGATTACCGCGGATCTTGAAAACCATGATGCCGGCCTGGTGCAGGCGTGTCATCTGCGCGCCCAAGAACCGCGCTGTCTTCATTGAAGTCTGGTCGCCATCGTATAGGTCGCCAGCAATGACCAACGCGGCCACACGTTCCTCAAGGCAGAGATCCACTATCGAAACGAATGCCTGGCGGCTGGCGTCGCCCACCAGCCCGGCAAGATCGGGATTTCGCATCGCCAGCGAACGAAGCGGCGAGTCGAGATGAATATCGGCCGTGTGTACGAATCGAAATGCCATTCGGCCTCCGCCAGCAAAAGAGGTGTTCCGAGCTTCGACAGAAATTGCAACGAGGGCGCTGCAGCGCCCCGTTACACTTCAGCTAATTTCTCGCTCGCGGATTCGCCGGCCACCAACAAGCCGTCTTGGGACCGTAACACTCCTTTGGCAACCAAATCGGCGACCCCAGCTGAAATCAGCTGCCTTAATTGTGCGCTTGTGGCTTTGAAGCCCAGCATCCTGGCAACGCCTGTGGCGATTTCTTCCTCTGTCGCACCGAGGTTGGATTTCACGACTTCCATAGCGCCTTGGGCGACCTCGTCCTGCGCAATCATTTCGGGCTTGCGCAATCCAGCGGACACGACCCCACTGCGATCCCTGAGACGAACAGGAACACCTGGCTTGAAGCAGAAGTTGCCTCGACGGGCTACTGAACCACCTCTCTGTGCTATGCTTACCCCCCGCTCGATTGCATCCTGAATCCTGCCACCGGCCCGCTGCAGACCCCAGGCGTCCCGAATACGCGAAACTATTTCGTCGACATGGATTGGCGTTTCTGTAGCCACGACCTGCTCGACCAGTCCGGCCATGATTCCGCTGGGCGTCTCGTGGAGTTCGAACGATCCCGGTCGCTTTAGTTCGGCCTCTTCGTAGGCTCGATTGGGTGTCTCGGATCCGTTTGTGCTTTCGAGACCGATTTCCGTCACGTTGCCTCGGTCGACCGTAACAACCTGCACGGCTACAGCTCGATTTCTCTGGACCCCCAATTCGGCCCGCTCATCGAGTTCTTTTCTGGCGGCCTCAATCGCTAGTATGGTTCGCTCCAGCTGCTCACGAGGCCGTTGGAACCAGTCAGCGCTCCAGATGCGATGGATGATCCAACCATGGTCTTCCAGAACCGACTGCCGAAGCCGGTCTCGATCTCTGGCCGAGCGAGATGAGTGATATTCTGCGCCATCGCATTCGATGCCAAGAATATAGCGGCCTGGCCTCTCTGGATCCGCAACTGCGAGGTCGATGAAGAAGCCGGCAATGCCCACTTGAGCATGAACCTGATAACCCATTTCGATCAGCGCGTTGGCTACCTGTTCTACAAAGATTGAATCCATTTCGCGAACCGTGACTTGGGCAAGCGAAATTCGCCCTGTTCTCGCGTAGTGCAAGAAGAGCTTGAAGGCGAAGATGCCTTTCCCTTTGCCACGCTCCAGGTCGATGTCCTCGTCTGTGATGGACGCGAATACTTCGCAGCTGCGCTTGGCGCGGCTTATGAGGACGTTGAGCCGACGCTCGCCGCCTTCCGCGCCAAGAGGGCCGAAACGCATGGCCATGTATCCCTGGGCATTCTTGGCATACCCCACCGAGATCATGATCACGTCGCGCTCATCGCCTTGAACATTTTCGAGGTTCTTGACGAAGAATGGCTCGCTTGGATGAGCGTGAAAGAATTCCTCGGTGTCGGGATTTAGTCGCCGCAGCGCTTCGAGTTCATCCTGGATCGCGCGGCGTTGGCTAACCGAAAATGTTGCAACGCCTAGAGTCTCTTGCGGGTTCACCTTCGCATGACGGATGATCGCCTCCGCTACTGCTCTCGCCTCTACCGG
Source organism: Mesorhizobium sp. WSM4904 (assembly GCF_029674545.1). Taxonomy (NCBI): domain Bacteria; kingdom Pseudomonadati; phylum Pseudomonadota; class Alphaproteobacteria; order Hyphomicrobiales; family Phyllobacteriaceae; genus Mesorhizobium; species Mesorhizobium sp. WSM4904. Next base: position 1,204,743 of record NZ_CP121354.1, on the reverse strand, counting down.
ATTGGTTCCTGTGCCGCCGGAATCGAAGACCCCCTCCGGCACATGATGAAACCGCAACCCCATACCTGCCTCTTGGGTATAAGGGCTTGGCACGATGAAAAGCCGGTTCTCGTAGAACTGGCTGTTCGATACTGCGATTAGAGATTGGTGACGGCTACGGTAGTGCCAGCGCAGCATACGCTGCGGCAAGCCGCGGGCCGTGAACAGGCCGAGGATGCTTTCAATGTCGGCGACCTGCGCGCCCTCACCCTCGTCATCTTCAGACTGCGAGCCTGTCATCTTCGCGAAGAATGTCGTGGGTGGCAGTTGGCGTTCGTCGCCAACGACGACCACCTGACTGGCCCTGGCGACCGAGCCAAGTGCGTCCACGGGCTGGATCTGAGACGCCTCGTCCATCACGAGCAGATCGAAGGACATCCGGCCGGGCGACAGGAATTGCGCCACCGAAAGCGGGCTCATCATGAACACTGGCTTCAGCGCCTGGATGGCAGGGCCTGCCTTCTGCATCAATTGCCGGATGGGCATGTGGCCTCGTCTGCGCGCCATCTCAGAACGAAGCAGTCCGACAGGTCCAGCTCCGCCGTCTCTTGAAGGAATTTTCCGGTGATGAGCCGTTACAACTTCGATGGCGCCGGCCTTGATGCGCTGGCGGTCCAGATCTGCGAAGTCACGTACAGCCCTGGAATGCAGTTCCCCGTCGAACCTTGCCAGCTCCGGCTCATCGGTCGCCATCGCCAGAAACATTCGTTCGTAGTAGGCCATATCAAAAACTGATCGAGCCGATCCTGTTGTAATCTGGCCGTTGGCTAGGCCGTCTATCAACTGTCCCAGTCCAGCCTTTCGGGCCGTTTCGGATCGCTCTTCATAGGCAACCCATTTCGAGAGCTGCTCCTGATGATCGAGCCAACCCTGCAGCCGAGAAACGACCTCGCCTATCGCGACGTCCGGAAAATCGACTACTCCAAACAAGGAGGGAGCATCGGCTTTCAAATCCCCTGTAAGCGCCTTCAATTCCCGCGCTGCCGCTTGGGCCGCTTCACGTGCTGAACGTGCCGAGTTTGCGATCTCGATTCTTTCAGGCAACCGCGCAGCCAGATGTCGGATCGAGCCATTTTCTTTCAGCCAAAGCTCGGCTTGCGTGAGAGCGGCCCAATCGGATCCTCGACCGTGCCACGACGAGCCGAATACGAACTTGCCAAGGCTCTCTCCCGCATCGATCCCTTGAGCAAGTGCTTGTAGTCTGCCTAGTCGGCGCAGTAGCTCCACCCGCTCAGTGATTAGATCCGGAACGTCAGTCAGAACCTGTCGTGACGCATCATCGGCTTGAGCTACAGTGCTCGCCTTCGCTTCCATCAGTTGCAGCGAGGCCCGCTCGGCGGAAGCCACGTCGCCTAGCATGGATGACGCGAGGTGCCCGAGATCGTTCCAGAAACCTTCGATAATTGGCCGACCGATTTCGATAACCTTGCGAACGCGCGCTGCACGCGCACCGGCCTCGGAGCGTTCCGCCATCCGGCCGGCGATAATCCGAGGTTCGGGGCCTAGCCCTCGTAGAGTCCGCATCCACTCCACTAGCGCGAGCAGTGGCGCGGAAGCCGATCGCTCCCCACGCCAATCTGCCCCGAAGGCGGAACGGCCAAAAGCGTCGCCTTCGCGGACTCTTGCTGCGGCAGCCTGACCCTTCATCAAAAGGTCGAGGAGACCAACTATCTGCGTCGCAGGCGCGCTAGGGTCGACCACAATAGTCCGCGCAAGTGCTGTGGCGCGACGGTAGTCGCCGTTCAATGCTTTCAATATTCCCGTGTGTGTGGCGAGCGCCTGCCGCGCCGCGGCCACCTCGGTGCTCCACGCCGCGTCAACAACCTTGCCCTGAAGGTCGGCTCTGGCAGCCTCAAGCGTCGCTACGCTGTCGGCAAGGTCGCCTGCCTGCTCAAGTCCGGAGTCCCAAACGGTGGCTGCGAAGGCCTCCGGACTTGCGTCAGGTGCTGCCGCTACTCGCTCGCCGGTCACGGCCAGCCTGAGCAAGCCTGCCAACGTGTCTGGCAATATCGCCGATCCGAGTTCCTGATTCAGGCGCTCAGCTTCTTCCCTCAAGCGTGGGAGCAGAATGGTGAGCTGTCGCGCACGATGGAAACCATCTTTCGGAAATTCCGAGGGAAGCTTTGCAAGCTCTGTCTCGAGACCTTCAATTGGCGTGTCGATAGCCGTTGCCGCCAACTGCTCCGAAAGTTCCTCGGACTTGCGGGCGAAATCCGTTCCTGACCAGAGAAGCGATGAAATGTCTTTCGGACGCTCATCCCATACCGGCGAGACGAGCGCCTCGGCAGGAAGTCCAGGCGCGGACGCGAGAAGCTCAGCGCGATCTTCTATCTCGCCGCTGTCGCTGAGAATTTTCGGAGGCTCGGCCTTGATCCGCTCAGCGATACCGACCAGTTTGGCGTGCAGTGCCTTGGCTTGGTCCAGCAACGCCGCGATGCGTGGGACGAGCCTCTCAATGGTCGTTGGAAGAACGACATCCAGGCCAACTCCCCGCCACGGGTGGTGGATCGGCAAGCCGATCTCGTTGATCCGCTGAGAGACCTCATCGAGCAATTTGCGACGTTGCGAAACGCCGTCAGTTGTCCAGCTTGTGGCATCCGTAAGTTCGATGTCCACTGGTTTCTGACCGACCTGCCTTAGTCGGGTTAGCTGGCCGAGAACCTGATAAGGAGTGAGTTCGGACGCTCCGAACGCAACGTGCATTCGTGCAGCATGTGCGTTGAGTTTATCGCGAGCCTCCAGCAAGCGATCAGTTAGGGAAGAAGGAAGCTGGCCCCTGGGCGATCCGAGTTGCCAGGTTCGCCGCAGCTCCTCTAGCATCATGCGCTTGTTCGCCTTGTTACTATGCAGCTCAAGGCAGGCGTCCCCCACCCCAGCAGTGTCAAGCCGTCGCTTGACGACCTCCAGCGCTGCCATCTTTTCGGCCACGAACAGCACGGTCTTTCCGTCGGCAACGGCCGACCCAATAATGTTTGCGATCGTCTGCGATTTTCCTGTCCCAGGCGGACCTTGGATAACGAGGTCGCGACCTTTTCTGACGTCATGGATCGCCAGTGTCTGAGAACTGTCACTGTCGACGATATGCAACATTTCGGCGGGCGCAATGTGCGGATCAATCGCTATGTCGTCCGACATAAGCGGCTCGCGTGTTTCGAAACCATCTGAAAGAAGCGAGCGGATCTTCGGTTGTTCGATAATCTTTGCGCCATCGGGCCAGAGATCCGGATCCAGATCACGGTACATCAAGAACTTCGCAAACGAGAAGAAGCCGAGCACCATATCGTCGCGAAGCACCTCCCAACCCTCTTTGGTCGAAATTGCTTCGGCAACGGCATCGAGATAGGCCGAGACGTCGAAGTCATCTCCCACCTCAAAACGCGGCAGAGCGAGCTTGTGAATGCGGTCGAGATAGAGTTCCAAGGAGAGGTTTGCGGTAAGATCTTCCGGCCGGGCTCGTAGGCGGAATTTTTCTCCAGCGGCCCCTCGCTCAAGCCGAACCGGCACCAAAATGAGGGGGGCCTGACGGATGTTCTCTTTGTTGTTCGGGTCAATCCACTTCAGCATTCCAAGGGCCAGAAAGAGGATATTGACGCCCTGCTCTTCCTCGAGTGTGCGGGCATCATGGTAGAGATCAAGGAGCCGCCGCTGCAGCCCAGTTGGGGTCATACGCGTCTGCAGCTTGGTGTCCGAGTGCCGCGCGGATATCCCTCTGTTATCGACTCCATCGTCCTCTGGTTGGGCGAGAGCGACGGGGGAATAGTCGATCTCTTCGTCTGGAGGGCTGCTTTCATCCTGGCCCGCTTTCGGCCTATCGGGCTTGCCGGCCAGGAAGGTAAAAGCCTTTCCTTCGGTCACCAGCAATCGATAAATTTCGGACGACTTCTCATCGACGATATCGATCGTCTTCGCGCTCTTGGAAAACCGCGGCACATTCAAAAGTCGATTGCGGGCGGAAAGATCGAGCAACTCCATCCTGGCGCGCTCGAGTTTCTCCTTTAGAGGGAGATCGCTTTGGAAGACTGACTGTTTTACGTCCAAGACTTACATCCCCTTTGAAAGGAGAACCAGCTAGAGCCCGCGTAGAGCGTTCGCGCAAGAAAAAACAGCCGTGTTCAATTAGAAACGACTGCGATCACTTCTGGACACCGTCCAATATTGCGACGTGTGATATGGGTCAGAGCCTGCATTCTTGGCCCCCTTTGCCTAGTCGCTATCCGACGAGGATTCTCGCTCCCTGCCCCCGTATTTAGCCGCCTCCACAATGTCTTTTTCTGACACAGAGAGTCCGTTGCGGACCCGAATGGCTCCCGCACTTGGAACGCGGTCCAATTCAGATCCAGTCTTTGCCTTATCCTTCTGGGGCTTAACCTCCGGCGGCGGGTCTTTCGAAAATGTCATGCGTAGGTCCTACTCGTCCAAATCTAAATGCATCCGCCTGTGAGCCTCAAGCCGCTTTCCTGGTCATACAAAGAAAACGCCGCGCCCAATCAATCCACCGTCTCTCGTGGTTCCGCATTCTGATTGGCGCTTTAACATTCATCACTATTAGCGCCTGGCATTTAGTATCCTCCCTCTACTGGTTTTTTTAGCCGATAAGTAATAGATCGGGATTTCACTGCAGAAGTCCGGAGCCATGAAGTGACTGACGAAATCCAAAATACGGCCACCGCGCTGATGGAGCTTACCGCCGATATCGTTGCGGCTTATGTGAGCAAGAATTCAGTGCCGGTCTCCTCATTGCCGGACCTTATTGCCAGCATCAATTCGTCATTAGCGCGTATCGGCCAGCCGTCCGAACCGGAAAAACCCGACCAAGTTCCCGCGGTCAACCCCAAGCGCTCAGTCACTCCAGACTACATCGTCTGCCTCGAAGACGGCAAAAAGTTCAAGTCCCTCAAGAGACACTTGAACACGCATTTTGGACTGACGCCCGACGCCTATCGCCAAAAATGGGGCCTCTCCAACGATTACCCCATGGTCGCGCCTAACTATTCAGCCAATCGCTCCAGATTGGCAAAATCGATTGGCCTCGGTCGCACAGCAGCCGCGCCCAAGAAAGCAGCAGCCAAGAAGTCAAAGACGCGCTAGCAAAACATTTGGCAGCTTCGCAAAGGATCGAAAATTGAATCGCGATCGCTATTCCCATCGCCGCAGCTCGCGGCCAAGACGCGGCCGGGTTTCAATTATGCGCAAGCGTTTCTTTTCACATAAATCATTAGCCGCGATCCTGGTGATCACGCTAGCAGTGGGCGCTTATGTCACCTCCTACTTTACAGGGTGGGGCAACCAGATCGCGGGACCCAATACAGCAAGCGCACTCGGGTCAAAACCGAAGCCTATCGTCGGCGTAGCGTCCATCGTTGACGGGGACACGATCGAGATCCACGGACAGCGTATTCGTTTCAATGGCATCGACGCACCTGAAAGCAGCCAAAACTGCAGCGACGCAAGCGGGCAAGAATACCCATGCGGCCGCAAATCCGCAGAAGCACTGGACATCTTCCTCAGTCAATCCCGACCCATCCAGTGCAACTTTGTTTCGTGGGATCGTTACAACCGCTTCGTTGGTGATTGTCAGCGGGCGGACGGTGCTAGCATTGCGTCTTGGATGGTCGAACAGGGTTATGCCCTGGATTGGCCTCGATACAGCCATGGTAGTTACGCGTCACAACAGGCAGATGCCCAAAGGGCCAAGATTGGCATCTGGGTTGGCACTTTCACAGCCCCTTGGGATTGGCGAGCAACACATGCAGCCAACAATAAACCCGGTAATGACACATCCTACGGCCTTACAGGCCGTCGCCAAATAGCTCAGAGCTATTCGTGTCAACCGCGTCGCTATTGTAAGCAAATCTCCTCATGCGATGAGGCGCGCTGGTATCTCAATAACTGTAGCTGGGGACCCAAATTGGACCGGGACGGCGACGGAATTCCGTGCGAAGGCATTTGCTGACCAAGCCAATTCCTTAGCGCGCTTTCAGCAAGCCGGACTGGCCACCAGCGTTTCGGTGCATTTGCGCGAGTGCCAATAGAGCCTGGCAAAAGGGCTGGCTGACGTTTGTCTTGGAAAATTCCACCAGCTCGTTGAGCCCGGATGGGCTAGAAAACCGCAAGGCTTCGTAGCGACAGACAGGGATCTGCCGATTATCTCTGAAGCGTTTGTCGGGTCCGCCATTCTTATTGGGATGAGCCCAGGTATAGCTCACGATCTCAGCATCAGATGGAACTTTGCCGGTCTCAATAAAATTGCTGGGGGCAAATTGCGTCCTGAGGTCTCCATACCCAACGGCACCGTACTGGTTTCCGTCCTTCACCAAAATCATGTCTGGCATGAAATAAAGGATTTGCCGGCCGACGTGTATCGACGGTGGTGTGACATTGCTGCGAACAACCGTCGGCAAGGAAGCTTGGAGCGTCGTCGACTTTTTATCGACCAACATCGTGGCTCCCGCATTGCGCTTCCAAGTCGTCAGATCCTCTATCTTGCCACCAGCCGCGACATGCCAACTCGCCGCGCAGCGTGTGAGCGTGTCAAAGGCGGCGACAAGTCGCCCGTAGGCCGCCTCCGCGTCCTGCTCCAAATCATAGTAGAGCACGCTCACCCGGCGGTAGCTGTCCAACCAGTTGCCAATAAGCATGCCCGGCAAAAAGGCAGCAATACCGATCAGCGCCACCCCACCTCCCAGCATTGCGCCTGCGATCAATCCGGCGATCCCAAACAGCACGGCCAGGATGAGCGACATTCGCGTCTGCGATTGCCTCGCATTGATTTCATCAAGCACATTGGCAAATGTCTCATCACGCATCTCGATCACATCGGCGGACTCGATTTCTCTCATCACGACGCCACCGCTGACATATTCCACGGGTGAGGATGTTGGATGGGGCTTTGGCCCAGATGGGAATTCAGACAGTTGCAGCGTCTGCTTGGCGCTGCGCTTTCCCAAAGTGCCTCGGTAGTAGAGACCGCCGACGCCTGCATGAATATAATGCCCTCGTGGGCCAGTCCCGATACGAAGACCTTGCACGCCAACGGACGCGCCAACCCCGCCAGACGAGAAGTTAAAGCGGAAAGGTCCCGCACTAATCGATTTTCGAACGTAAAACCCCATCCCCGCAATCCCCCCCAAGCCCTGTGAGCGAAACCCAAGGGCAGTTCGCCTCACAACTTTGGTACCGGAACCAGTCCAATATCTGTCTCTCGCGAACGTTGCCTGACCCTGATCTCAATTCGCCTCCTCGCCTTGACGTCGCCGGCCTGTGCGCCGTCGGTGAGCCGGTCGCCAGGCAATATCAACTGGCCGCCGGACATTGGCAGGATGGTGAAGCCTTTCAGTTCCGGCATATCGCGCAGGATGCCTGTGACGGAGATCGCTCGCGCTAATCCAAGCCCGGCATTGTCGGCAGGATGGAGTGTGCCAATGTCCATCTTGCGCGCCAGTACGGGCTGAAGGCCTCTGTCCATATTCGATGAGTCACCGGACATCGCCTGCTCGTCCGTGTGGCCAATCACCTCAATGACGTCCACACCATAGGAAGTTGCAATTCCAGCAATGGTCTTCGACATCTGCCGCAACTTCGTTTTGAAGCCACCGGAAAGCTCCGCACTTCCAGTATCGAAATTATAGCCATCGAGCTCGCTAAGACTGATGATCGGTGGCCAATCGTGTGGCTTGTCAGCAGAGGCCTCGTTCCTTGCCTTCTTCAGTGCGTCAGCAAGATCCTTGGACGTCTTGCCCGTGCCAACGTAGCCGAGCTCGCGCAGAACCTTCATCTTCTCGATCATGGCTTTGGCCTGATCAACGTCGACGTCGTTGTCAGAGAGGACTTTGGCGGCCGGCGCGCTTTTCACCGCTTCCTCAAGGGTCAGTCCCACTTTTTTGATTGCCTCTGCGGCCTCTTTGGCCCGGACCAATTCACGCCATTCTTGATCTGGTACATTGCGTCGACTTGCAGGCTTGACCATGGCATTCAGCTGAGCCAGCAACCGCTTGTTTTCCTCGTCAAGCTTGCGAGCGTTCTCATTGAGGGACTGCGCAATCTTCTGCGCTGCCGCAGCCTCTTTCTTTGTCTTGGCGATGAGCGCGCCTGCAGCAAGCAAAAGGCAGAAAACGAGAAGCAGCATCGTCTCAGCCATCGTCAGGCCGAGTATCAGGCCGCGGCCATAGCCCTTGCGCTCAAACGTAATGGCTGTTCCGCTAACCTCACTCACCTGCCCCACCAACTTGCTCTCTTTGGCGGTTCACCCTTCTCCACCTCCGCCGGACTGCTTAACGATCGGAAGGTGTCGCCCTCCGTGTCATCCGAAACCTTGATTGGCGTCTCCACAGGGGAGGCAACAGTGGAAGGTGCCGCCACTCGCTCGACATCGTTCGCTATCGCATTGCTCAGAGGCTGGGGAGTGCGCACGGCCGGGAGGCTATGTTGTGTAAGGGTTGCGACGAGGCCGCGTGTTTCATTGCTGTGTTTCTGCATCACAGCCATGAACTCCTCAGTCAAACGCTGCTGCGCTTGGACAGTTTCTGCGGTCTTTTCTGCGGCCGCTGCCGCTCTCTCCACTCCAGTCGCCACCTTGATCACTGCGTCGGCAAGACCGGTCATCCGCGTTTGCTGCTCTTGCGAGGCTGTTTCGGTTTTTATCGCATATTGTGCGACAGCATTACCCAGGAGCTTGACCATCGGCGCCAGATCGTTCTTCAGCACCTCATCAGGAACAACCACCTTTTCCAGCTTGGCAGCCATATTGTCGGCTTGATTACCGAGCTTTCCAACAGAGTTGGACATCGAGCTGTTGGCTTTATCCAGCAAATCCGCTGCAGCTCCAACGCGGTTCGCTATCGAAGCAAACTGGGTTTCGACTTGCCCGAAATTGTGCTGCAACGCGTCACTGAGCTTGGCAGACGCCTCTTGGACAGGCTTGATCGATTCCATGGCAATATTGTCCAGGGCAGATCGAATGTGCTCCCCATTGCGTGCCGCTTGCTCGGCAATCTCTGCAAAGCCCTCTTCGAGCATTTGATGGCTGACACGACGAAAGTCGGCGAACTCCCTGGTTACGCTTTCCATCTCGGCTCTTACACGCCGTGTCATGTCGGCAAGTTCGTGCCTCGCCGTTCGCTCAATGTCCGCGGGATCGCGCCGCATCTGATTGTAGAAAACCCTCAGAGCAATACCGGTGATCGTCGACGTGATCGCGATGCCAAAATTTTGGACGATCGTGTCGGTTGAGCCTTCCGTTCCAAACTGAAACAGCGAGACCCCAAGGCTCGTCAGGGTGAACAGGAAGCCCATATAGTAGAGGTTATCGCCGGTCTGCTCGTCGTGCAGTTGTAGCTTTCCAGCAAAGATCGAAACCCCGAGATAGAAAAACATCAGGCAGGCCGGTGCTACCGCCGCGACGATCGGATTTACGCCTGAGAGTTTTGCAATGGCGATGAATACACACCCGCCGAGTGTCAATGCCGCGAAAACCACGACCGGCAGACGTGGATGATCCAGCAAAGGTTTGTCGTGCGCTCTCGCCATCAGTTTAACCCATCCAAGCCAACCAGCTTTTCGAACTCGCCGTGATGGTTCTGGACCCAATGTGTCCAGAACTCCGCGTGATCCAGGGTCTGAAATGGCTTCTTTGCCCGATCGATATAAAGAATTGTGATGCCCACCCCATCCAGCGACGTCCCATATGTGCGGTCGGCGGCGCTGTTGAGGTATTTTTGGTAATCCAGTCCCGATCGGTACTGCGAGTAAATCGTCGTATGCTCGATCATGTCAGAGGCGACCACCAATCGCTTGGGACTGCCCTGTTTGGCCAAGCTGCTATCGAAGAGCGACAGCTTGATTTTCTGAATTCCAGCCATGATCGGAGATTGGCTCGCGGAAGCCGCATTCGGGATTTCATCGGGAAGTTTGTTCAAAGGATCGCCGAAGGCGTTTTCCCACTTCTTTTGACGCCGCGCAGGATTGTTGGTCCAACTATCGACGGTCGACCCATCACCGGGATTGCATCCATCGAACATCACCGTCAGCTCACCAGGCGCCGAGCTCAGGGTATAAATCCTCACATACCCACCCGGCTCGACCTGCCCAATGGTCTTTCGGAACTCGTTCTTGAGATCAGCCATCGTCGTTGCCGAAATTGGATCAGTGGCGTCGATGAGGACGGCGGTCAGGCTGGAGGGTCCGTCCAATGGGCAATTCGTGTTGGCGTCGATATGGCCATTGCCAGACCTGGTCCACATCCAGCCGAAGCCGGCCAACATCGCAACGGATAGCACACCAAGGGCAATGGCCGCGGCAATGGTACCCGCATTGCCTTTCTTGCGTCTGCGGGTTCGCCTAGACATTCACGCTGTCCGGGTGAAGCTTATCAAGATCTCGGTACTGCTCAATTCCCCGTTCGCATTCCTGACCAATCAGACGAACCTGCTCGTTGAGTTCCTCCTGCGCCTGGCGAATTGATGCGCCAACATCTCCCTCATTCCACTCCCGCTCGCCGGTGACGTATGGCTTGATGCGATCAAGTTTGTAGGGCGTTCCGAAATGCTTGGGCGCCGGCTCGGTCCTCGCCTGGATGTTGGCTTCCCGATACATCGACAAAAGCTGATTGCAGGCTCGCTCCAATTGGTCTTGATGCTGCGCAAAAAGAGCCAGAAGCCTCGATCGATGATCGACAATCGCGCGGTGCTCGCGCCGGCGACTACCAAGCTGCTTGACGATTTCCTCCACTTTTTCGTTGTGGTCGTCGCGGACATCCTGCAGCTCTTCGATCAGTTCCTTCTTTCGATCGATGTAGTCATCGCGCCGTCGAACGAGCCGATTTTCAACGCCAGTGTAGCCTGGGTAAGGGTCGAGCACGAACCAGCCGTCGATAAAAGCGAAAAGCGAAAACATCAGGCCGATCGCAAACAGCAACCAGGACTTGATGTCCGTGAGACCCGCTGGATTGGCGAGCATATTACGGATGACCTCAGCGCCGGCGCCGTCAGCGAGCGAGCCGCTGACCTCACGGTAGTGCGCTAGCGCCAAGTTTATCGAAATCGCCAAGCCGATATAGAAAAGGATTGAAATGATCCCAACGAATTTTACGAAAAACGACCGATGGGTGACGAGACGAGCGCAGAAAACCGCCAGGAGCAAAGCCGCCCCGATGTTGATGAAAGAGAATGCCGCAGCCTCAAGGATGCCACCAAAAAATCCCTGCTCATTGCCCTTGGCCAGGAAGTTGCCGTTCATCGCTGTCTCGACCAGAAACAGAAATAGCAGAAGCGATAGCCGGAAAATGTGAGCGGCACCGTGCTGCACACGCGCGGCACGAACGAGACCGTGCTTCTCCTTAAACCATGCATGCTCTTTTTCGGCGTCGTTCAGGGCCCTTCTCAGGCCGTGAAGTTCATCGAGGCCCACGGCGACCGAGGCTTTGAAGTCCGAAACGCTAGCGGCATTCGTCTGACGGATTAGACCGAATTGTTCCTCGAAATCGAGGCCGGCAAGACGACCTCCAAGGAGTTGCAGGTTGTCCTCAAGAGTGTGATGCGCAGCCTTCTTCTCATCCTCAACGCGTTCCACGATGGCATGTTCGACATCGTCGAGATTCTTTGCCGTTTTCGGGGGTTGGTTCACCTCGCCGCGCTGCTTTCCGCGGTTAATGACATCCAGGTCGCCGTCGATCTTGGCAGGGTCCAGGCTGTTGAATAGCTGAGTGCTCGCCCGAAAATCGTGGTTGGATTCTCGCAGTGAGTCACGCAACTTATTTAGTTTTTCGAATTTAGAGCCCACGCACTCACAACCCCAACTTTACGCCCCCCGGCAGAGTGGTTTCTATGCATAGTAGAGCTAAAGGGCAACCGCACATTCACTTCTATCCACTTGCTAGTGCGGATCAGGCTCAATTGAGTTCCAACAAATGATCATGGCTGCTGATCAACTGGTTGATCGGCCGCGACTAGTCATGTCATGAGCCGTGCTGCGATGCTCTAAGGACAGAGTGCTACGAGCGGGTTCGCGACTGGGAAATTATCCACAGTCGTATACGTGTACTGGATCTCACCGCCCAGGCGAACGAAGGCAGATAGTTCCTCCGCACGACAGACATAGTTTTTGGTCATTTCATCGATCTTCTGGACATAGACCGGCCGCGAGACGCCAGCAGCCAACAATTTGGCGTCTACTTCCGCATCGGTCTGAGCCCAGGTGGCGTTGAAAACGATCCTTGGCCCGATTGCGATGATGCTCCGAACGGAGATGTTCGAACTGATCAGCATGGGCAATGCTGGAGCCATTTCGGTTTGCATTTTTTTTGCGTAGGCGCAGACGTCGGTCTTGGTGTACTTCGAGAGGCATTCATTTGCCGTCGCCACCCTTGGCCATGTCAGCAGGATCGCCAACGGGACGTGCATCAATCGCAATCCATCCAAAGTATTCTCCTCGCCCGATCTTGGCCTGCACAGAGGAGCATCTATCCTATTTGTGTTCACAGTGCCACGAGCAGCTTGTGCCCGACCGGCAATAGTGCTCTGTCTGAAATACTTTGGGAGGGCAATAAAATGAAAACAACATTTCTCGCGGCTATGGCCGCTGCAATAATCGCTTGCGCGACCGGCGCGTTTGCACACAGTGGCGGCACTGATGCCAACGGTTGCCATACCAACCATAAGACCGGCGCGTATCACTGTCACTGAAGGTCACGCCTTTCTGAGGGACACAAACATGCTGAAGAACATCATGTCAGCTCCGCTGGGCCTCCTCTTCATGCTGGGCGGGCCGATCACCTACGTGATGAATGTCGTCGACACATGGCAGGGCCATGCATCAGTGGTCGTAAAAATCCTGATTAACTTGAGCCTGGATGCGATGTTGGCGTTCATTTGGCCGATCACTTGGGCAATCTGGCTTTTCAAATATATGGCGGGCGCCGAAACTCCACTAACAACCGTGCTGGGCGTTTGAGGATCAAGTTTGCTGAAAATAATGCTTTTCGACGCCGGCCGGAACGGTCCGGTTGGTCTGCATCTGTGTAGCTATTGCCTCGCTGCTGGCGGTAGCGCCATGGCCGTACGGCTATTACCAATTCCTCCGCGTGGTGGTCTTTTTCGCCGGGATCTACTGCGGAGCCATGGTGTGGCGATCAGGCCCTGAAAATCGCACCCTGGCTTGGGCGCTGTTTGGAGCGGCAGCGATCTTCAACCCGTTCATGCCGGTTCATTTGCCGCGCGAGCTGTGGGCAATCTTCAACGTCGCAGCGGCTACTCTGTTCGGCTTTGTCGCATACCGGCACCGGAATTAAGCCGATAATCTGAGATGGCCAAGAGTGGACCTGAGACGCCGAAGGTCAAGGCGCGCCCGAGGGTCACCGTGTCACAGCCGTTGGCGCTTTATGCGGGAGATCTCCTCGAGCGGACGAAGGAGTACTTCGAGGCTTTCAACCATCTAGGCTCGGAGTCGGAAAAGGCGCATCTTTTTGCCCGTTATTTTCTATTTTCGCATGCCCTAGATGTGGAGCTTCAACAGGTTGTCCTCGATCAGGGCGAGGCGACTGATAGGCGTTTTTGACTTTAGGCTGCCATGTGGACGATGCCAATTGTATCTGTGCAGCCAGACAGGCAGTTCGGCGGCACGATGATCGGATGTCGGATAGGCAATGGCGTAGGCCCATTCGCGCAGTGCTGTCTGGATGAAGCGCTCGGCCTTGCCATTGGTCTTGGGCGTATAGGGTCTTGTCGTGACGTGCTTGAGGCCGAGATCGCGGCAGGCCTTGGCGAAGGCCTTTGATCTGTAGCAGGAGCCGTTGTCGGTCATGACGCGGGCTATCGTGACGCCGAGGCTGGCGTAATAGGCGACCGCGGCCTTGAGGAAGGCGATGGCGCACTCCTTTTTCTCGTCGGGCAGGATTTGCGAGAAGGCGATGCGGGACGCGTCGTCGATGCAGACATGGACGAACTCCCAGCCGGCGCCGCGCGACTTGCCCTTTTGCGGATCGCCGGTGATACGATGGCCGACTTGGCTGAAGCGGCCGAGCTTCTTGATGTCGATATGGATCATCTCGCCGGGATGCTCCCGCTCGTAGCGCCGGACCGGTTCGGCCGGCTCGATATCCCTGAGCCGCGACAGCCCGGCACGCTTGAGAACCCGGCTGACGGTGGCGGGCGAGACGCCGACCTCATGGGCGATGTGCTTGCCGGTCAGCCGCTGGCGACGCAAGGCTGCGATGCGCTCGGCCACGGACTGTTCGGTCAGGCTCGGCATGACGGTGGGCCGCGACGAGCGGTCGACCATGCCGGCCCGCCCTTTGGTCTTATAGCGCTCGACCCAGCGCGCCACGATCTTGGCCGACACGCCATAGACGCGCGCCGCATGGGCTTTGGAAAAAGCGCCTTCTATCACCGATAACGCCATCTCCTCTCGACGCAGCGGTGTGAGACGGGCATTCTTGTGGATGTTCATTCGGACCCTCCGATGGATGCTGAAGCGTGGTAACTCCAGTCTCCTCGGTCCGGTCCGAATGGACAACCTCTCGAAAGCTCACACCTAGAACTCCTCTTGAAAGCGTATCTAGCTTCAAAGGGCGTGTCGAAACGCGGTCTCCGGCTCGGCTTCGGTCACAAGATCGAGGACATTTACGAAGCCGCAGTGGCCCTAGGAATGCCGCCGATTGGGAACGTGAAGATGATTGCCAACAACCTTGACCTGATGAATTCTCAGCAAGATTTTAGGTACCCGTCGGGGTACAAGCTGAATGTCCCGCCGCCGAGCTTCTGCCGAGAAACGTATAACGCTCTCCACACAGCGATCGAGCCGAGGATCCCCACCGAGGTACTGAAAGCCAACCTCAAATTTCATTGGGATTTTCGGGGGAAGACTGTCATTTGGAAGGACGAATAGCCCGAGGATGATCTTCCCCATCTACGTTGGCGTTCTTATGGCGCTGCTGTCAGCATCCGCCATTGGCGGTGGCGGCAAGGCGATCTTGTTGGGATGGCCGCCTCGCTGACAATGGCCGGGATGGGCACTCGCCGGCTGGCTAGGTTCTTAGCAGGCCATAGCCGGCTGTCTGGTGGAGATCGTCTTTCAGGGCTTTGATCGTCTGTGAAAGGTCGCGAACCTTGTCCATCAGCGTCTGAATGGTCGCCCCGATGGGCTGGATCTTAACGCCTCAATCGTCGCGAGAAGCTCAAGGTAGACGTGGTTCAATTGAACTTTCTCCCTTCGAGAGCTCTCAATGGTGATCGACATGTGCGACCAGGCTCGATCAATTGCCTGTTCGCTTATCCTTCATCGACAAGCGGACGCGTGCCGCCACCTCCCTTCCGTCACGCGAAGGACCCAGCCGGCGAGACCAGACGGCGTGCGTGGCGCAATCTTCTATGTGACGAGCGGCGAGATCGCGTGTGTCCCGCCGTGATGGGATCATCTATTCGTCGAGCGCGGCGCTGGCGCCATCATCGTCGATATCTGCAAACCCTGGGATGATCCAGCAGCTTCTCCTTCGACAGCAGCCCGGCGTCCTCGAGCGCCTCGAAATCCGGCAGCTGGCGCAGCGTGTCGAGCCCGAACTGCGACAGAAAAGTTTTGGTCGTCACATAGGTGTAGGGCGCGCCCGGCTGCGGGCTGCGCGGCCCCGAGGCGACCAGCTGCTCAGCGCGCAGCACGCCGATCAGGTCACGTGACACCTCCTTGCCGAAAAAGCTCGACAGCTCGCCACGGGTGATCGGCTGGAAATAGGCAATGCACATCAAGACAAGCGCCTCCGCCTGCGACAGTTCTTTTGCTCCCTCGCCCGCTGCCGTGCCGAAGGCTGCGTGAATGGCGTCGCCAAAAACCTTTTTGGTCCGGTGCTGCCAGCCGCCGGCGACCGCGACCAGCTCGTAAGGGCGGCCGGCGAGTTCGGCGCGAATGTCGTCGATGATCAGCTCGATATTGCAGTTTTTTCCCACCACCCGCGCGAGGACACTACGTGTCACCGGTTCATTTGCCGCAAAGATCACCGCTTCGACGCGGGCCATCCATTCGCACCAGCGCAGCTCCGGCGGCAGATGTTCCAGTTCGGTGTCGAGCAGCGCCGGCTGATCGTTTGGCTTGCGGCGGGCGGACGCTTCGCTCATCGCTACAGCCCGAACAGCCGGAATGTGGGGCGGCCGGAGAGCTCGCGCACGACCTCCAGTTGCTGCAGCCGTTCGAACAGCCGTCGCGATGCAAAGCGCGACAGATTGTCCGTCGTCAGCGATCCGGACACGGCGTCTTCACTGAGCAGCAGAAAGATTACGTCGCCGGCGCCTTTGGCGCGCAGTTTCGGCGCCACCGCCAGGAGTTTTTCGGCCCGGCGCGACAGCTCGGCGGCCAACCGACAAGCGTCCGCGGCGGCCGCGACGAGCGCGATGCAAACCGCCCGCTCAAAATTCTTGTCCCCGGGCCGGATGCGCCGGCCACCGCCGGCCTCGGTGCGGAAAGATGGTCCAAAACCCTGCGCCATTAGGAGCGGCAGGGGCTGCGGCCAGCCCAGGCGTTGCGCCAGTACCAGGTCGGCGAGCCACCAGCCAAAGACTTCGGCATCGGGACGCATGGCGACGACCTCAGCGGCGATCGCCGCGGCGTCGAATGGCGCCGACCGCTGGGATACCCCGAGTTTTTCGATCTGCGTGCAAAGGTCGGCGAGCGCGGCGCCGTCCCAATGGAGGCCAAGCTGGTCGAGTATCTTCCCGAGCCGGCCGGGCGTAGCGGCGGGCGGCTGCCTGGCCAACTGCCGCCAGGCGCCAAAGACGGCGCCTGCGGGACCGGGGTCAGCACGTAGGGGACGCAAATGCCAGGCATCGCGCAAGGCGGCCGCATCCTCGGCGCGGCCGGCGAGCCGCATGCTGGAGGCGGCGCAGCGAACCGCCAGCCGCTGCCGCCAAGCGCCGGCCCAGGCTGCCTGCGCGCGGGCGAGCGTGTCGAGGGCACCCAGGGCGGCGCCGGCCCGGAAGGCGGCGTCGCCGTCACTCGGCGCGCCGGCGCTTGTGATCGCCCACGCGGGAACGGAGGGCGGCGCAGAGGAGCTGGCGGTCGCGGGATCGAGGCGAATCATAATTTGGAGAGTAAAGTGCCGGTGCGCTTTTCGCCATGATTTTCGTGCCAAAACGCACAGCCTGTCGGATCAGCACAACGACTGATAGTGTTGCATTATCAATCTCTTCACGAGTTCGTCCCTGCTAAGCCATTTGGCCAACAAGTAAGTCTCGACAGGGCACCTTTTTGCGCAGCCGGACGAAACTCCGTTCGGAAATGTGCCGGCTCGCGGCGTAGGAGCCTGCTCAGGTTCAGATGTCATGAAGGCATCTAACGCCCGATCTGCCGCGCAACTTCGGTCCCATATTCATTGCCGACGGGGTATCTGAGGGCGACGTTTTTTGCGGGTTTTTCCTGGTCGGCTTTGGAGGTGATGCTGGCGCCGATTGTCACAGGCTACTTCACTATCTGTTCCTTGACCGATGAGATCTTTTGCGCTGCGGCGCTCCCGTCTTTGCTGTGGGTCACCTTCTGACCCAAGCCCCAACGTACACACGCGGGAGTGTCCTACAAGCCATCGGTTTCGACAGATCGGATGGATTGGGCAGGCGAGCCCAAAAGCTGCGAGCTTAGAGCGGTTATAAATCGTAGTTGTAGCTGTGTAACAAACTGTGTAACAAAAAGCGCGAAAAGACTAGTATTTTCAGTATCATAGAGGTGAAAGGGAATCCCTCCCTCTCCGCCATCCTGCTTCGCGCTGCGCGCTTCGCAGGACAGGTTCCGAATCCCCCTCAGCGCGAAGCAGGATACCCTCCGAAGCCTTGGCGAAGGAGGGGTGCAGCAGCCCGCATGTCACCGCATGTCGCGTGACAAAAATCCAACCATGGGCGATAACAATAGCATCTCAGGGGAATCATCCTGCGGAGGACCGTTCGACATGCGCTCTGGGCGGAATCCAGCGGTGTCCGGATTGGCTGTTTGACATCGGATGACAAGATGATCGGGCGAACTATGGCGGCTGCCCTTGCAATTGTTTTTTCCTTTTTGCCTGCGCATGCGCAATCACAGCATCGTCTACCGAGCGGTTATAAATGGGGCCGCTGCCTGCTTGTTGTTCACGGTCAGACTCGCATATCCGGAAGATGCTCCTATCAAATCGAGAAGGGCGGCGATTTCAATATCCAGGGTCCTCGGCAGGTTTTTGCGGGCATCGACTATCCTGACACCAATAGTGGGGCAGGTGAAATGTCCAAAGATTACTGGGCAGTCGTATACAAGGACGGCGATCTTTGGGAAGGCTATGGGAACGCGGACATTCGCGACACTCACGGCGAGGTAGGAGATTGGGGAGAACTTCGCCGCGAAGGCGCGTGCTATGTTGGGAAGGACGTCCGCGTGTGCCTTTGGCACTAGCGGGCCCAAGGCGATCGCAGGGTCGAGTTCAGTGGGACCGATTGGTGGGTAAGCTGGTCGCCGCCCGTTGATCCATCGGACGGTCTTCCTCCCGGTCGATGCGGGCTCATGATTCGTGAGGCTACGCTGCCTTCATGGCCGATGTTCAAGCGACGCCGCCTGCCGGACTGACGCTTAGGAGAGGCCTTTGCTACCGCGACGATCACTCCGGCACGCCGGATACGCCTAGCGCCTCGAGGTAACGCTCGGCGAACGCCTTGTCTTGCCACGGGTTGATCTGTCTCTGCAGGGTGAGCGTGTAGGTCGGGAACGCCTCCATCAGCCGCCGCGCCGCTGCCCGCGCTTCGTCCAGCCGGTTGAGTTTGACCAGCGCCATGATCACCACCCGGTGCGAAGAACCGTAGTTCGGCATCTCGTGCAGCGCGCGTTCTCCCCATGCCAGCGCTTCCTCGTAGCGCTCGAGCATCAGGTAGCTCATCCCGATGCCGGAGAGCGCGATGCCCTTCTCGGGGTCGATCGGGCTCAGCCGCATCGCTCTGTGAAAGTGCTCGATCGCGACGAGCGGGCGGCCGGAATGCGCGTTCACCCAGCCACTGCCCGTATGGCCCTGCGCCGAATTGGGGTTGAGCAGCAAAGATCGTTCGATGGTGCGCAGCGCCATCTCGTAGTCCTTCGCGCTGTAGGCGATCACCTGCGCGGCGAAGCGCAGGCTCGTGGGGTCGTCACGCGCTTCCGCCAACACCTCGCGCGCCATGCGCGCGGCGACTCTGGTATCGTCGGGCTCGTGCCAGCACTGACTTACGGACAGGCTGCGGATATAGGCGCCGAGTGCCTTCGCCAGGTTGAAGCCGGGGTCGATGCTGAGCGCCTCGTTGGTGAGCCGGCGCACGTCGGCAAAGCCTTCGCGTGTCATGCTGTAGAAGCGCGGCAGGGCGCGAAGGTAGAGGTCGTAGGCGCTGATGTAGTCGGTCGGCTTCATGCGCGCCTGCTTGATCTCCTCCAGCCGGATGCTCGGCTCGACAGCGCCGACGACGCTCTCGGTCACCTTGTCCTGCAGGTCGAAGATGTCGCTCACGTCGCCCTCGAAGCGGTCGGCCCAGACATGGTGTCCGCTGATCGCGTCCACCAACTGCCCGCTGATGCGCACCCGCGATCCGGCTCTGCGGATGCTGCCTTCGAGCACGTAGCGGACGCCCAGCTCGCGCCCGACCTGGCGCAGATCGACCGCCCGGCCCTTGTAGGTGAAGGACGAGTTGCGGGCGATCACGAAGAAGGAGTTCACCCGGCTCAATCCGGTGATGATGTCCTCCACCAGCCCGTCGGCGAAGTATTCCTGGTCGGGGTCGCCGCTCATGTTGGTGAAAGGCAGCACCGCGATCGAGGGTTTCTCGGGCAAGGGAGGCGGCGCAGCGCCGGCGTCGGTCTCGACGCGGTAGGCGCGCACAGGCCGCTCGATATTCTTGAGGCGCAGGTCGCCGAGCGGCGTGAAGCCGCAGTCGAGCTTGCCCTGAAGGTGGTCGTAGGCGGTACCCGAGACGACCACGCTGCCGGGATCGGCGACGCTTTCGAGGCGGGCGGCGATGTTGACCCCGTCGCCGTAGATGTCGCCGTCCTCCTCGCAGACCACGTCGCCGAGATTGACGCCGATGCGGAAGCGAATCCGCTCTTCTTCAGGCGTCTCCGCCTCATGTTCCGCCAAGGCCTGCTGGATCGCCATCGCCGTGGTCACGGCGTTGACGACGCTCGCGAACTCGCACAGCATGCCGTCGCCGGTGAGCTTGACGATCCGACCCTGGTGCTCGCGGACCAGCGGTTCGAGGAGGTCCTTGCGGTAGATCTTCAGCCGTTCGAGCGTGCCGCGCTCGTCGCGCTCCGTCAGCCGCGAATAGCCGACCACGTCGCAAGCCAGGATCGCTGCGAGGCGGCGCTGCGCGGTCATTGCGTCGCCCGGCCAAGCGCCCGCACGCGGCCCGCCCCGCGTCCATGTCCCGCCAACCTCCAGACGCGCCACGCGCATGTTATCCATCTCTCCCAGTCTCCGCCCGTCGCCGATACAGAACGGAGAACGCAGCCTGACCTTGCCTTCACGAGATTTCGCTATCCCGCTTGCGAGGCGTGGAGCGTTCCGGTCGCGGCGCTAACGCCCAACCGACGACACGCCCACGCGGCCTCCGGGGACGCTGACGCGCCACTCCCGGAAGGCCGGGGATATTTCCTGCTCTGTGTAACCGGTTGACGCCACCGTGGCGGCGCTTTTGTATCGGGCATCACACCGGACGTTCGGCATCGAGACGCGCCAGCACCGGCCGGTGGCAGCAACAAACCCGGCCGCCGCCGCATCCTCGGTATGAAGCAGGATGCACATTCAACCCCGCTGATGTGTTATATATTTCATGGAAGGGGCTCCCCGCGCATGAAATGCGACTGGAACGAGCAGGTAAAGCCGCAACTTGATTGAGAGTGCGCGCGATGAGGTTCTGGGCCGCCATTGTTGGTTTGTTCTTCCTGGCCGCGGCCGATCTGCTGCAGGCGGACGCCCTTGCCGCCGGCAGCAATCGGGTCGCCCTGGTCATCGGCAACAGCAAATATGTCTACGCGCCGACCCTTCCCAATCCTGCCGGCGATGCGCGGCTGATGGCCGATGTGCTGCGCAAGGCGGGGTTCAACGTCATCGAAGGCGTGGATCTCGACTATGCCGGAATGCGTGACCGGCTGAACAAGTTCACCGAGGCCTCCTACGACGCCGATACCGCGCTGATCTACTACGCCGGCCACGGCATGCAGGTGAACGGCAAGAATTACCTGATCCCGATCGACGCCGAGCTCACAGCCCCGGCGCATCTCAAGACCAGAACCATCCAGATGGACGAGCTGCTCGCCGCGCTCCCGCCCGACCCAGCCGTGGGCATCGTCATCCTCGATGCCTGTCGCGACAATCCGCTGGCGAGGACCCTGGCGGCGTCCTTGCCGAAGAGCCGCTCGACCACCGCACCGGGCCTGGCGCCCATCGATGTCAGCGGGTCGGAAGTTGGCTCCGGCGGCGTGCTGATCGCCTTTGCGACCGATCCCGGAGCCGTATCCTACGACGGCAATGGCGCCAACAGCCCCTACACGATGTCGCTTGCCCGGCATCTTGCCGAGCCGGGCGTGGAAATCCAGAGCGCGCTGACCCGCGTTCGCGGCGAAGTGACGGCGGAAACGGATGGGCGTCAGCGGCCATGGCACAATGCCTCGCTCGGCCGCGAGGTCTTTATCGGCCCGCAGACGCCGCCACCGGCCGCCGCTGCTCCGCAGCCGTCCGCAACCGAGACTCCGGCCGAGCCGCCAAATTCGGACGCGCGCGGATGGGAAATCGAGCAGCGCGTGTGGGACGAAGCCTCCAAGCGCAACACGCTGGCGCACTACGAGGCCTATCTTCAGCAATTCCCCAACGGAGCGTTCGCCGACCTCGCCCGCCTCAACATCAATCAGTTGAAGAAGCCGCCGATCACTGTCGGAAATACGCCGGCTGCCGACGCCAAGACAGAGGGCGACGCGGCGCGATCGGCCGCAGCGGCGCAACCTCCGGCCGCGGCCGCCAATCCGGAAACCGACGCGGGGACTGAACCGACGGAAAGCGCGATCGGGCTTGGTCGTCAGGATAGGATCGATCTGCAGGAGAGGCTGCTGGCGATCGGTTACGACCTGGACGAGGCCGACGGCGATTTCGGCAGCAAGACGCGCCAAGCCATCGGCCGATGGCAGGAAGAAAACCGCTTGCCGGCGACCACCTACCTTACGCAAAAGCAATATGCCCGGCTGAAGCTCGACACGGACGATGCCCTGAAGAACTACCGCGCCCAAAAAGCGTCGGAGGCCGAAGCGAAGAAGCAGGAAGGCGCCACGTCGCAAAAGGCGCAGAAGCCGCAACCGGTCGTCCGCGCGAAGCCGAGACGCGAACAGCAACGCGAAGCCGCCAATCCAAGACCGGCGCTGAAATCCAAGCCGGCGCAGCGAAAGTCCGGATACCGCACCTGCAGCGGCATCGACGGCACCTTCGAGGTTCCCGCATCACAGAGATGCCCGTTGAGCGGCTACGCGCATTATTGAATGGATGGCGGCCCCGCGGACCTATCCCAGCGTCGCCAGACGTTCGATGAAACGGCCTTTGCCGGCATGGCGCTCCCGGATCGATTGAAGCCGGAGGCGGAATTCCTCGACACCGTCCTGTCTTTCGGCGAGCGCCAGCAGATCGGAAAGAAGGGCTGCTGCCTTGTCATATCCGGCGGGATTGCGTCGCCCGATTTCATCCTCGACGTCGCTCCAGATGCTTTCGCCCCGGCCGCGAATGGCCTCGAGCCGCACTTCACGCGCCTTCTCGGCCGCCTCCGCCTCCAGTCGCCGCTGCGCTTCCGCCAGTTCCGCCTCGGCGCGCTCGCGGGCAAGGCGGATCTCGCGGGCGCGGTTCAACACGTCCGCGGCTGTGCGCGGAGCGCCGGGCGAGATTGCCGTCTGGAGTTCCGAGCGCGCCCGCACCAAGGCTCGCAACTCTGCTGTCACATGCGGCTCGCCATTGAAAATCCGCATGAGCAGGCTGGTTTTCTCCGCGTCGCTCATCGCCGCGACTATTCGCCCGGCCGTCTCCGGCGGCAACCTGTCCGGAGCTGCTGCCGAGCTCTGTTCCGCGGCTGCCTGGAGAAGATCCTGATCGATGCAGAAGAATTCGGCGAAGCCCGCGAGCGCGCCGGTCAGCGGTCCTATTCCGGGCATCGGCTCCGGTTCGTCCGGCTCGACCGCTTCGGCTTCGACGTCCATGAGCCAAATCAGATAAAACAACCTGAGGTCGCCGGCGAGCACGTCGGCCCGGAGCGGCGACAGGTTCGCTAGCCAACCCTCGCCATCATCCCATTCGCCGGGCTCCAGTTCGTCGCGCCAAATGCTCAAGACGACATTCTCGCCGGCGATCCTGAGCACGGAATAGTCGTTATTTCCGAGAAACGCGCCGAGGTGATCCCGGTCGACCAGCCGGGTCGGCAGCTTCATCATCAAGCGGCGCGAGCCCCAATTCGCCAGGTAGAGGTGAAGATCGAACCAGTGCTCCATGAGTTGGTCCGGATCGCCCTTGAAGTCGCCCCACTCGTAGAAATTGGTGAAGCTGGTGGCCGTGATGCGCGCCCGTGACGACAGGTCGCGAAGCGCCCGGCGATCCGCGTCGCCGAGTGGTCGATCGATCGCCTGGAATTCATAATATTGGTATTCGCTCATTGCCGCTCGGACCGGATGCAGGAAGTCGTCGGTTTCAAGGATTCGCGGGGCTTCTGCAAGGTCTACATCATGTGGAGCCACCACCGTTGCCCGTCTGCCCCATCCAGAACCCCTGCAGTCCTGCATATTCTTCAGAAACACCGAGCACGCCATCAAAATTGTGGTACGAAGCGCATCCGCCTCGGATGAGCGTTTGCAAGGCGACTGATCCGCCGTAGACTTGGCGGAAACCAGCGCGCGAGGATGAGATGAGGAAGGAAGAAGTCGAAAGGCTCTTCGGTGGCGGCAGGGAGGACTTCGACCTTGGCCCGATAGAAGACTACCTTCATGCGGTGGCGACCGAGCGCGAAGTGCCGGATGTCGCGATCGGGCTCTGCACGATGAGGATCGAGGAATCCGCTCCCCCGCTGCGCGCGGTCCTCGAGCGCGCCGCCAAAGGAGAGGCGCTGTCGGACGACGAAGAGATGCTGGTCTTCAGAGGCCTGTACATTCTCGGCGGAGCCCGGGACAGCCAGGCATGCCAACCCTTGCTGCGCTTGTTACGCCGTCCCACGGAGGAAACCAACTGGCTGCTTGGCGATACCATAACCGAAACCTTGTCGCGCATCGTCGCGGGCGTGTTCGATGGCGACGCCGACGCGCTGTTCGGCATCATCGCCGACCGCTCCGTCGACGAATTCATCCGCGACGCGGTGTTTGGCGCGGTGACCTTTTTGACCTGGGAAGGTCGTATCGAGCGCGATCGGACACGGCATTTCGTGGAGCGGTTCTACCGGGAGAGGCTGGCCGACGACTGGGATTACGCCTGGGTCGGCTGGCTGCAGGCGATTTCGATGCTTGCCCTGCGAGACCTCGTTCCGCTTGCCTACAGCGCCTGGGACGAGGGCCGTATACCGGAAGACGTGCTTGAACGCAGCGATTTCGAAAGCGACCTGCGGGACGCCGCACAGCAGCCCGAAGACATCGGCCGGTTCGACCGCGCCAGTCTGAGTTACATCGAGGATGTTCTCGTGGCGCTGGATTGGACTCGTGGCCTTGGCGACTACGACGACTTCGAGCTTGAGGATGACGACTTCGAGCTTGGCGAGGACGACGACTGGCAGCCCTCGGGGCTAGACTGGGCGAACGCTACGCCGGTTACGAACCCCTGGCGTGACGTTGGGCGCAACGATCCCTGTCCCTGTGGAAGCGGCAAGAAATTCAAGAAATGCTGCCTCACCAACTGAGGATCGTAGGGCGCCTGGCGGCTGAGTCGCCGAAGATTCAGCCTCCAGAATTATGCGCCGCTATCGCGCTCAAGAAGATCTCGCCGAACTCCCTGAGCTTTGCCTCGCCGACGCCGTTCACCTCGGCGAAGGCATCGAGGTCGCGCGGGCGGCGCTCGGCCATGTCGATCAGCGTGCGGTCGGAAAAGACGACATAGGCCGGCACCTGGCGTTCCTTCGCCAGACGCAGCCGCAGCGCCTTCAGCGTGGCGAGCAGCGCGGAGTCCAGATCGTCGGTGCCGGCTGCGGCGGCAGCCTGGGCCGAGCGCGCCTTGTTGCGCAAGGAGCGGTGCCGTGTCTCGACGCGGTATTCGAACGCGGTCTCGCCGCGGCCGAGCGCGCGGCCGCTTTCGGAAATGGCAAGGCCGCCATAGCCGTCCGGGTCCGGCATCAGGAACCCGCCCGCCACGAGCTGGCGGATCAGCGACAGCCATGCGGGCCGCTTGTGCGCCGCGCCGGTGCCGAAGCTGGCAAGCCTTTGATGGCCCCTGGCCAGCACTTTCTCGGTCTCGTGGCCGAGCAGGATGTCGACGATATGCGAGGCGCCGAACCGCTCGCCGGTTTGCGCGATGGCCGAAAGGATGATGCGCGCCTCGGCGCTGCCGTCCGCGCGCGGCGCCTGGTTGAGGCAGTTGTCACAATTGCCGCAAGGCTGCGCCGTCTCGCCGAAATAGCCGAGCAGGACCTGGCGGCGGCACTGCGCCGTCTCGCAATAGCCGATCAGCGTGTCCAGCCGGCCGTGCGAACGCCGTTTGTGCTCGGGCGAGGCATCCTCGTCGTCAATGAACAGGCGGCGCGTGCGGATGTCGCCGAGGCCGTAGAGCATATGCGCTTCGGCCGACCGCCCGTCGCGGCCGGCGCGGCCGATCTCCTGGTAATAGGCCTCTAGGCTCGCCGGCAGGTCGGTGTGGAAGACATAGGCCACGTCCGGCTTGTCGATGCCCATGCCGAAGGCGATCGTCGCCACCATGACGACGCCCGAGAGCGTCATGAAGGCGTTCTGATTGGCCTCGCGCGCGTCCTTGCTCATGCCGGCATGGTAGGCGAGCGCGGTGACCCCGTTTTTTTCGAGGAAGGCCGCCATCTCCTCGGTCTTGCGGCGCGACAGGCAATAGACGATGCCGCTCTGCCCCGCATGGCGCTCGACGAAGCGCAGCAGCTGGCGCTTGCTGTCCTGCTTCGGCTCGATGGCGAGCCTGATGTTCGGCCGGTCGAAGCCCAGCACCAGCGTGTCGACGCGGTCGGCAAACAGCCGCGCCGAGATGTCGGTGCGCGTCGCCTCGTCCGCGGTCGCCGTCAGCGCGATGATCGGCACCTTCGCAAAAATGTCGCGCAGCCGCGCAAGGTCCTCATATTCGCGCCGGAAGGCCGGCCCCCATTGCGAGATGCAATGCGCCTCGTCGATGGCGATAAGCCGGATGTCGAGCCTGGCGAGCGCGTCGAGCATCCGTTCGGTCATCAGCCGCTCCGGCGCGAGGTAGAGCAGGCGCGTCTGGCCCGACGCGACCCGGCGCCATGCCGCGACATTGGCGTCGCGGTCGAGCGAGGAATTGATCGTGTCGGCGGCGACGCCGGCGAGCCGCAGCGCCGCGACCTGATCCTGCATCAGCGCCACCAGCGGCGAGACGACGATGGTGAGCCCGCCGAGCACCAGCGCCGGAACCTGGTAGCAGAGCGACTTGCCGGCGCCCGTCGGCATGACGGCCAGCACGTGACGACCGGAGAGCAGCGTCTCCATAACGTCGGCCTGGCCGGGGCGAAAATCGTCGAAGCCGAACACGTCCTTCAGCACGCGCCGCTTTGGATCGTGTCCCTCGGCAAAGAGAGCCGCCGTCGATCTTCGCCCCGCCATCGATGCTTGCATTGAGAGTGATTCCCGGATTCGGCTGAGGCAACGTTCTTAAAGCGCAGATTGCAGGAAGGCTACCAGGGGCGACAGATCAAGGCGCCGATGCGCAGCCCTCGGGCATCCCGACCAAGCCGCAGATCAGGCGGCATTGGGCAACGGGCGCGCCCGTTTGATCCTCTCGCGCTCCTTCGGATCGTGCATCGCTTCCCACAGGTCGCTGCGCCGTTGCACATTGAGCCAGAACTCGGGACTGTTGCCGAACACGCGTGCAAGGATAAGCGCGGTCGGCGCCGTGACGTTGCGACGATTGTTGCAGAGCTCGTTGACATGCTTGCGTTGCACACCCATCGCCTCCGCTAGGGCGGCTTGGGTGAGGCCCATCGGCCGCATGAATTCCTCCACCAGTATCTCGCCGATCGTCACCGGCCTGCGCTTGGTCGCCAGCATACTTCACCTATCTGTAGCTATGGTCGTCAAGATAGACGTCCGACGCTTCACCGCGGCGACCGTCCCACCGGAATACAAGCCGCCACTGCTTGTTGACACGGATCGAATGGAACCCTTCGAGGTTGCCGCGCAACTTCTCGAAATGATTGCTGGGCGGCACGCGCAGGTCCGGATCGGTCATCGCATCATCGATCATCTGAAGTTTGCGGAACAGCCGCAGTTCGAGATCGAACGGGATATTCCTGGAATGCGCGTCGTCAACGAAGAAGGCTCGCAACCACTCGTCCCGAAAGCCAAGGATCATCCTTCACCCCTCGTGAGTGATAGTACCACCCCATGGTATGATCCGCAAACGGGCCTCGCCGTTGCATTGCCTTTCCGCGCGAAGAATGGCTTCCTGTCCCGGCCCGCAGCGGAGGAACCCGGCGATGATCGATTTGGCCACATTGGCGACCTATGTCGCGATCGTGCTTGGCTTCGTCTTCATTCCAGGGCCTGCGACGCTGCTTACCGTCGCGCGGGCGACCAGTTCGGGAACCAGGGTCGGCATCGCCACCGGCGCCGGCGTCGCTGCGGGCGATGTCGTCCACACCGTCATGGCGATCTTCGGCATCTCGGCCATCATCGCCACCTCGGCGATGTTGTTTTCCATCATCAAATATGTCGGCGCGGCCTATCTCGTTTATCTTGGTATCCGCGCCATCATCGAGAAGGCGCCGGCCGATCTCGCCAGCGGCGCTTTGCCGATACCGGCCTACAAAGCGTTCCGGCAGGCCATATTGACCGAGGTGCTGAACCCGAAGACCGCGCTGTTCTTCCTTGCCTTCCTGCCCCAGTTCGTGCGCCCGGAACATGGATCGGTCGTGCTTCAGCTGACGGTCCTCGGCGCCGTCTTCGTCCTTCTCGGCCTCTTCAGCACGGTGGTCTTCGCCGTCTCCGCCGGAGGTCTCGGCTCCTTCCTGCGCCGCAACCCGGCCGTGCTGAAATGGCAGGGCAAGGTCGTCGGCGGCATATACTGCGCCCTCGGCGTGCGGCTCGCGCTGCAGCAGCGCTAAAGCATGTCTCCCGAAGTGGGAACCGGTTCGGGATAAAGACATGCGTAAAATCAAAAACCTGAAGCGCATGGAGCGAATCTGAAAGATCGCGACGCGCTTTAGAGCTGCCCCTGTCAACATCACCTGCAGCGGCGCCGTTAAACCTATCTTCACCATGTTGCGGCACCGTCATCGTCCTGCGGCGATGTTTTGAGTACCGCGGCGGCGCCACGAGCGCCCAGGCAACAAACCCGCGCTTCACGGCGCGGGTTTTCCTTTGAAAAATGGGTTCTCAGGCGAGGAAGTCGGCCCGGTAAGGCGCAAAACTGTCGACCAGCCGTCCCGCTTCCAGCGCCTTGACGCCGTGCACCAGGTTGGACGGCACGATGAAGCTGCTTCCCGCTTCCAGGATTTCCGACTTGCCGTCGACGGTGACCTCGAAGCGACCCTCGGCGACATAGCTTGCCTGCACATGCGGATGCGAATGCAGCGCGCCGACGCCGCCCTTTTCGAAGGCGAACTCGACCATCATCAGTTCGTGCGTGTGCACCAGCACGCGCCGCCTGTTGCCGTCCGGCGTCGGCTCCCAGGCCTTTTCGCCTGGATGGGAAAAGAAATCGGTCATCACGAGCTTCCGTTCAGAAATTGAAATGTCACCGCGCCAGCCAGCCGCCGTCCACCGGCATCACCGCGCCGTGCATATAGTCCGACGCCGGCGCGAGCAGGAAGACGGCCGCATCGCCGATGTCGCCGGGTCGGCCCCAGCGTCCTGCCGGAATGCGCCCGAGGATGGCGGCGCTGCGGTCGGGATCGGCACGCAGGGCCTCGGTGTTGTTGGTCTCGATATAGCCTGGCGCGATGCCGTTGACGTTGATGTCTTTCGGCGCCCATTCGCAGGCGAGCAACCGCGTGAGGCCGAGCACGCCATGTTTCGAAGCGGTGTAGGAGGCAACGCGGATGCCGCCCTGAAAACTCAACACCGAGGCGATGTTGACGATCTTGCCGCGTCGGCCGGGCTCTGCCAGCACGCGCTTGGCAAAGCTCTGGCAGAGCCGAAAGACCGTCTTCAGATTGATGTCCATAACCTCGTCCCAATCGGCCTCGGTCAAGTCGACCGCATCGGCGCGTCTTATGATGCCGGCATTGTTGACCAAGCCGTCCAGCGGCCCGCTCTCGTCCCAGACCCGGTCGAGCATGGCGGCGGCCTTGGCGGGATCGCCGAGATCGGCGGCCACCGCCTCGAACCGTCCCCCCACGGCCGCGACCTTCTCCACCGTCTCATGCATCGCCGAGCGGCCGACGCCGACGACGATGCCGCCGGCGCGTGCCACCGCCACGGCGATGCCCTGGCCGATGCCGGTGTTGGCGCCGGTGACGAGGATGCGCCTGCCGGCAAGGCTGAAGGCGGAGAGATCGCTCACCTGAGCCGATCCATCGCCACCTGGTCGACATCGGTATAGTCGACATTGTCGCCGGCCATGGCCCAGATGAAGGCATAGTTCGATGTGCCGGCGCCCGAATGGATCGACCAGCCCGGCGACAGCACTGCCTCCTCGTTGCGCATGACGATATGGCGCGTCTCTTCCGGCTCGCCCATGAAGTGGAAGACGCGCGCATCCTCGGCCAAGTCGAAATAGAGATAGGCCTCCATGCGCCTGTCATGCACATGGCAAGGCATGGTGTTCCAGACCGAGCCCGGCGCGAGCTGGGTCATGCCGACGACGAGTTGGCAGGTCTTTACCCCGTCGGCATGGATGAACTGGAAGATCGAGCGCTCGTTGCTGGTCGCCTGGCTGCCGAGGTCGAGCCGCTTCGCGTCGCCGACGCGGATCAACTGGCTGGGATACGACTGATGCGCCGGGGCGCTCAGCAGATAGAACTTGGCCGGCTTGTCCGGCTCGGCCGAAGCGAACGAGACCTGCTGCGTGGCCATGCCGAGATAGACCATGTCGCGCGCCGCCATCTCATGGGGCAGGCCATCGGCCGTCACCGTACCGGCGCCGCCGATATTGACGGCGATCATTTCGCGGCGGTCGAGGAATGCCTGGGTACCGGTCGGTTTGATGGCTTCCAGCGCCAGCACCGAATCCACCGGCATGGCGCCGCCGACGATCATGCGGTCGTAATGCGTGTAGGTCAGGTTGATACGGCCGGGCTGGAACAGCCCTTCGACGTGGAAATTGTGGCGCAGCTCGTCGGTTCCCATTGCCGCGGCCGCGGTCGGGTCGATGGCGAAGCGCGAGGAGAATTCGGTGTGTTTCTGATCCATCATCTTGCTCGAATGATCATCCAGTCGATGCCGCCGCCACCGACTTCGCGTAATAGGCCTGCCGCGCGTGCAGGCGCTCGCGGTAGCGCTGCTGGCTGGCGGTGAGATGCGCCCGCATCGCCTCGCGCGCGGCATTGGCGTCGCCCGCCGAGATCGCGTTGAGGATCACCAGGTGCTCGCGCTGCAGGCCGCGCTGGTAGTCGTCGGACTGGACGAGCTCCGTCGACCAGGGCGAGGTCACGTCGCAAGGAATGGCGCGGCGGCCGAGCACGTCCAGCATTTCGACATAGAACGGATTGTTGGTGGCGCTGGCGATCGCGCGGTGGAAGGCGAGGTCGGCCGGGCCGGTCGGCTGGCTGCCGAGCAGGAGCCGCTCGAACTCGAAGAAGGCCTCCTGGATCGCCGCCTCCTGCGCGGCGTTGCGGCGAATG
The DNA here is from genome assembly GCF_029674545.1 of Mesorhizobium sp. WSM4904. Taxonomy (NCBI): domain Bacteria; kingdom Pseudomonadati; phylum Pseudomonadota; class Alphaproteobacteria; order Hyphomicrobiales; family Phyllobacteriaceae; genus Mesorhizobium; species Mesorhizobium sp. WSM4904. The sequence continues at coordinate 1,173,775 of NZ_CP121354.1, read as the reverse complement.
GCGGCAAGGCCGGCCGATTCGATCTCGATCGCCAGCCGCACCTCGAGCACGTTGAGCGCGATCGAGTCCTTGCTCGCCATGTCGGCGGCCAGCACCCCGAGGGTGGTGGAGATGTGTTCGGTGACGAAGACGCCGGCGCCTTGGCGTGCCTCGACGAGGCCGTCGGCGGCGAGCTTGGCCAGCGCCTCGCGGACGACGGTGCGGCTGACGCCGAAGGTTTCCGTCAACTGGCCCTCGGTCGGCAGCTTGTGTCCGGGCGGAATCTCGCCCGCCAGGAGCTGCTTGCGGATTGCCGCGACCACCGTTTCCGACAGTTTCGGCTTCCGTTCGACCCTGAGGTCGGTTGTGCTATCGGCCAACTCGATCGCTCCTAATGGAAAAGGTTCGGCAGCCACAATGATATCGCCGGCACATAGGTGACAAGCATCAACACCGCGAAAGCCGCGCCGTAGAAGGGCCAGATCGACCGCATCGCCGTCCAGATCGGAATGCGGCCTATGGCGCAGCTGACGAAGAGCACGGCCCCGACCGGCGGCGTGCAGAGGCCGATGCCGAGATTGAGGATGAGGATGACGCCGAAATGCACCGGATCGACGCCGTAGGCCATGACCACCGGCAGGAAGATCGGCGTGGTGATGATGATCAGCGGTGACATGTCCATGAACGTGCCGAGGATCAGCAGGACGACATTGATCAAGAGCAGGATGACCAGCTTGTCGCCGGATATCTCCTGCAGGAAGGCGACGAGCGCCGCCGGCACCCGCAGATAGGCGAGCAGCCAGCCGAAGGCGGCGGCGCAGCCTATGATCATCAGGACCATCGCCGTCGTGCGCACCGCCGCGGTGGTGGCGGCGACGAAGTCGCTCCAGTTCATCGAGCGGTAGATGATGAGCGTGACCAGGAAGGCATAGACGATGGCGATGCAGGAGCTTTCGGTCGCCGTGAAGATGCCCGATCGAACGCCGCCGAAGATGATGCCGATCAGGACGAGGCCCGGAATGGCGCCGAAGAGCAACTGGAGCGCCCGGCCGAAACCGGCGAAAGGCTCGGTCGGATAGCCGCGCCGGCTTGCGACCAGATAGGCCGTGATCATCAGCGCGAGCGCCAGAAGCAGGCCCGGGATGACACCCGCCGTGAACAGGTCGGCGATCGAGATGCGGCCGCCGGCCGAGATCGAATAGATGATCATGTTGTGCGACGGCGGGATCAGAAGGGCGATGATGGCGCCGACCGAGGTGATGTTGACGGCATAGTCGATTCCGTAGCCGCGCGCCTTCATCTGCGGGATCATCAGCCCGCCGACGGCCGATGCATCGGCCACCGCCGAACCGGAGATGCCGCCGAACATGGTCGACGCGGCGATGTTGACTTGGCCCAAGCCGCCGCGCAGATGCCCGACGACGGAGCCGGCCAGCGCCACGAGGCGGGCGGCGATGCCGCCGCGCACCATCAGGTCGCCGGCGAAGATGAAGAACGGTATCGCCATCAACGAGAAGACGCTGACGCCCGAGTTCAGCCGCTGGAACACCACAACCGGCGGCAGGCCGAGCACGATGATCGTCGCGAAGCTTGCCACCCCGAGGCAGAACGCAATCGGCGTGCCGATGATCAGCAGGAAGACGAAAGTGCCGAAAAGCACGGTCAAGGCCATGGCTTACATCTCCTCCCCGGTGGCGTGGATGTCGACGTCGACGGGAAGCCCGGCGAAGCGCCCGGCCAGCCGCTCCAACGAGAAAAGACAGACGAGCGCGCCTCCGAAAATGACCGGCAGGAAGCTCACGCCGCCGGGCAGGGCGAGGGACGGCATCACCGTATTCCAGGTCAGCCTGGCCAGTTGGACGCCGTAGATGATCATGCCGGCGCCGAACGCCAGCACGACGATGTCGGAGATCGTGCGCATCACCGCCTTTGCCGGCGCCGGCAGGAAATAGAGCAGCACGTCGAAGCCGAGATGCGTGCGCTCGCGCACGCCGACCGCAGCCCCAAGGAAGATGAACCAGCCCATCAGCAGCACCGAGCAGGCCTCTGTCCAGCTCGGCGAGCGGTTGAGCACATAGCGCGAGAAGACCTGCCAGGTGATGATGATCGTCATCAAGGTCAGCCCGGCGCCGCTGACCCACAGCGCCAGCGTCGCCAAACCCGACAACAGCCGCTCGGCGCGCAGCCAGAACGCCGCGCCGCCACCCTGCCGCACTGGCGGCGCTGAAGCGCCGCCGGGCCTATCGTCGGTGCTCGTCATTTCGCCGCCTGGATGCGGGCGGCGAGATCCTTGAGCTCGGGCGTCGCGAGATACTTGTCATAGACCGGCTTCATGGCGTCGATCAGCGGCTGCTTGTCGACCTCGCTGACCTTGACGCCGGCCTTCTCGACGATGTCGCGCGACTTCTTCTCCTGCGCGTCCCACAGCTCGCGCATCTTGACGACGCTGTCCTTGGCCGCCTGCCTGACGATCGCCTGGTCTTCCGGCGACAGCTTGTCCCAGCTGGCCTTCGACATCACCAGCACTTCCGGCACGATCTGGTGCTGATCCAGCGTGTAATGCTTGGCGACCTCGTAGTGCTTGGCGGATTCGAAGCTTGGCCAATTGTTCTCCGCGCCGTCGATGACGCCTGTCTGCAGGGCGGAATAGACCTCGCCATAGGCCATCGGCGTGGCGTTGGCGCCGAGCGCGTTGACCATGTCGACGAACACGTCCGACTGGATGACGCGGAACTTCATGCCCTTGAGATCGGCGATCGAGGTGATGTCCTTCTTGGTGTTGTAGAAGGAACGCGCGCCGGAATCGTAGAAGGCGAGGCCGACGAGGTCATGCGCCTCGAAAGCCTTCAGGATCTGGTCGCCGATCGGCCCGTCCATGACGTGGCGCATATGCTCGACCGAGCGGAAGATATAAGGTAGCGACGGCACGGCGGTTTCCGGCACGATGCCGTTGAACGGTCCCATCGACACACGATCCAGGTCGATCACGCCCGATTGCGTCTGCTCGATCGTGTCCTTCTCCTCGCCGAGCTGCGCCGAATGATAAACCTCGATCGAATAGCGGCCATTCGTCCGCTGCTTGATCAGCTCGCCCATATATTTGACCGCCTCGACGGTCGGGTAGCCGTCGGGATGCGTGTCCGACGAGCGCAGCACGGTCTCGGCATTGGCAATGCCGATGAGCAGCGAGCCGAAGGTCAATGTGACCGCCGTCAATTTCGAAAAATGCAACATGACTTCCTCCCTTTGAAACCCTGACGTACCGCTCAGAGCCGGTACGCCTTCTTGGCAAGCGTATAGGCAAGCTCGCGCGCCAGCTCATGCGCTTCCTCCTCGCGCAGCCGGTGCTCGGCGACGAGCCGCGCCAGGAATGCGCAGTCGACGCGGCGGGCGACATCGTGGCGCGCCGGTATCGACGGAAAGGCGCGTGTATCGTCGTTGAAGCCGACGGTGTTGTAGAAGCCGGCGGTCTCGGTGGTCATCTCGCGGAAGCGGCGCATGCCTTCCGGGCTGTCGTGGAACCACCAGGCCGGCCCGAGCCTGAGCGCGGGATAGACGCCGGCAAGCGGCGCCAGCTCGCGCGCGTAGCTCGTCTCGTCCAGCGTGAATAGGATGATCGTGAGGTCGCGCTCCAGCCCGACGCAGTCGAGCAATGGCTTCAGCGCCGTCACATAGTCGGTCCGGGTCGGGATATCGAAGCCCTTGTCGCGGCCGAACTTTTGAAAAATAGCCGGCGAATGATTGCGCCATGACCCCGGATGGATCTGCAGCACCAGGCCGTCGTCACGGCTCATCTTGGTCATTTCGGTCAGCATCTGGGCGCGGAACAGCCGCCGCTCGCGCTCGTCCTCCGTGCCGCGGCGGATGCGGTCGAACAGTTCCCCGGCCGCGGCGTCGGAAAGATTGGCGGTCTCGGCGGTTGGATGGCCGTGATCGGACGAGGTCGCGCCGAATTCCTTGAAATAGGCGCGGCGCTGCCGGTGCGCCTCGAGATAGCCGGCCCAACTGCCGGTATCGCAGCCGGTGATCTCGCCCAGGCGGTCGAGATTGGTCGAAAAACCTTCGAAATCGGGATCGACCACGGCGTCCGGCCGGTAGGCGGTGACGACGCGGCCCTTCCAGCCGCTGTCGCGGATCATCCGGTGCCATTTGAGGTCGTCGAGCGCGCCTTCGGTCGTCGCGATGACCTCGATGTTGAAGCGCTCGAACAGCGCCCGCGGGCGATAGTCCTCGCGCTGAAGCAGCGCCGCGATCGTGTCGTAGTGGCGGTCGGCCGTGCTCGCATCGAGCGGCTCGTCGATGCCGAACAGATGTTCGAACACATGGTCGAGCCAGAGTCGGGTCGGCGTGCCGCGGAACAGATAGTAATGCTCCGCGAAGCGCCGCCAGATCACCCTGCCGTCGGTCTCGACCGGAGCCCCACCGAGCGTCGGGGAATCGAGCGTTGGCACGCCGAGCTCTTCGAGCCGCACGCCCTGGCTGAACAGCATGCGGAAGATGTAGTGGTCCGGCACGATCAGCAATTGCGCCGGATCGGGAAACGGCTCGTTGAGCGCATACCAGCGCGGGTCGGTGTGACCATGCGGGCTGACGATCGGCAGGTCCTTTACCCCGGCATAAAGGGCACGAGCCAACGTTCGCGTTTCCGGCGCGAACAGCAGGTCCGGATCGGTCAGTGCTGCCACGTGGCTCCTCCCAGGCTGGCCCTATTGGTAGATCGGGTGGAGATAATGTCAACATACAAAAATCATCAGGTTGTATGATGACTTTTGCATAAGCAGCTGCCATTGTACGGGGCGGCGACGGATGCTACGCCGCAGCCGCCCCGTTGCTGCCCAACGAGCGGCTCGACGCGCCGATCGGAGACCTCAGACGCCAATGAACAGCCGCCTTTCCAACGCCACAGTCGCCAAGCTGCCAGGCGCGATTGCCATACCGCGCTACGATCGCGGCGCCGTGACGCCCGGCATCGTCCATCTCGGCGTCGGCGCTTTCCACCGCGCTCACCAGGCGGCTTATGTCGACGCCTGCCTGGCGGATGGCGAAGCGGATTGGGGCATCGTCGGCGTCTCGCTGCGCAGCCCCGACACGCGCGATGCGCTGGCGCCGCAGGACGGGCTCTACACGCTGGCGGTGAGGGACAGCGCCGGCGAGCAGCTGCAGGTGGTCGGCTCGATCCGGTCGCTGCTGGTGGCACCGGAAGATCCCGACGCGGTGCTCGCCGCGCTCATCGACCCGCGCACTCGCATCGTCACGCTGACCATCACCGAAAAAGCCTATCTGAGGGCGGCCGACGGCGGCCTCGATGAGAACCATCCCGACATCGTGCACGATCTGGCAAACCCCGGATCGCCGAAGACCGCGCATGGTTTTCTGACCGAGGCGCTTCTGCGGCGCCGCGCCGCCGGCGCGCCACCTTTCACCGTGCTCTGCTGCGACAACCTTCCGGCCAACGGCGCCACGCTGCACCGGCTGCTGGTCGAGTTTGCAAAGCTGCGCGATTTACGGCTCATCCGCAAGGATGATGCCGGGCTCGCCCGCCAGGGCGATGCCGCCCGTTCCGGCGCAGGCGATCTTCCGTTAGCCGGCTATATCGCCGACGAAGTGGCCTTTCCGTCGAGCATGGTCGACCGCATCGTGCCGGCGACTACCGATGCCGACCGCGCCCGCATCGCTGGCGAACTCGGCCTCGAGGATGCCTGGCCGGTGATGACCGAACCGTTCCGTCAATGGGTGATCGAGGATCGTTTCCCGGCCGGACGGCCGGCCTGGGAAAGATTCGGCGTCACCATGGTCGAGGACGTCGGTCCCTTCGAGGACATGAAGCTCAGGCTGCTCAACGGCGCCCATTCGGGCATAGCCTATCTGGGGCTGCTGAGTGGCCATGCTACCGTCGATCGCGCCTTTGCCGATCCGGCGATCCGGCAATTCGTCGACTGGCTATGGGCTGAAGCCATTCCAACGTTGCCACAGAACGCCGGGCTTGATCCCATACCCTACACGGCCGAACTCGCCGACCGGTTCGCCAACACCGCGCTTGCCCACCGCACGGCGCAGATCGCCAATGACGGCAGTCAGAAGTTGCCGCAGCGTATCGTCGCCACCTCCCTCGCCAGACTGGAAGCAGAATTGCTTCCCGAACATCTTTCCTTGGTTGTCGCCGCCTGGATCGCCGCATGCGCGGCGCGCGGCTCAACGCTGCCGGAAAGCCATTTCACCGACCCGCTCGACGCCCCGCTCAATGAGGTCTTCAGCAAGGCTCTTCCGACGAGAGAGACGGTCGCGGCCGTGTTCGACCTGGCGGGCTTTGCCAAGGGCCACGCGGAGCGTGAAAAGCTGGTCGATTTTGTCGCCACCCATCTCGTTCACCTGAAGCAGGGCGGTCCGATTCTTGCCCTTGCCGCGCTTGGCATCGCAGACAAGAAAAGTGGATCAGGCGCCGACTGAGACCTTTCCCCCGCGCATCATCTATCTGCTCGCGTTCACTTCCTGACGCGACGCGTAGTCGACCCCATTCGAATTCCAGAACAGGCGCACCGCCTTGCCGACGAGATTCGCGTAGGGGACCGTGCCCATGGTGAAGCGGCTGTCGGCGGAATTGTCTCGGTTGTCGCCGAGCATGAAATACTCGTCCGTCGGCACCGTGATTTCGGGCGTGTCGTCGCCGACCGAGCTCACATCATAGTCGATCACCAGATAGGACACGCCTTCCGGCAGCGTTTCCCGCTGCAGCCGGGCCGAGCGTATGTCCCGGGTGGAATATTCGCCGAGGTCCTCGACCTTGACGGGAGCGCCGTTGATGTGGAGCCGGCCGTCGACCATCTGGATCCGGTCGCCCGGCAAGCCGACGATGCGCTTGACGTAATCGGTGTCGGGATCGCTGCGCGGCCTGAACACCACCACGTCTCCCCGCTTCGGCGGGCTGCCGAGGAACCGGCCCTGGAACGGCAGCAAACCGAAGGGGACGCTGTAGCGGCCATAGCCATAGGCGGATTTGGAGGCGAAGAAGTAGTCGCCGACTTGAAGCGTCGGCTCCATGCTGCCGGACGGCATGGAAAACGGCTGGAACAGAAAGGTGCGGATCGCGAGCGCAGCGCCGTACGAGGCGAGAAGGACCAAGACGAGGACCCAAAGCCCGTGCGCGTACCACTTGTCCGGCCTGAAGCGCGGCGCGAAAGGGACGACGATCGCCGCCGACAGAACCGCCATGCCGAGCCCTGAAAGGTCGGCGGCCCAAGCGAGATCTATGCCCGGAAAAACCGGAAATCCGATGTAGCAGACGGCCAAGGCAGCCAGATCGAGGACGATCAGGCAGGCGACGGCCAACCTGCCGGCGCCGATCCACAGGAAGCCGCCGAACGGTCCGCCGAATACCGCCACGAGCGCCGTCGACCATCTGGATCGTGAGGCTGATTCGCTGGACATCCGGCGCCCTCAGAGTAATTCCAGGAAAAGTGCGAAGCGGTTTTCCGTCAGGGATTGCGTCAAGACAAGGAGATGGAGCGGCTCGCCGTCTCCGTGAAACGGCAGACGCTCCGACAAGCAGGCGGACTGTCCATCAAACGAAAAAGCGGGGCAAGCCCCGCCTTTTCAATCATCTGTAAGGAGCCGTCGTCAGGCTGGAATAAGCGCGCCTTCCAGCGTGGTGAGCTGGCTGAGGAACTGCTCGGCCTTGGCACGGCTCTCGTCGTCCTTGGCGTCGGCGGCGTCTTCCCTCGCCTCCTGGATGCGGCGGGTGATGTCGGCGCGGTCGATGTCGTTCACATGAGTCGCCGATTCGGCGAGCAGCGTGCAGCCAGAAGGCAGGATGTCGGCGAAGCCGCCGAACACCACGTAGCGCTCTTCCTTGCCGGCCGCGGTCTTCACCGTGACGACGCCGGGCTTGATCGTGGTCATGACCGGAGCGTGCTGCGCCATCACGGTCATCTCGCCTTCGGCACCCGGGATGACGACGGACTCGACCTGCTCGGAAACGAGCAGCCGCTCCGGCGAGACCAGTTCGAACTTGAAAGCTTCAGCCATGCTTGTCTAGCGAGTAGGGAATAGTGAGTAGCGAGTAGTGAAGAACTCCGCCGGCCCACCGATCCCTATTCGCTACTCCCTATTCGCTATTCGCTTCTTTACGCCGCTTCAGCTGCCAGGCGCTGCGCCTTCTCGACCGCTTCCTCGATGCCGCCGACCATGTAGAAAGCGGCTTCCGGCAGGTGGTCGTAGTCGCCGGCGCAAAGGCCCTTGAAGCCCTTGATGGTGTCGGCGAGGTCGACCAGCTTGCCCGGCGATCCCGTGAACACTTCGGCGACGAAGAACGGCTGCGACAGGAAGCGCTCGATCTTGCGGGCGCGCGCAACGGTCTGCTTGTCCTCTTCAGACAGCTCGTCCATGCCCAGGATGGCGATGATGTCCTGCAGCGACTTGTAGCGCTGCAGGATCGACTGCACCTGGCGAGCGACCTGGTAGTGCTCCTCGCCGACAACCATCGGGTCGAGCATGCGCGAGGTGGAATCCAGCGGATCGACGGCCGGGTAAATGCCCTTTTCCGAGATCGCGCGGTTGAGCACGGTGGTGGCGTCGAGGTGGGCGAACGAGGTCGCCGGCGCCGGATCGGTCAGGTCGTCGGCCGGAACGTAGATGGCCTGCACCGAGGTGATCGAGCCCTTGGTCGTCGTCGTGATGCGCTCCTGCAGCGCGCCCATGTCGGTGGCGAGAGTCGGCTGGTAGCCCACCGCCGAGGGGATGCGGCCGAGCAGCGCCGACACTTCCGAGCCCGCCTGCGTGAAGCGGAAGATGTTGTCGACGAAGAACAGCACGTCCTGGCCCTGGTCGCGGAAATACTCGGCGACGGTGAGGCCGGTCAGGCCGACGCGGGCGCGGGCGCCCGGCGGCTCGTTCATCTGGCCATAGACGAGCGCGGCCTTGGAGCCCTGGCCGCCGCCCTTCTTGTTGACGCCGGATTCGATGAACTCGTGATAGAGGTCGTTGCCTTCGCGGGTGCGCTCGCCGACGCCGGCGAACACCGAGAAGCCGCCATGGGCCTTGGCGACGTTGTTGATCAGTTCCTGGATCAGCACGGTCTTGCCGACGCCGGCGCCGCCGAACAGGCCGATCTTGCCGCCGCGGGCGTAAGGCGCCAGCAGGTCGAGAACCTTGATGCCGGTGACCAGGATCTGCGCTTCCGTCGACTGGTCGACATAGGCCGGAGCCGGCTGGTGGATGGCGCGCATTTCGACGGCGTCGACCGGGCCTGCTTCATCGACCGGCTCGCCGATGACGTTTATGATGCGGCCGAGCATGCCCGGGCCGACCGGAACCGAGATCGGCCCGCCGGTGTCGAAGACGTCCTGGCCGCGCACGAGACCCTCGGTCGAGTCCATGGCGATGCAGCGCACGGTGTTCTCGCCGAGATGCTGGGCGACCTCGAGCACCAGGCGGTTGCCGACATTGTCGGTTTCGAGCGCGTTCAGAATGGCCGGCAGATGGTCTTCGAACTGCACGTCGACGACGGCGCCGATGACCTGGCGCACCTTGCCGGCGGCGCCGACCCTCTTTGCCGCGACGTTGGCCGTCTTCGCCGCTGCCGCCTTGGCGGGTGCTGCTGCCTTGGCCGGAGCGGCCGCCTTCTTAGCCGGAGCGGCCTTCGCTGCTGCCGGAGCCTTTGCCGCTTCCTTGGGGGCCGATGCCGCCTTGGCGGTCTTCGGGGTAGCTGCTTTCGCCATCGTCTTTGCCCTTTTCGTCTATCTGTTGTTCACGCCATCGCCGCGAGATCGATGACCTCGCGCGGCGCGCCTAGAGCGCCTCGGCGCCCGAAATGATTTCGATCAGTTCCTTGGTGATCTGCGCCTGCCGCTGGCGGTTGTAGGTGATCGACAGCCTGTTGATCATGTCGCCGGCGTTGCGCGTCGCATTGTCCATCGCGCTCATCTTGGCGCCCATCTCGCCCGCCGCGTTCTCGAGCAGCGCGCGGAAGATCTGCACCGCGATGTTGCGCGGGATGAGGTCGGAAAGGATCTCGCCCGGCTCCGGCTCGTATTCGTAGACGGCGGTGGCGCCGTTGCTCGTCTCGGCTGCGGCGGAAGCCTGGGCTGCCGGAATGATCTGCTGCGCCGTCGGGATCTGGCTGATCACCGACTTGAACTGCGAATAGAACAGCGTGCAGACGTCGAAGCCGCCCTGGTTGAACAGGTTGATGACCTTGCGCGCGATCGCATCGGCATTGACGAAGCCGAGCGTCTTGACCTCGCGCAGGTCGACACGATCGAGGATCAGCGAGCCGTATTCGCGGCGCAGGATGTCGTAGCCCTTCTTGCCGACGCAGATGATCTTGACCTGCTTGCCGTCGGCGAGAAGCCTGCGGATATGATCGCGGGCAAGACGCGCGATCTGCGAGTTGAAGCCACCGCATAGGCCCCGCTCGGCGGTGCAGACGATGAGCAGTTGCACGTCGTCCCTGCCGGTGCCGGTCATCAGCGCCGGAGCGTCGCCGCCGCCGCCGATCGCCTGGGTGATGTTGGCCAGCACCGCGCCCATCCGCTCGGAATAGGGTCTGGCGGCTTCCGCCGCTTCCTGCGCGCGACGCAGCTTCGCCGCGGCGACCATCTGCATCGCCTTGGTGATCTTCTGCGTCGCCTTGACCGAGGCGATACGGTTACGAAGGTCTTTTAACGAAGCCATGCTTCAAACCCGATCCCGTCCGGCTTCGTTCAAGCAAAGGTCTTGGCGAAGGCGTCGATTTCCGCCTTCAGCTTGGCGCGCAGGTCGTCCGACAGCGCCTTCTCCTTGCGGATGCCGTCGAGCACGTCCTTGCCGGCCGAGCGCATGTGGCTGAGCAGGCCATGCTCGAACTTGCCGACCTGGTTGAGCGACAGCTTGTCGAGATAGCCGTTGACGCCGGCAAAGATCACCGCGACCTGCTCCTCGGTCTTGAGCGGCGAGAACTGCGGCTGCTTCAAGAGCTCCGTCAGGCGCGAACCACGGTTCAAGAGGCGCTGCGTGGCGGCGTCGAGGTCGGAGCCGAACTGCGCGAAGGCCGCCATTTCGCGGTACTGCGCGAGCTCGCCCTTGATCGAGCCGGCGACCTGCTTCATCGCCTTGACCTGCGCCGAAGAGCCGACGCGCGACACCGACAGACCGACGTTCACCGCCGGGCGGATGCCCTGGAAGAACAGGTTGGTCTCGAGGAAGATCTGGCCGTCGGTGATCGAGATCACGTTGGTCGGGATGTAGGCCGACACGTCATTGGCCTGCGTCTCGATGATCGGCAGCGCGGTCAGCGAACCGTTGCCGTTGTCGTCGTTGAGCTTGGCGGCGCGCTCCAAGAGACGCGAGTGCAGGTAGAAAACGTCGCCCGGATAGGCTTCGCGGCCCGGCGGGCGGCGCAGCAGCAGCGACATCTGGCGGTAGGCGACGGCCTGCTTCGACAGGTCGTCATAGCTGATGAGGGCATGCATGCCGTTGTCGCGGAAATACTCGCCCATCGTGCAGCCGGCGAACGGCGCCAGGAACTGCATCGGCGCCGGGTCGGACGCGGTGGCGGCGATGATGATGGAGTAGTCGAGCGCGCCGCGCTCCTCCAGCACCTTCACGAACTGCGCGACAGTCGAGCGCTTCTGGCCGACGGCGACGTAGACGCAGTAAAGCTTCTCCTTCTCGGGGCCGTTGTCGTGCACCGACTTCTGGTTCAGCATCGTGTCGAGGATGATGGCGGTCTTGCCTGTCTGGCGGTCGCCGATGACCAGCTCGCGCTGGCCGCGGCCGACCGGGATCAGCGCGTCGATGGCCTTCAAGCCGGTCGACATCGGCTCGTGCACCGACTTGCGCGGAATGATGCCGGGCGCCTTGACGTCGACGCGGCGGCGTTCGGTGGCCTTGATCGGGCCCTTGCCGTCGATCGGGTTGCCGAGCGCGTCGACGACGCGGCCGAGCAGGCCGGGGCCGACCGGCACGTCGACGATGGCGCCGGTGCGCTTGACGGTGTCGCCTTCCTTGATGTCGCGGTCGTTGCCGAAGATGACGACGCCGACATTGTCGGCTTCGAGGTTCAGCGCCATGCCGCGGATGCCGCCCGGGAATTCGACCATCTCGCCCGCCTGGACGTTGTCGAGGCCGTAGACGCGGGCGATGCCGTCACCGACGGACAAAACCTGCCCGACTTCGGAGACCTCGGCCTCCTTGCCGAAATTCTTGATCTGGTCTTTCAGAATTGCGGAAATTTCCGCGGCGCGGATGTCCATCAGCCGACCTCTTTCAGTGCAAGCTTGAGCGAATTGAGTTTGGTTTTGAGCGACGTGTCGATCTGGCGCGAGCCCATCTTCACGATCAGCCCGCCGAGCAGCGACGGATCGACCGTCATGGCGATGGCCACGTCCTTGCCGGCGATGCTCTTCAGCGTCGCCTTGAGCTCGGTCTGCTGCGCGGCCGTCAGCGCATGCGCCGAGGTGACCTCGGCGGAAGCCTCGCCACGATGGTCGGCGGCGATCTGGCGGAACGCCTTGATCATGCCGGGCACGGCGAACAGGCGGCGGTTGCGGGCGACGACGCGCAGGAAGTTGCCGACGAGGCCGGTGATCTTGGCCTTGCCGATGATCGCGCCGATGGCCTTGGCCTGATCGTCGCTGGAGAACACCGGGCTGTTGATCAGCCGGGCAAGATCGGCGCTGCCGTTCAGCATCGCCTCGAAGTCGTTGAGGTCGGCTTCGACCTTGGCGACCGAATTTTCCTGCAGCGCGAGCTCGAACAGCGAGCTTGCATAGCGTTCTGCGACAGCTGAGATTGGCGATGACGATTGGGCCACGGACCGTCTTTTCTCTTGTCTGACAGGCCGCAGATTGTTGGCGCGAGCAAAAACTCTGGCTAAATCTTTGACCTTACTGCGATTTTTCCAAGCACGGAGGGATGGCTTCCGCTATCCCCGGCCGAAAGTCGATTGCCGTCTAGCACAGGCCTTTTAAGACCGCAATGCATCGTCCGGCATGGTTTTCAGGCACTTTTGTCGCATCAGGCGGCGGAGGCCACCTTAAGCGCCGGATTACTGCATGTCGCCCAAAACTGTGCGGCGGTTTTGGGAGAACGACATGCATCAGAACAAGAACCTGAAGCGCGTCGCTTGAATCCGTTTCAGCGCGACGCGCTTTGGTCGCGAATTCACGGCACGAAGCCGAAGGCGAAGGCCAGCGGCAGCGCCGCCAGCGCCAATTCAACCACGATGGAGGCCCAGTTGAAAGGGGTGTTGGCGCCGTCCGACATCATCGACAAAAGCCGGCCGAAAGCGGTGAACAGCCAGGAGAAGCCGAGCGCCATGTAGAGAAGCGGCTGCGCCAAGAGGATGCAGCACAGGCTGACGCCGAGATAGAAGCCCGACATGCGGCCGCGCCCCTCGGCGATCGCCGCGGCCTTCTCCGGCTTGGCCTGCAGGCGCAGGATGCGGAAGGCGAGGTTCGGCGCCAGGAATAGGAGCAGGCCGATGAGCAGCGTGACGACGGCGCTCGACCAAGCCAGCCACTCGCCCTGGCTCGCCGGCCACGGAAATGCGAATTCCATCTGATCCCTCGTAAAGTCTTGTTCTGAAATTGCCGGCATTCTAGCGGAGGAAAAGCCGCGCGCCAGATGGCCGCCGGCACATTAGAACAGGCGCAAGAAAGACACGTCGGAAGAGCGCCTGGTCAGGACAGCGCGAACTCGATCGCGGCCTCGGCATGGATGCGCGTGGTGTCGAACACCGGGATATCGAAATCGCCCTGCCCGATCAGCATGGTGATCTCGGTGCAGCCCATGATGACGCTGTCCACCTTCTCGTCGCGCCGCATGCGGCCGACCTCGGCGATATAGGCGGCCTTCGATCTGTCCTCGACGACGCCCTGGCAAAGTTCGTCATAGATCACCCGGTGCACCATGTCGCGGCCGGCCTGATTGGGCACCACGGGCTGCAGCCCGTATTTGTCGGCAAGCCGCCCTTTGTAGAAATCCTGCTCCATGGTGAAGCGGGTCGCCAGCAGCGCCGGACGCTTCACGCCCGCCTCGACGACGGCGTGCGCAGTGGCATCGGCGATGTGGATGAGTGGGATCGACACCGCCGCCTGCACGTCGTCGGCGAGCTTGTGCATGGTGTTGGTGCAGATCACCAACCCATGCGCGCCGGCCGCCTCCAATCCGCGCGCCGCTTCCACGAGAAGGGCGCCCGCACCCTCCCAATCGCCCATAGGCGCTAAGATAGGTGTTGCAGCGCGGAATCGGTTGTGATTCTACGCTGAGGATGACACACGAATCACTTGTTGATGACGGCTGGGCCGAGACGATTGCGCTTCTCGGCGGCGAAGAGTTGATCGCAGGAAGTGCGCGCGAGACGAAGGCGTTCCTGCGACCGCGGGGTATCCGGTCGGCGTGCGATCTGTTGCGCCTGACATTGGCTTACTGCCTTGGCAAGGTGGGCATGCGGGGCGTCGTGGCCTGGGCGGCGGCGAGCGGGATTGCCGACATCTCGGACGTGGCCTTGCTCGGCCGGCTGCGCAATGCAGGGCCGTGGCTGCAGCAGTTGATTGGGCATCTTTTGAAGCGCGAGGAAAAAGGCTTGGCCAAGGGCCGGCTGATCCGCATCCTCGATGCGACGGCGGTTGCCAAGGCCGGTGCGCATGAGAAGAAGAACAATGGCCTTTGGCGCATGCACTGCGCCTTCGAGCTTGAGCGCGAGCAGTTCGATTTCCTCGAGATCACCGACCAAAGCGAGGCCGAGCTGATCGACCGCGTGCCGGTGGTGGCGGGCGAGATCCGCATCGGCGACCGCGCCTATCTGCAGGCCGAGCGGATCGCAAGGGTCATGGCGCAAGGCGGCGACGTTGTCGTGCGCGCGTCGTGGAAGAATGCGCGATGGCTCGACGCCAACGGCAAGGCGTTCGATCTCATCGGCTACCTGGAGAGCCGCCGCGAGGAAGTCTTCGAAACGCCTGTCCGGTTGGCCCTCAAGAAGGGCGAGCCTGTGAAGATGCGCCTGATCGCCTTGCGCAAATCCGAGGCAGCGGCACAAGAAGCGCGGCGCAAAATCAACAAGGAAGCCAAGGCCAAGGGCAACAAGGTTCGACCCGAGACGCTGATTGCGGCCGGCTTCGTCATCCTTGTGACCTCGCTTGACCGGCAGGAGTTTCCCGCCGGCACGGTTCTCAAGCTCTATCGCATGCGCTGGCGCATCGAGCTCGCCTTCAAGCGTCTGAAGAGCCTGATCGGGCTGCGCGCGCCTCCCGCCAAAGACCCAAGGATCGCAAAGCCTTGGATTCTTGCCCACTTCCTCATCGCGCTTGTGACCGAACCCCTCTCGCAGGAGTTGGGTGTCTCTCCCCCTTGAGCGACGGGCGCCCGCTGCTGTGGCGCGCCACCCGCCAGATCGTCGCCTCGCTGATCGCAGCGATCTTTACTCAGCCTCGCTTGGCAAGCTTGCGCCAAAATCTCCATGCCTTGCGGCATCGTTGGCGTGAGCCACCGCGAAAACGCAAATTTCAAGCCATGCCAAAGCTATCTTAGCGCATATGCCCAATCGCCTGCATGTTGGCGTTCGGCAATCTCGGCGAAATCGAACGACCACAAAAGCAGCTTAGCCGAATGCAGCCCGCCCAGCCGCTCGCGCACGATCTCGTTGAGCAGGCGGTAGTAGATCGCCGTCGATTCCCAGCTCATGCCGCCGATCAGGCCGAGGGTTTTCATGACCGGTTGTTCCCTTTCCTGGGTGATTCCCGATACTATGAGCACATGAGACCACAAGGAGGTCGTCGTGAGAACCATTCAGCTTGGGCTGGCCAAGGCAGGACTCTCGGCGATCGTCGAGGCCGCAGAAAACGGCGAGCCAACCATCATCACAAGACACGGCAAGCCGACTGCCATGGTTGTCCCGGTTGATGAAGGGCGAAAGCTTTATCCGCAAGGCAGCCAGAAAAACTTCGCGGACCTTTTGCTTGAGTTTCCGGGCGGTATCGAATTTGAGCGAAATGAAGCGCCGTCGCGAGATATCGAATTTTAATGCATGTCGCCCAAAAGTGCGCAGCGGTTTTGGGAGAAACGACATGCATCAAAACAAAGACTTAAAGCGCGTCGCCTGAATCCGTTTTCAGCGCGACGCGCTTTAAGCCGCGCTAGACGCGCCTCGCCCGCAATCGAGCGCACCTTTACAGAAAACTCTGCGGGTCGATGTCGACCTGCACGCGCACCGAGCCGCGCAGCTTCGGCCCGTCCGCCAGCATGGCGCGAATAAAACCCTGCATGTCGGCGCGCCGTTCGCCCTGCACCAGCAGGCGGAAGCGGTGGCGGCCGCCGATCAGCGACAGCGGCGCCTCGGCCGGGCCGAGCACGAAGAGATCGGACGCATTGGGCGCGGCGCGCCGCAAGCCGCGCGCATGGCCTTCGGCCTCGCCTCGCGTCGCGGCGCTTACGATGATGCCGGCGAGCCGGCCGAACGGTGGCAGGGCCGCTCGCTCGCGCTCGGCGATCTCGCGCTCATAAAAGGCTTCCGAATCACCGGAGACGATCGCCCGCATCACCGGGTGGTCCGGCTGGTAGGTCTGCAACAGGCCAAGGCTTTTCTTGCCGGTGCGGCCGGCTCGTCCGGTCACCTGGCTGAGCAGCTGGAAGGTGCGCTCGGCGGCGCGCGGATCGCCATTGGCGAGGCCGAGATCGGCGTCGACCACGCCGACCAGCGTCATGCCGGGAAAATTGTGGCCCTTGGCGACGAGCTGCGTGCCGATGACGATGTCGGCCTCGCCATTGGCGACGGCCTCGAGCTCGAGCCGCAGCCGGCGCACGCCGCCTAAGAGATCCGACGAGAGCACGATCGTGCGCGCCTCCGGGAAATGCGCCACCACCTCCTCGGCGATGCGCTCGACGCCCGGTCCGCAGGCGACGAGGTGATCGAGCGTGCCGCATTCCGGGCAGGCTTCGGGCCGGCGCTCGTTGTGGCCGCAATGATGGCAGACGAGCTGGCCGCGAAAGCGATGCTCGACCAGCCAGGCCGAGCAGACCGGGCAGCCGAAGCGATGGCCGCAGACGCGGCAGAGCGTCAGCGGCGCATAGCCGCGCCGGTTGAGGAAAAGCAGCGACTGCTCTTTTTTCTCCAGCGTGCGCTGCATCTGTTCAAGAAGGACAGGCGACAGGAAGCCGCCGCGCGCCGGCGGCGCGCGCCGCATGTCGATCGATTTCAGGTCGGGAAGTGCCGCCTCGGCGAAGCGTGACGACAGCACCGCTCTGGTATAGCGGCCCTGGCTTGCATTGACCCGGCTCTCCACCGACGGCGTCGCCGAGGCGAGCACGACCGGGAAGGCGCCGATATGGCCGCGCACCACCGCCATGTCGCGCGCATTGTAGAAGACGCGGTCCTCCTGCTTGTAGGCGGGATCGTGCTCCTCGTCGACGACGATCAGGCCGAGCTCCCTGAACGGCAGGAACAGCGCCGAGCGCGCGCCGGCGACGACGCGCACACCGCCTTCCGCCACCTGCCGCCAGACGCGCTCGCGCATCCTGGGCGGCAGGTCCGAATGCCACTCCGCCGGCTTGGCTCCGAACCGGTCCTGGAAGCGTTCGAGGAAGGCATGGGTCAGCGCGATCTCCGGCAGCAGGATCAGCACCTGCCTGCCCTTGTCGAGCGCCGCCGCCACCGCCTCGAAATAGACTTCCGTCTTGCCCGACCCCGTGACGCCGTCGAGAAGAGTGACGTTGAAGGCATCGGCGGCGATTGCCGCCCGCAGCTTGTCGGCCGCCGCCTTCTGGTCGGGCATCAATTCCGGCACGGCATGGCAAGGATCGGGCGCGGCGACCACGGGCCGCGGCGGGATCATCACCGTCTCGAACACGCCTTGCGCCCTCAAGCCGTCGATGACGGTGAAGGAGACGCCCGCCGCATGCGCGAGCCCCGAACGTGTCCAGGCAAGGCCGCCCTCGGCCGTCTCCAGCACGCGGCGCCGGGCGTCGGTCAATCGGTCGGGTTCCGCGAGGGTGCGCTGCAGCCCTTCGATCCACGGTTCCGGGTCGAAGGCTTCGGGTGCCCTGAGCAGCATGCGCGCCACCATGCCGGGGGCCGACAGCGTGTATTGCGCGATCCAGTCGACGAAGCGGCGCATGGCCCTGTCGATCGGCGGACAGTCGAAGACCTCCTCGATCGGCCGCAGTTTTTTCGGATCGACCGTTTCGACGACGCCGTCCCAGACGATGCCGGCGACCTGGCGCGGTCCCAGCGGCACGCGCACGATCGAGCCCGGCACCACGCGCATGCCGGGCGGCACGGCATAGGTGTAGGGCCGTTCGGCCGGCATCGGCACCAGCACCGGTGCGGCCGCGACAAAGGGCGAATCTTCCATCATGAGGCGTGACCTTGCCCCGACTTTGCTCTAGATCAAAGGGTGACTCTCGAACGTGCCTGACCGGCACCATGAAATCCCCAAGGAGACCGCCATGAAGTTTTTTGTCGACACCGCCGACATCAAGGAGATCAAGGAGCTGAACGATCTGGGGCTTCTCGATGGGGTCACCACCAACCCCTCGCTGATCCTGAAATCTGGCGGCAAGATCTCCGAGGTGACGAAGCAGATCTGCGACATCGTCGAAGGCCCGGTCTCGGCCGAGGTCGTGGCCACGGAATTCAAGGACATGATGGGCGAGGCCGAGGTGCTGGCCAAGATCGCGCCCAATGTCTGCATCAAGGTGCCGCTGACGCTGGATGGGCTGAAGGCCTGCAAGACGATCCGCACCGAGCTGAACCGCATGGTCAACGTCACGCTCTGCTTCTCGGCCAACCAGGCACTGCTCGCCGCCAAGGCCGGCGCCTCGTTCATCTCGCCTTTCGTCGGGCGCATCGACGACACCGGCTCGGACGGCATGGAGCTGATCTCGGAAATCCGCACCATCTACGACAACTACGATTTCAAGACCGAGATCCTGACCGCTTCCGTGCGCTCGGTGAACCACGTCAAGCAGGCCGCGCTCATCGGTTCCGATGTCGTGACCGCACCGCCGGCGACGCTGCGGGCGCTGGTCAACCATCCGCTGACCGACAAGGGCCTCGCCGCCTTCCTCGCCGACTGGGCCAAGACCGGCCAGAAGATCAACTGAGATTGGACACCGAACAGCAAAAAAGGCCGGGCAACCGGCCTTTTTTCGTAGCAAAGCGCCTATGCCTTGGCAGGTCGCATGCCTTGGTGATTGGCCGGAACGCCCATCGCGATCGTCATCCTCGGGCGAAGCAAGGAGCGAAGCGACGCGGCGCAGACCCGAGGATCCATTCCGTGAAATACGAGCGTTGCAGCGGTGTAGAATTCTGCTCCGCTGCACCTTCGATCAAGGTAACGGCATGGATCCCAGGGTCTCCGCGACGGAGCTTACGCTCCTGCTTCGCCCTGGGATTGACGAGGTTGGGGCGGCTTCAGCTAATCTCCAGCGCTTGCGCTGATTCCACCGAGACGAACGGTGAAAGCCCGTCGACAAGCCTGCAATCTTTCAAAATCCCTGTGTCCTCGAGGAACTAGGCCTTGCCGTGCTTGGCCAGATCCTGGGCGATCGCCAGGCGCAGCAGATCGGCGAGCTCGCGGGCGGCGCGGTTCTCGGCGTCGATCTGCGCCCGGTAGGCCGCGAATTCCTGGCGCGGCCGATCGAAGGATGACGGGATCGAGCGCTTGCCGACCGCGACCACCGTGCCGGTCGCCGAATCACGCAGGACATAATTGGCGGTGAGCGTCACGGTGCCTGCCGTCGGCTCGTCCTCTTCGGTCTGCACCTGGACGATGGCCGCCGATTCGACCAGCTCGCTGACGCCGAGATCCAGCGTGTAGGCAGGCGATGCCGGCTCGCCCGAGCCCTGGCCGAAGGCGAAGATCAGATTGTTGCGCACCTGCTGGCCGTAACGCGTGCTGACAGGCTTGATCGAGATCGATGCCAGCTCGGCAGCGGCGCCGGCCTGCGAGCCGACGGTAAGCGGCGCGCTGGAATAGAGCGGCCGGACCGTGCAGGCCGAGACCAGCGCCAGCGAGGCGACCAGGCCGCCGATAGCCGCGCGGCGCAGCAAACGCGCCGCCTGTGACTTTTCTGGATCAGGCAACGACATTGACGATCCTCTGCGGGACGATGATCACCTTGCGCGGGGCCTTGCCATCGAGCGCTTTTTGCACGAAGTCGAGAGCCAGCACCGCTTGTTCGACGGCACCTTGATCCGCGTCGCGGGCAATTGTCAAATCCCCGCGCTTCTTGCCGTTGACCTGCACCGGCAGCACGATCTCGTTGTCGACGACCAGAGCCGGATCGTAGACCGGCCACGGCCGTTCGGCGACCATGTCGGTGCCGCCCAGCGCCTCCCAGCATTCCTCGGCCAGATGCGGCATCACCGGCGCGATCACGTGCACCAGGATCTCGACGGCCTCGCGGCAGGCGGCTTTCAGCGCCGCGTCCGCCTTGCCCTCGGCGACATCGTTGAGCGGCGTGGTCAGCGCGTTCGCAAGCTCGTAGATGCGCGCGATAGCCCGGTTGAAGCCGAGCTTCTCGATGTCCTCGCCGATCGCCTTCAGGATCTTGTGCGCCGCCTTGGAGACGGCGCCCGCCTCGCCGTCCTTCGCCGCGGCCGGCTTCACGCCGGCGAGCTGCTCGGCCGCGATCTGCACCAGGCGCCAGACGCGCTGCACGAAGCGATGAGCGCCGGCGGCACCCTCGTCCGTCCATTCGACGTCGCGCTCCGGCGGCGAGTCCGACAGCATGAACCAGCGCGCTGTGTCGGCGCCGTAGCCGTCGGTGATCTCTTCCGGGCTCACCGTGTTCTTCTTCGACTTCGACATTTTCTCGAGCGCGCCGATCGTCGCCTCCTCGCCGGTCGCGATCTCGACGGCGCGCCGCTTGCCGCCCACATCCTCGATCCTGACCTCGCCCGGCGACAGCCAGCGCCCATTGGTCGACGAGCCGCCGACACGATAGGTCTCGTGCACCACCATCCCTTGGGTGAACAGGCCCTTGAACGGCTCGGCGAGGTTGAGATGCCCGGTCTCGCGCATGGCGCGGGTGAAGAAGCGCGAATAGAGCAGGTGCAGGATCGCGTGCTCGATGCCACCGATATACTGGTCGACCGCCAGCCATTCGTCGGCCGCCTTCGGCTCGGTCGGCTCGTTGGCCCACGGCGCGGTGAAGCGGGCGAAATACCACGACGAGTCGACGAAGGTGTCCATCGTGTCGGTCTCGCGCCGCGCGTCCCGGCCGCATTGCGGACACTTCACATGCCGCCATGTCGGATGGCGGTCGAGCGGATTGCCCGGACGGTCGAACTCGATGTCGTCGGGCAGCCGGACCGGCAGGTCGGCCTTCGGCACCGGCACCACGCCGCAGGCTTCGCAATGGATCATCGGGATCGGGCAGCCCCAGTAGCGCTGGCGCGAGATGCCCCAGTCGCGCAGGCGGAAATTTACCTTGCGCTCCGCCATCGGCCGGCCGCCGATCGTCTTCTGCTCGAGCAGCTTGGCCACCTCGTCGAAGGCCCGCTCCGGCTTCATGCCGTCGAGGAAGCGCGAATTGATCATCACGCCGTCGCCGTCATAGGCCTCCTCGATGATCTGGAAGCTTCCCTGATTTTCGCCTTCCGGCATCACCACCGGGATCACCGGCAGGCCGTATTTGTTGGCGAAGTCGAGGTCGCGCTGATCGCCCGACGGACAGCCGAAGATGGCGCCGGTGCCGTATTCCATCAGCACGAAATTGGCGACATAGACGGGCAGCGTCCAGCTGTCGTCGAAGGGATGGACGACGCGGATGCCGGTGTCGAAGCCTTTCTTCTCGGCCGTCTCGAGCGCCGCCACCGAGGTGCCCATGTGGCGGACCTCGTCGATGAACTTGGCGAGCGCCGGATTGTTCTCGGCGGCTTTTTTGGCCAGCGGATGGTCGGCGGCGACCGCCATGAAGGAGGCGCCGAAGATCGTGTCCGGCCTGGTCGTGTAGACTTCCAGCTCGTGCATGTCGCCAACCGGAGCGGCCAGCGGCCAGCGGATCAGCAGACCTTCCGAGCGGCCGATCCAGTTGTGCTGCATCAGCTTGACCTTTTCCGGCCACTCGTCGAGGCGGTCGAGCGACTCCAGCAGGTCCTGCGCATAGTCGGTGATCTTGAAGAACCATTGCGTCAGCTCGCGCTGCTCGACCAGCGCGCCCGAGCGCCAGCCGCGGCCGTCGATGACCTGCTCGTTGGCGAGCACCGTCATGTCCTCAGGGTCCCAGTTGACCTTGGAGGACTTGCGCGTCACCAGCCCTTTCTCGACGAAGTCGAGGAACAGCATCTGCTGGCGGTGGTAGTAGTCGACGTCGCAGGTGGCGAACTCGCGCGCCCAGTCGAGCGACAGGCCCATCATCTTGAGCTGCTCGCGCATGACGGCGATGTTCTCGTAGGTCCAGTCCTTCGGATGGACCTTGTTCTGCATCGCCGCGTTCTCAGCCGGCATGCCGAAGGCATCCCAGCCCATCGGGTGCAGCACGTTGAAACCCTTGGCCCGCTTGTAGCGCGCCACGACGTCGCCCATCGTGTAGTTGCGGGTGTGGCCGATATGGATCTTCCCCGACGGATAGGGGAACATCTCGAGCACGTAGTATTTCGGCTTCGGGTCGTCGTTCCTGGCCTCGAACAGCTTCTTTTCGGCCCAGGCCTTCTGCCATTTGGGCTCTGACGTGCGCGGATTGTATCGTTCGGTTGCCATCGGGTGTTTTTCACTTAAAAGCGGCTGTGCGGCGCCGGACAAGGCCGGCAGCCTAGACAATGTCGTCGCGGTGTTCACCATGGATTGCCGGACCCGTCAACTGTGGCGATCCGGCGTTGGCGCTAAACTATAGGCAGGATATGGGCATGACGAGTGCCGTCGAACAGCTTCTCGCCGTCAAGGCGAGGATCGTGAATGCCGAGCGCGGGGCCGGGCGCGAGGCCGGCGCCGTCACGCTGGTCGCGGTGTCGAAGACCTTTGCGGCCGAAGATATTCGCCCCGTGATCGAGGCGGGCCAGCGGGTCTTCGGCGAGAACCGCGTGCAGGAAGCCCAAGCCAAATGGCCGGAGCTGAGAGAAGCCTTTCCCGATATCGAGCTGCACCTGATCGGACCGCTGCAGTCCAACAAGGCCAAGGAAGCGGTGGCGCTTTTCGATGTCATCGAGACGGTCGACCGCGAGAAGATCGCCGCCGAGCTTGCCAAGGAGATTGCCAGGCAAGGTCGCACGCCAAAGCTCTACGTCCAGGTCAACACCGGCTCCGAACCGCAAAAGGCCGGCATCGAGCCACGCGAGGCCGTCGCCTTCGTCAAGCGCTGCCGCGACGTGCACGGCCTCGCCATCGAAGGGTTGATGTGCATTCCGCCGGCGGACGAGAATCCCGGCCCGCATTTCGCGCTTTTGGAAAAGATCGCCCGAGAAGCCGGCGTCGCAAAACTCTCGATGGGCATGTCCGGCGATTACGAGACCGCGATCGCCTTGGGCGCGACCAGCGTCAGGGTCGGCACGGCGATCTTCGGCGGGCGGCCCTGAGCATCTCTCGGACGGGAGGGGGGCGGCTCGGCCTTCCAGCTCTGGGAATGTATGGCGGTTTCCACCCGAAATTCCGTTGAGCAACAACGGGTTATAGCAGGCGCGTCATACCACCGCATTGTCGCGCCATGTCACCTCACTAGGTGCGGATAAAGGACCGAGCGCGTGGCTCCTCAAGTCAAAGGAGGCTCCGATGACTGTCACACGCCACGACCAGGAAATCACACAAGACCGGCAGGCCTCCCGCGGACTGCACCGATGGGTGTATTATGCCATGATGGGGCTTGCGGCCTGCTATGCGCTGTCGGCGTGGATCGGCTTCGCCGGCGGCTATGACGAATATCTGCTTTTCGTCGTCACCGGTTTCATCGTGATGTCGGTCGCGCTGCCGGCAATCGCCGCCCGCGTCTGGCGCCATCACCGGCTCAGCCGTCCCGGCAAGGTCAAGACTTTCCCCGACTGGATCGCAGGCGAGTTCGATACGAGCGATCATCCGGTGAAAGCCAGCACCGCGACGATTGAAATTCTCCTGCCGCTTGCCGCCGTCGCATTCGGCATGACGCTGTTCGCGATCCTTGCTCTCGTGGAAAGCTGAGCCACTCTATTCGTCACGATCTCGTTACCGAGCCCGTCAGCGGGGCGATTTCGTAGCCCCGGCGCTTGAAACGAAACGGGCCGTTCCTATTTCCCTCGTGTCATTCAGACAAACCTGTCGTTCAGACATACCCAATCCTTCTTTCGGGGAAATCTCACCATGCGCTACAACCAGCTCGGCAACACCGGCCTGTTCGTCTCCGAACTCTGCCTCGGCACGATGACCTTCGGCGCCGCCGGCGAGAATGCTCAATGGGGCTTGATCGCCAGCCTCGACCAGAAAGGCGTCAACGAGATCGTCGGTCGCTCGATCGCCGCAGGCATCAATTTCTTCGACACTGCGGACGTCTACTCTTTCGGCCAGTCGGAGCGGCTTCTCGGCCAGTCACTCAACGATCTCGGCGTCAAGCGCTCGGACGTCATCATCGCCACCAAGGTGCATGGCGTCATGGGCGAAGGACCTAACCAGCGCGGCTCCTCGCGCGGCCACATCATGGATTCGATCGACGGCAGCCTCGAGCGGCTGCAGACCGACCATATCGACCTCTACCAGCTGCACGGCACCGATACCGTGACGCCGATCGACGAGACGCTGCGCGCGCTCGACGACCTCGTCGCCAGCGGCAAGGTGCGTTACGTCGGCGTCTCCAACTGGCAGGCTTGGCGCATCGCCAAGGCCCTCGGCATCGCCGAGCGCAAGGACTATGCCCGTTTCGAGACGGTGCAGTCCTACTACTCGATCGCCGGCCGCGATCTCGAGCGCGAGATCGTGCCGTTGCTCAATGAAGAGAAGCTCGGCCTGATGGTCTGGTCGCCGATGGCCGGCGGGCTGCTCTCCGGCAAATATGGCCCCGGCGCGCCGGGCAATGGCGAAGGCCGCCGCGCCAGTTTCAACTTCCCGCCGGTCAACGAGGACCGCGCCTGGGCGGCGGTCGCCGTCATGCGCGAGATCGCCAGGAAGCACGATGTCAGCGTCGCCACGGTGGCGCTGGGCTACGTGCTGGCCAAGCCCTTCGTGATGAGCGTCCTCATCGGCGCCAGCCGCATGGACCAGCTCGAACAGAACCTCGCCGCCACCGGGTTGATGCTCGATGCCGAAGATCTGGCTAGGCTCGACGAGGTCAGCGCGCTGCCTTCCGAATATCCCGGCTGGATGCTGGAACGGCAGGGCGCCGGCCGGCGTCCGGCGCCCTTCGTGCCGAAGGCGTAACCAGCTTTGAAGCGCCGCGTGCCCTGTGGCGCGCGGCTCTTTGATGTTTTCAGAGACGCACGGCCTCGGCAAGAAAATCAAGAAAAGCCCGCACCCTGGCCGGCAGATGCTTGCCCTGGCCGACATAGACCGCGTGCGTCGGCTCCTCGTCGCCGGGATTGAACTCCTCCAGCAACGGCACGAGCAACCCGGCGGCGATGTCGGGTTCGACATGCCAGCGCGCCAGCCGCGCTATACCGGCTCCTGCCAACGTCGTTCGCCGCATCGCTTCGCCGTCGGTCAGCGACATGTTTCCGACGATCGGCATGATGATCGATCTGCCTGTCGCATCGACAAAGGGCCAACCTTCGATGTGCCTGGCAAAGCCGAAGGCCAGCATGTTGTGGCGGGCGAGGTCGGACAATGCGCGTGGCGTGCCGCGCGCTTCGAGATAGGCAGGCGACGCGACCAGCACCATCCGGCTCTGGCCGAGCTTGCGCGCCACCAGGCGTGACTCGCGCAGCGGCCCGGCGCGGATGGCGACGTCGGCACGCTCTTCCAGAAGGTCGATGACACTGTCGGTCAGCACGACTTCGACGAAAATCTCGGGGTACTTTTCCAGGAAACGCGGCAGCAGCGCCATCAGCCGGTGCTGGCCGAACGGCACATAGGAATTGACCCTCAGCCTGCCGCGCGGCGCCGCACCCGCCGCCGCTTCGCGTTCCGCCGCATCCATATCGGCGAGGATCCGCACGCCGCTGTCGTGGAAGGCCACCCCTTCCGGGGTCAGCTGCAGCCGCCGCGTCGAGCGGCTGAGAAGTCGCGCGCCAAGCCGCGCCTCCAGCCGCGCGATCAGCTTGCTCACCGCTGACGGCGTCATGCGCAGCGCGCGCGCCGCGGCCGAGAAGCTGCCCGCCTCGACGACGCGGACGAACACCTCGATCTCGCCGGAACGGTTGATTTCGGGCCTCGCCATTCGTGAATCTATTTCACAGAAAATGTGCCTGATGCAAGGCTGGTTCACAGCTTCGAGGATCACGATGTTCCCGGTCGGGGCGCGGGATTGAGCGTCCTCTTTCCGACCAATCGGACCATCGCCATGCCTCTTGCTCTCTATGCCCTCACCGCCGGTGCCTTCGGCATCGGTGTCACCGAATTCGTCATCATGGGCCTGCTGCTCGACGTCAGCGCCGATCTCGGCGTCTCGATCTCGGCCGCGGGCATGCTGATCTCCGGCTATGCGCTGGGCGTCGTCGTCGGCGCGCCGTTGCTTGGCGCGCTTACCGGCCGCCTGTCGAAGAAGACGCTGCTGCTTGCCCTGATGGTGGTCTTCACCGTCGGCAACCTCGCCTGCGCGCTGGCGCCCGACTACTGGACGCTGATGGCGGCGCGTGTGCTGACCGCTTTCGCCCATGCCTCCTTCTTTGGTGTCGGCTCGGTCGTCGCCACCAGCCTCGTCGCGCCCAACCGGAAGGCTTCGGCCATCGCGCTGATGTTCACCGGCCTTACCGTCGCCAACATCCTCGGCGTGCCGTTCGGCACCTGGCTCGGGCAAGCCTATGGCTGGCGCTCGGCCTTCCTCGCCGTCACACTGGTCGGCGTCATCGCCGTTGCCGTGATCGCGCTGCTGGTGCCGCATGACGAGCCGGCCGCGGCCGACCCGGAGGAAGGTTCCGAAGGCGCGCTTGCCGTGCTTGGCCGCCGGCCCGTGCTGCTCGGCCTGCTGACCACGGTGCTGAGCTGGGTCGGCGTCTTTGCCGCCTTCACCTATCTGGCGCCGATCCTAACCCGGATCAGCGGCTTTTCCGAAGCCGCCGTGTCGCCGATCCTGCTCGTCTTCGGCGGCGGGCTGGTCGCCGGCAACCTGCTTGGCGGGCGCCTCGCCGACCGGCGTCTCGTGCCGACCGTCATCGGCACGCTGGTCGCGCTCTCGGCCGTGCTGTTCGTCATGACCGCCGCGATCCATCAGCCGCTCGCGGCAATCATCGCCGTCGGCCTGCTGGGCGCGGCCGCCTTCGCCACCGTCGCCCCGCTGCAGATGTGGGTGCTGGACAAGGCCAGGGGCGCTGGCCAGGGCCTCGCCTCGTCCTTCAACATCGCCGCCTTCAACCTCGGCAATGCGATCGGCGCCTGGCTCGGCGGCTTCGTCATCGACCACGGCCCCGGCCTCGGCGCCGTCACCCTTGTCGCGGGCCTGGTGCCGCTCGCGGCGATTGCCGTCGTGTTCCTGGCCCTTCGCCTCGAGCGCCGCGCGATCGGTTCGCCGGCGCTGGCCCAGTGCTGACCAGCCCAGATCCGCCCTCGGCATTACAATTTTGGACAAGGAGCAAAACCATGGACTATCGACGTCTCGGCGCATCCGGCCTGAAAGTGCCGGCGCTTTCCTTCGGCGCCGGAACCTTCGGCGGCTCCGGGCCGCTGTTCGGCCATTGGGGTAACAGCGACGCTAAGGAGGCGCGCCGGCTGGTCGACATCTGCCTGGAAGCAGGCGTCACCCTCTTCGACACGGCCGACGTCTATTCGAATGGCGCCTCGGAGGAGGTGCTGGGCGAAGCGATCAAGGGCCGCCGCGACGCGGTGCTGATCTCGACCAAGACCGCGCTGCCGATGGGCGACGGCCCGGCCGATTGGGGCTCGTCGCGCTCACGGCTGATCCGCTCCGTCGACGCGGCGCTGAAGCGCCTCGGCACCGATTATATCGACTTGCTTCAGCTCCATGCCTTCGACGCCGCGACGCCGATCGAGGAGGTGCTGGCGACGCTGGGCGACCTCGTTCGCGCGGGCAAGCTGCGCTATGTCGGCGTCTCCAATTTCTCCGGCTGGCAGGTGATGAAATCGCTCGGCCTGGCGGAAAAGCATGGCTATCCGCGCTATGCCGCGCATCAGGTCTACTACTCGCTGGTCGGTCGCGACTATGAATGGGAACTGATGCCGCTCGGCCTTGATCAGGGCGTCGGCGCCCTTGTGTGGAGTCCGCTCGGCTGGGGCCGGCTGACCGGCAAGATCCGTCGCGGCCAACCGCTGCCGAAAACGAGCCGGCTGCACGACACGGCAAGCTTCGGCCCGCCCGTCGAGGACGGGCATCTCTATCGCGTGGTCGACGCGCTCGAAACCGTCGCCGCCGAAGCTGGCAAGACCGTGCCGCAGGTCGCGATCAACTGGCTGCTACAGCGGCCGACCGTGTCGTCGGTGATCATCGGCGCGCGCAACGAGGAGCAGTTGCGGCAAAATCTCGGCGCCGTCGGCTGGACGTTGTCGCCGGAACAGATGAAGGCGCTCGATGAAGCGAGCGCGGTGACTGCGCCCTATCCTTACTTTCCCTATCGCCGCCAAGAGGGCTTCGCCCGCCTGAACCCGCCGGCGGTGTGAGTGAGTCGCGAACGTCCTATCAGGGCGATCGTGAGCATACGGGATTAGCCGCAGCCTCCGAACTTCGTCATCCACGGGCGGAGCAGCCGCGAAGCGGCGTCGCGAAGACCCGAGGATCCATTCCGTTATCGCGATCGTAGAGCGCGGCGGAGCAAAATTCTGGATCGCCGCAACGCTTCGAAGTCACGGAATGGATCCTCGGGTCTGCGCCGCGTCGCTTCGCTCCTTGCTCCGCCCGTGGATGACGAAGTGATGGGCGTTTCCGCCAATCGCTCGACGTCCAGAGAACCTCGGCGACGCCTCAATGCAGCACGAACTCCCCGTCCACCTTCCGCCACTCGTTCGGCGCGATCAGCTTCTGGTGCGTGTAGGTCACCGAATGCAGCGGGCCGTCGAGCTTGGTCTTCCAGAATTCGATGAAGCGGATCAGCACCGGAAATTGCGGCGCGATGTCGTAGTCCTGCCAGATGAAGCTTTGCAGCAAATGCGGGTGATCGGGAAAATGGTAGAGGATCTTGGCCGTGGTCAGCCCATAGCCCCTGAGCATCAGATCCATTTCGGAATGGTCATGCATGGCAGCCCCCTTAAGGCTCGATCTCCTTTCCTCCCGATCTCCGATTCTGCGCTCGGTTGCTTAACTGTCTATTGATTTTCGCACATCTGACCCAAGTTTTCCATCGGAAAAACAAGCGGTTAGCAGCCCTGGAGCGAGAGTGCTAACAGGCGTTTGGACTTGCCCCTGCGTCATCCCGCCGCGCGAATCCAACGTCTAATATTGCCGTCACGGCGGAACTGTTAATAATGCCGGCGAATTCGCGGCCGCTTCGCCGCGATACCGCCGGCACTTCAAGCCGGCGGAACGGTTCTGGAGGAAAGCTGAAAAATGTCCGATGTCCATGTCCACCGCGTCCAGCCGGCGTGGAAGAAGAACGCGCTGATCGACAACGACACCTATCTCAAATGGTACGCCGACAGCGTGAAGAACCCGGACAAGTTCTGGGGCAAGCACGGCAAGCGCATCGACTGGTTCAAGCCCTTCACCAAGGTCAAGAACACTTCCTTCGATGGCAAGGTCTCGATCAAGTGGTTCGAGGACGGCCAGACCAATGTTTCCTATAACTGCATCGACCGGCATCTCAAGAAGCGCGGCAACCAGACCGCCATCATCTGGGAGGGCGACAACCCTTACGATGACCGCAAGATCACCTATAACGAGCTTTATGCGCATGTCTGCCGCTTTGCCAACGTGCTGAAGAAGCACGGCGTCAAGAAGGGCGACCGCGTCACCATCTACATGCCGATGATCCCGGAAACGGCTTATGCGATGCTTGCCTGCACGCGTATCGGCGCCATCCACTCTGTCGTCTTCGGCGGCTTCTCGCCCGACGCTCTCGCCGGGCGCATCGACGACTGCAAGTCGACCGTCGTCGTCACTGCGGACGAGGGCCTGCGCGGCGGCAAGCCGATCCCGCTGAAGGACAACACCGACAAGGCGATCGACATCGCGGCCAAGGCCGGCACCAAGGTCGAGAAGGTGGTGGTCGTGCGCCGCACCGGCGGCAAGACCGGCTGGGTGCCGGGCCGCGACGTCTGGTACCACGACGAAGCCGCGACCGTTAAGGCGGACTGCAAGCCGGAGAAGATGAAGGCGGAGGATCCGCTGTTCATCCTTTACACCTCTGGCTCGACAGGCAAGCCGAAGGGCGTGCTGCACACCACCGCCGGCTATCTCGTCTACGTCTCGATGACCCACCAATATGTCTTCGATTACCATGACGGCGACATCTACTGGTGCACCGCCGATGTCGGCTGGGTCACCGGCCACAGCTACATCGTCTATGGGCCTTTGGCCAACGGCGCCACGACGTTGATGTTCGAGGGCGTGCCGAACTACCCGTCGCAGTCGCGCTTCTGGGAAGTCGTCGACAAGCATCAGGTCAACATCTTCTACACCGCGCCGACGGCGCTGCGCGCGCTGATGGGCGCCGGCGACGGCCATGTGAAGAAGACCTCGCGCAAGTCGCTGCGCGTGCTTGGTACCGTCGGTGAGCCGATCAATCCGGAAGCCTGGGAGTGGTACTACAACGTCATCGGCAACGCCAAATTGCCAATCGTCGACACCTGGTGGCAGACCGAGACCGGCGGCATCCTGATCACGCCGCTGCCGGGCGCCACCGACCTCAAGGCCGGGTCGGCGACGCGGCCGTTCTTCGGCGTCAGGCCGCAGCTGGTCGACGGCGACGGCAAGGTGCTCGAAGGGGCGGCCGACGGCAATCTCTGCATCATCGATGCATGGCCCGGCATGATGCGCACGGTCTATGGCGATCACGACCGCTTCGTGCAGACTTACTTTTCGACCTACAAGGGCAAGTACTTCACCGGCGACGGCTGCCGCCGCGACGAAGACGGCTATTACTGGATCACCGGCCGCGTCGACGACGTCATCAACGTCTCCGGCCATCGCATGGGCACGGCGGAAGTGGAGTCCGCGCTGGTCAGCCACGACCTGGTCTCGGAAGCCGCGGTCGTCGGCTATCCGCACGACATCAAGGGGCAAGGTATCTACTGCTACGTCACGCTGATGGCCGGCAGCACATCGAGCGAGGATCTGCGCAAGGAGCTTGTCGCCCACGTCCGCAAGGAGATCGGCGCCATCGCCACGCCGGACAAGATCCAGTTCGCGCCGGGCCTGCCCAAGACCCGCTCGGGCAAGATCATGCGCCGCATCCTGCGCAAGATCGCCGAGGACGATTACGGCGCGCTCGGCGACACCTCGACATTGGCCGACCCGGCCGTCGTCGACGATCTCGTCGCCAACCGGCAGAACAAAAGGGCCTGATGAACGCTCAGGCGGCACTCGGCACGGTCAGCCAGCTCTGGCGCTATCCCGCGAGCTCGCTCGCCGGCGAGCGGCTGGACGCGATCTCCGTCGGCACATCGAGCGTCGACGGCGATCGGCTGTTCGGCCTGGTCGATGCTTCCGACAATGAAATCGCCCGGCCGGACCGCGGGCCGAAATGGCACAAGGTGCCGCTGATCCGCACCCGGCTGACCGAAGATCGCGAGCTTGAGGTGGCCGTGCCCGGCGGCGACTGGCTGCCGGCGCCGGACCCTGAAAGCGACCGCGTCGTTTCCGCTTTCCTCGGCTTCGAAGCCTCGATCCGGCCTTATTTCCGCGAGAACGCGGCCCCCAGCTATTCCGGCCCACTGACCGTCGAGCGTTACACCAGGGCGCCGATCCACCTGCTGACCACCGCCTCGCTGGCGCGGCTGAAGGCGCTGCATCCGCAAGGCGTGGCCGATCCGCGCCGTTTCCGCCCCAACATCGTCGTCGATATGGACCCTGTCGAAGGCTCCTTCCCGGAGACCGAATGGATCGGGCGCAAGCTCGCGATCGGCGATCTTCTGCTCACCGTCTCGGAGCCCTGCCGCCGCTGCGGCTTCACCATCATCGCCCAGGACGGCTTCGACAACGATCCGGGCATCCTGCGCAACCTGGTCCGCTACAACGCCCACAATATCGGCGTCTATTGCACCGTCGACCGGCCGGCGCGCGTCGAGATCGGCGCGCCGATGCGCTTCGTCTGATCGGTTGCCTCGTCCTACCGATAGAGATCCGCCCGCGTCTGCGGCAGCCCGCTCGGACCACGCGCGCGTTTTGTAGCGACGGTCTGGAAAACCTGCGCCGAGGCGCGCTCGAAGGCGATCGAGCAGCCGGTGAGATAGAGCAGCCAGAGCCGCGCCTTCGCCTCGCCGACCTCGGCGATCGCCTCGTCGAAGCGCGCATGGAGACGCTCCGCCCACAGGCGGCAGGTGCGCTGATAATGCTCGCGCAGGTTCTCGACATCATGGACGAGGAAGCCATGCGCCTCGAGATTGCCGAGCGTCATGCCGATCGTGTCGAGCTCGCCGCCAGGAAAGATGTATTTGATCAGCGCCTTGTATTCCGGCCCCTTGCGCAGCGTCTTCCTGATGTCGCCCTTGCTGCGCCTGGTGATGGCATGATGCAGGTAGACGCCGCCGGGCTTCAGCAAGCGGTGGACCGCCGAGAAGTAGGCCGCGTGGTTGGCAAGTCCCAGATGCTCGAACATGCCGATCGACGATATCTTGTCGAAAGTGCCGGAGAGCTCGGCATAAGACTTTATCTCGATGGTGATGCGATCCTCCAGCCCCTCGGCGCGAATGCGCTCGCGGGCAAGGTCTGTCTGGGCTTGCGACAGCGAGACACCGTGGCCGACGACGCCGTAATTCTTCACCGCATGGATGAGCATCGCGCCCCAGCCGCAGCCGATGTCGAGCAGTTTTTCGCCAGGCTTCAGCCTGAGCTTGCGGCAGATATGGTCGAGCTTGTCGACCTGCGCCTGGTCGATGCCGTTGGCGAAATCTGTAAAATAGCCGCAGCTGTAGACCATGCGCTCGTCGAGGAAGAGCCGGTAGAAGGCATTCGAGATGTCGTAGTGATGCTGGATCGCCTCCTTGTTCGACCCGCTGACATAGGGGTTGCGCCCGGAAAGATCGCCGCGCGCCGTCATCTGCTTGCGCGAAAACAGCACGCTTGGCAGGTCGCGCAGGATCGCGAGCTTGGGCAATGATCTGAGCTTCGTCTTGAGCTTGCCCTGCGAGGGCAGGGCGTAGAAATCGAACAGCGTGCCCCCTTCGATATCCACGGTCTTAGAGATCCACATCTCGACCAGCGTCGAGAAGGTCGGCCGGCGAACCAGCTGCCAGACGATGTCCTGATCGTTGATGGCGAGCACCGGACCGTCGGCGGGGCCGATCCGCTCGCCGGTCCACAGCCTGACCGCAAAGCCCGGCTTCAGCGTCTCGACCACCGTTCGCACGATCCGCGCTGCCCTGTCGGCGGCATTCATTCCCACCTCCCGATGCGTCGAATACATTCGCTAGCCTGGAGGCACTGTTGTCCAATTGGCCTTGGCACCGCAATCCCGATCTGTTGCGCAAATGCACTACTGCGAGCATTTCCCATCTGGCCATTCCGTAACGGCACCTTGTCATTTGCCGCGACGCACCCCATTCTCTGGGCCGTGTTCAACCAATCGAAAGGAGGTGATCCGATGTCGAGTGATTTCGTTTTCCATAACGTGAGCTCAGCGGATTGCACTTCCGGGAAGCAGTCTTCCCGTTAAGGCGCGAGACGCGCGGCAGGTGACCCGATGGGGTCGTCGCCATGAGCCGCGTCATGGACGGAAACACGGAAGGCCGCCGGCTTCGTCAAGAAGCGGCGGCCTTTTCCTTTGGTAGCTGATCTGCGCTCGCCTAAGGCAATCCAGGAAATGTGCCGCGGAACCGGCGCCGCTACTTGGTCACTGTGAGGTTGTCGATGTTGCGCACGATCGACTGGAAAGCCTGGTCGAGCTCCGTGCCGTTGGCGGCCTGATAGAAATGCGTGATGCTCGCCGTGTCCGGGCTGGCGCAAGCCTGCAACGTCGACTTGGCGTTCTTTTCGGTGAGGTCGAAGCCGATCGTGAAGATTTCGATACCCTGGTCGCGCATCGCGGAGCACAGCGTCGTCGCGGCGGTGC
The DNA here is from genome assembly GCF_029674545.1 of Mesorhizobium sp. WSM4904. Classification (NCBI taxonomy): domain Bacteria; kingdom Pseudomonadati; phylum Pseudomonadota; class Alphaproteobacteria; order Hyphomicrobiales; family Phyllobacteriaceae; genus Mesorhizobium; species Mesorhizobium sp. WSM4904. Next base: position 1,139,613 of record NZ_CP121354.1, on the reverse strand, counting down.
GTGTCTGCTCCTTGCCGGCGGCGTTATAAACCTGGCCCACGCTGGTGGCATCAAAATAGGAAAGGTTGAACTCGCCGTCGGTCATCAGGATCGCGTATTTGGCGACCTTCTTCGGATCCATCTTGGCCGGCCGCTCCGAAACCTTCATCACGCCGCCCCAGTTCTCGGACAGCATGTACCAGGCCCACTGCACGCCGATATGGCCGGCGGTGCCGCCGGAGGCGACGAAGCCCTTGATGACATTCTTCAGTGCCGTGGCGTCCGCTGTCAGCGGCTTCACCGCCGCGGCCGGACAAGCGGACGTGCCGGTCTGTTGGGCGAACGGGGACAGGAAATAGTCGCGGTTGACCATGCCGACGTCCGGCCCGGCGTCCGAATATTGATAGGTGCCCTTGCGCTCGGTCGCGCAGGTATCGGGCCGCGCCGGCGCCGACACCATTTGCGGGTCGCCATTGCCCGGCGCCTGCTTGCGCTCGCTTAGCTTGGTTTCGACGAAGACGGTGCTTGCGGCAAGTGGACCGACATTGACAGAGTTGGCGTAGGGAACGATCGCCACCCGCACACGAGGATTGGCCGAGTCCTGGCCGGTGAGGAACGAGTCGACCGCATTGCCGGCTGCCGTCTTCAAATCCTTGATCTTCTGCCCCGCCATCGAGCCGGTGATGTCGAGCATCATCGCCACCTCGACCTTCTTGTCCGAATAGAGCGCGGTGGTCGACGTGGTCACGCGCTGCATGTCGCCCACGCTGAAGATCGGAAAATAGAGGCCGATATCGGCATGCACATCCGCCTGCACGGTTTTCGCCGTTCTGTCGACGGTTAGCTTGTCGAGCACGATCTGGTTGGCCTGCAGCACACCGGCGGTGCTGTTGGCGTCGAGAAATGCCTGCACCGATCGGTTGGCATCGGCTTCCTTGATGACGCCGAGGGTGAGATCGCGTGCCGTCGAGGTGACGGCGGCGTCGACGACGCCCTGCAAGCTCGATTTCGCGTTGTAGAGCTGCGAGATATTGACCGCGAATCCCACCCCCAGCGCCAGGACCGATGCGGCAATCCCGAACAGAACCGCGAAATTGCCTCCGCGATCCCGGGCAAAGCCGTCCACCCCACGAACGAGACCCCCGTGAACGAGACCTTTGAACTGCCGCATCCTTCCGCCCCCGCTGACTGCGGCGTCGAGCCGCTCGACGCAGGCGCTGCAGGATTTCGGCCAGGTAAGGACGCCGGGCCTCGAAAAGCGCCCGCCGATCAGTTAACTTATTGTTTTTGCTTGCTTTTCGCAGACGGCAAGGTGAATGGCGGGTAAACGACGATGCGGTGGCGTGAATGCCGTTCAGGAAGCGCTTACCATGTTCTGCTGAGCGATTGCGGCCCTTCCCGCTTCGGCACAGCAGGATGTGTCCCGAAGTGGGCCAGCAGTGGTGTTGAAGCCATGGTGAGACAGCCGTCCGGTCTGCCGAATTGCGCGCCTGTCCTGCCGCCGATGCGATGACGAGGCGCGGCCCCGCGGCTTCCCACGCGGCGTTGGTCGGTCTAGACTGTGACCGCGTTTCGCCCTCCCCGAAAACGAATCTCCAGGAAATCCGATGTTCGCAGGCAGAAAGTTCGCCGCCTTCCTTTTCGACATGGACGGCACGGTGCTCAACTCGATCGCGGCGGCGGAACGTGTGTGGACTGAGTGGGCAAATCGCCATGGCCTTGACGTCGCCAGCTTCCTGCCGACGATCCATGGCAAGCGCGCGATTGAGACGATCGCTGCGCTGGAGCTTCCAGGCATAGATGCCGTGGCGGAAGCCGATGCTCTGCTCAAGGCCGAGGCGGACGATCTCGAAGGCATCGTCCCGATTCCCGGCTCCGTCGCCTTTCTCAATTCGCTGCCGCCCGAGCGCTGGGCGATCGTCACTTCGGCGCCGCGCGAGCTGGCGCTGCTGCGCATGGCGGCGGCCGGCATTCCGGTTCCGGCCATGATGGTGTCGGCCGAGGACGTCACCCGCGGCAAGCCGGCGCCTGACTGCTTCCTGCTGGCGGCAGAACGTCTCGGCGTCGAGGCGCGCGATTGCCTGGTCTTCGAGGATGCGCCGGCCGGCATCGCGGCCGGCGAAGCTGCCGGCGCCTCGGTGATGGTGATCAGCGCCACGCACGTCCATGCGATGCAGACGCAGCACGCCAGCATCGCCACCTACGACGCGCTCGGCGTTGCCGTGGACGACAGCGGCTGGATGGTCGTCGAGCCGCAGCGCGACGCGGCTTAGGATGCGCTGAGATTCAGATCAGGCATATCCGCCTAAAAATCGCTGGTCAGGCCTTTCACTTCCCAGTCGCCGTAGCGCCCGGGTTCCTTGCCGCCGCGGCCGCCGATTTCCTTCGGCAGTTGGGCTTCCGCCTCGCGGTATGCCTGTCGCCTGGCCTCGGCCTCTGCCAGCGCGCGCTCGGCCGCCGGCGTCAGCGTCCTTTGCGGCTTGTCGCCTTCGGGAGCGGTTTCGGTTTTGCTGGGGCGTTCGGTCATGCGATATGCCTTGCCAATTAAAACAGGGAGCCGATTAAAGCGGAGGGTCGATTGAAACGGGGGCCGGCCTTTCCCATCATATAGCCATGACAACCGCAGGATCGACCCCTGTTCGCCACCACGCCAGACGGAAGAGACGATGAACACGCTTCGCACCGCCATGCTTCTTGCCGCGATGACCGCGCTGTTCATGGGCGTCGGCTTTCTGATCGGCGGCACGGGCGGCATGATGATCGCGCTCTTGATCGCCGCCGGCATGAACCTGTTCAGCTATTGGAATGCCGACAAGATGGTGCTGTCGATGAACCGCGCCGTCGAGGTCGACGAGAAGAACGCCCCCGAATATTATGCGATCGTCCAGGCGCTGGCCAAGCAGGCCGGCCTGCCGATGCCGAAGACTTATCTGATCGACAGCCCGCAGCCCAACGCTTTCGCCACCGGCCGTAACCCTCAGAACGCCGCGGTGGCCGCGTCGACCGGCCTGCTGGAGCGCCTCAGCCACGAAGAGGTCGCGGCGGTGATGGCGCATGAGCTTGCCCATGTGCAGCACCGCGACACATTGACCATGACGATCGTCGCGACGCTCGCCGGCGCGATTTCGATGCTCGGCAATTTCGCCTTCTTCTTCGGCGGCAGCCGCGACAACAACAACCCGTTCGGCTTCGTCGGGGTGCTGGTGGCGATGCTCGTGGCACCCTTTGCCGCCATGATCGTGCAGATGGCGGTGAGCCGCACCCGCGAATACGAGGCCGACCGACGCGGCGCCGAGATCTGCGGCCACCCGCTGTGGCTAGCCTCCGCGCTCGACAAGATCGCGCGCGGCGCCGAGCGCATTCCCAACCCGGACGCCGAGCGCAATCCGGCCATGGCGCATCTCTTCATCATCAATCCGCTTCACGGCGAGCGCATGGACAATCTGTTTTCGACCCATCCGAACACCGAGAACCGCATCGCCGCCCTGCAGCAGATGGCCAGTGAGATGGACGGCGGCGCGCGGGCCGCCCGGCGCGAGGCGCCGGCGCCACCCCAGCCAGACGAGCCGCGGACAGGCCCATGGGGCAGGCGGCCGGCTGAGTCCGCGCCGCCGGCTGAGCCGGAGCGGCCGAAGCCCAATCCGTGGGGCCGCAACCCGACCGGCCCCCGCGGCGCCGGACCCAAAGGTCCGTGGTCGTGAGCGGAGCAAAACGCCGACCGCAAATCCCGGGCAGACGTGACGGCAATGCGGGCGAGGCGATTACCGGCCTTGCCGCGCGCAAGGCCGCCGCGCGCCTGCTTGCCGCCGTCATCGATGCCCGTACGCCGCTCGACGGCCTGACCGACAACGAGCACGGACACCCGCAATACAGGGCGCTCGACCAACGCGACCGCGCATTGGTGCGCGCCATCCTGGTCACGGCGCTGCGCCACCGCATGACCATTGCCGGGCTGCTGGCCAAGCGTCTGGAGAGGCCGCTGCCTGCCAACGCAACCGCGCTCTCGCACATCCTGCACGTCGCCGCCGCGCAGATCCTGTTCCTCGACATTCCCGACAGCGCCGCCGTCGACCTTGCCGTGACACATGCCAAGTCCGATCCGCGCACGCTGCGTTTCTCCGGCCTCGTCAACGGCGTGCTGCGATCGCTTGCGCGCGCCAAGGATGCCGAGCTTGCGACGGCGCTTGCCGCGACGAGCGAGGCGCCGCAGTGGTTCGCGGACCGGCTGACCTCCGCCTACGGCGCCGACAAGGCGCGTGCCGTCCTTACCGCGCATCGCCATGAGGCGCCGGTCGACTTCACGGTCAAGTCAGACCCGGCGGCCTGGGCAGAGAAGCTGGGCGGTATCGTGCTGCCGATCGGCACGGTGCGGGTCGATAAGCTGCAGGCCGGCGTGACCGAACTGCCCGGCTTCGCCGAGGGCGCCTGGTGGGTGCAGGATGCGGCGGCAGCCCTGCCCGCGCGCCTGTTCGGCGACATCGAAGGGCAGCGCGTTGCCGATCTTTGCGCCGCGCCCGGCGGCAAGACGGCGCAGCTCATCCTTGCCGGCGCGAGCGTCACCGCCGTCGACACCTCGAGGAACCGGCTGGCGCGGCTCAAGCAGAATCTCGAGCGCCTCGGCCTGTCGGCGGAGCTGCTGCAGACCGATCTGCTCGACTACCGGCCGGCGGAGCTGTTCGACGCCGTGCTGCTCGACGCCCCCTGCTCGTCGACGGGAACCGTGCGCCGTCACCCCGACGTGCCGTGGACGAAGACCATGGCCGATGTCGAGAAACTCGCCGCGCTCCAAAAGAAGCTCCTCGCTCACGCCGTCAGTTTCGTCAAACCCGGCGGACGGATCGTCTTTTCCAACTGCTCGCTCGACCCGATCGAGGGTGAGGAGCTGTACCGCGCCTTCCTTGCCGAGACTTCCGGCGTGGCCGCCGATCCGATCCAACCGGGCGAATTCGCCGGCCTCGACCCGTTCCTGACGCCCGACGGCACGCTGCGCACGACGCCGGCCGACCTGGTGCTGAATTCACCGGGCGTTTCCGGCCTGGACGGCTTCTTTGCCGCCCGGATGAGACGGACGATTTAGGACGTTATTATATAAAACTTGCCGACTTTTTTAGCGACGACCCTGGCGACATCGCGTGAAGTGCTTCACTCCGGTGAAATCCGCCTTCGCATAAGTTCTTGAATCATATAAGCTTGTGCTTGGGGTAGCGGACAATCAGGAGGGGTTTTGGCACTTGCTGCCGGCAGCACGACGCGTCTGTGGACGCTTGTCGCGAGGGAGTTCTGGCGCAAGACGCGCCGGCGCCTGCGCGCCGGTCCCATCTATCGCTGGCGCTATTCCGGCCGCACGCCCGAGCGCGTCCTCATCGCGCCGCCGGATCTGAGGCTCGCCGATCCGCAGATCGCGCTCGAAATCTACTATGGCCGCTATCCGCTGTCCGGCCACATGGTCGAGAGCGGCGGCAAATCGCCCTTCCAGATCAACGTGCCCAACCGCGGCTGGCAAAAGTCGCTGCACGGCTTCCGCTGGCTGCGCCACATGCGCGTCGCCGGTACCGAGCTCGCCGCCGCCAACGCTCGCGCCCTTGTTTCGGACTGGATCGCCCTGCACGGCAACCAGATATCCGGCGTCGCCTGGGAGCCGGGCACGACGGCCAAGCGGGTGATCGCCTGGCTGCAGCATTCCTCGGTCGTGCTGCAGGGGGCCGAATTCCCTTTTTACCGCGCCTTCCTCAAGTCGCTCGCCATGCAGATCCGCTATCTGCGATCGATGGCGCGCGAGATGCCGGACGGCAAGGACAGGCTGCGCGCCCGCATCGCGCTTGCCTTCGCCGCCCTGTCGCTGCCCGCGCCGGCATCGGCGCTGCGCAGCGCCACGCGCAATCTCGCCGAGGAGCTCGACCGTCAGATCCTGCCTGACGGCGGCCATATCTCGCGCAATCCGATGACGGTGTTGGAATTGCTCGCCGACCTTTTGCCGCTGCGCCAGACCTATGCCAACCAGGCCGAGGCGCCGCCATCCGCCTTGATCAACGCCATCGACCGCATGCTGCCGGCGCTGCGCTTCTTCCGCCACCAGGACGGCAGCCTCGCTCGCTTCAACGGCATGGGCGCCACGATCCACGACCGCATCGCCACCATCCTGCGCCACGACGACACGGTCGGCGCGCCGCTGCTGCACGCGCCGCATTCCGGCTACGAGCGCCTGTCGATGGGCGGCGTGACGGTGATCGCCGATACCGGCCTGCCGCCGCCGATCGACGTCTCCAACGCCGCCCATGCCGGCTGCCTCGCCTTCGAGCTTTCTTCCGGACGCCAGCACTTCATCGTCAACGCCGGCATCGACACTTACGGCGCCGCCGAATTCCGGCCGCTCGCCCGCGCCACCGCCGCGCATTCGACCGCCACCGTCAACGATACGTCCTCGGCGCGCTTCAGCCATTCGCTGCGCGTCAGCGACCTGCTCGGCTCGCCGCTGATCGGCGGCCCGCAGCACGTGCCCTGCAAGCGCATCGACCAGAAGGGCGTGCACGGCTTCGTCGCCCGCCACGACGGCTATGCCGCGCGCTTCGGCTTCCTGCACGAGCGTGAGCTGAAGCTGGCGGAGAACGGCAATGTGCTCACCGGCCGTGACCGCTTCCTGCGCCCAGGCGGCTCGGCGATCCGCAACAATGGCCGCGACTTCGTGACCGTGCGCTTCCACATCCATCCCGACATCAACCTGCTGCAGGACGAGCAGGACCGCCTGACCCTGGCGGCCTCCCAGGGCGACACCTGGGTCTTCACCTGCGCGGAAGTGGTGCCCGAGATCGAGGAATCGATCTATTTCGCCGGACTTGGCGGACCGCGCCGTACCCGCCAGATCGTGCTTGCCTTCAAGGCCTCGGAGATCGCCGAAGTGCACTGGCAGCTGACGCGCACCGTCATCGCCGGCTATCCCGAGAACAACTGAGCGTCTCCGGACAAATCAGGCTGCAAGCTTGATTTCCGGGCCTCATATGCTACGGCCCGCGAACGCTCTCCAACCAGCCTCGAAAGGCCGCAAGCCCATGGCCGTCCCCGCCAAGAACATTCCGGCACCCGACCTCGTCCCGGTTCGCCGCGCGCTGCTTTCCGTCTTCGACAAGACGGGTCTGGTCGACTTTGCCAAGGCGTTGGCCGCAGCCGGCGTCGAGCTAGTCTCCACCGGCGGCACGGCGAAGGAGATCGCAGGGGCCGGCCTTGCAGTCCGCGACGTTTCGGAGCTGACCGGCTTTCCCGAGATCATGGATGGTCGCGTCAAGACTTTGCATCCGTCGGTGCATGGCGCGCTGCTCGGTGTCCGCGACGATCCCGAGCACGCGAAGGCAATGCACGATCACCACATCCAGCCGATCGACCTCGTCGTCTCCAACCTCTACCCGTTCGAGGAAGTCCGCCGTTCCGGCGCCGGCTACGCCTCGATCGTCGAGAACATCGACATCGGCGGCCCGGCGATGATCCGCGCCTCGGCCAAGAACCATGCCTATGTCGCCATCGTCACCGACCCGGAGGACTACGCGGCGGTGCTCAACGCGCTGGAGATGAACCTCGGCTCGCTGTCGCTCGATTTCCGCAAGAAGCTGGCGGCCAAGGCGTTTGCCCGCACCGCGACCTATGACGCGGCGATCTCCGGCTGGTTCGCCGAAGCGCTCGAGATCGAGCATCCGACCTGGCGCGCCTTCGGCGGCCGTCTCGACCAGGTGATGCGCTATGGCGAGAACCCGCATCAGAGCGCCGGCTTCTACCTCTCGGGCGACAAGCGGCCGGGCGTGGCGACGGCCAGGCAGTTGCAGGGCAAGCAGCTCTCTTACAACAACATCAACGACACCGACGCCGCCTTCGAGCTGGTCGGCGAATTCGATCCGGTCCGCTCGGCGGCGATCGCCATCATCAAGCATGCCAATCCCTGCGGCGTCGCCGAAGGTGAAACCCTGAAGGCTGCCTACGCTAAGGCACTGGCCTGCGACCCGGTCTCGGCCTTCGGCGGCATCGTCGCCATGAACCGCATCCTCGACGCCGAGGCGGCCGAGGAGATTGTCAAAACCTTCACCGAGGTGATCATCGCCCCCAACGCGACCGACGAGGCGGCCGCAATCGTCGCGGCGAAGAAGAATTTGCGCCTTCTGGTCACCGGTGGGCTCCCCGATCCACGTGCCGTCGGCACCACGGTGAAATCCGTCGCCGGCGGTCTCCTGGTGCAGAGCCGCGACAATGCGGTGGTCGACGACCTCGAGCTGAAGGTGGTGACGAAACGCGCCCCGACGCCGGCCGAGCTGGCCGACCTCAAATTCGCATTCCGCGTCGCCAAGCACGTCAAGTCGAACGCCATCGTCTATGCGAAGGACGGCGCCACCGTCGGCATCGGCGCCGGCCAGATGAGCCGCGTCGATTCCTCGCGCATCGCTGCCCGCAAGGCGCTCGACGCGGCGCAGGCGGCTGGCATGGCCGAGCCGCTGACCAAGGGCTCGGTGGTGGCTTCCGATGCCTTCTTCCCCTTCGCCGACGGCCTGCTGTCGGCGATCGAGGCCGGCGCCACGGCCGTGATCCAGCCCGGCGGCTCGATGCGCGACGACGACGTGATCGCCGCCGCCGACGAGCACGGCATCGCCATGGTGTTCACCGGAGTCAGGCATTTCAGGCATTGAGCACTTCTCCTTCTCCCCTTGTGGGAGAAGGTGGCCGCGAAGCGGCCGGATGAGGGGTGTTGGACGGAGTGAGGCGGCGGCAATTTCATGCACATTGCCAAGCTGGAACACCCCTCATCCGTCTCGGCGCTGCGCGCCGATCCACCTTCTCCCACAAGGGGAGAAGGGAAAGGCGCTACTCCACCGGCTTGTCCGCCGGGTACGGCGTCCTGACCAGGATCGCCATGCCGAGGCCGAGGAACAGCGCGATCACCGCCATGCCGAGCCGCGCCGAGCCGCTGGCGAGCGTGATCGTCGAGACCAGGAACGGCGCCAGGAAGCTGGTTGCCCGCCCGGCAAGTGCGTAGATGCCGAAATAGCGGCCGGACTCGGCCGCCGTGACACTGCGCGCCATGTAGGAGCGCGACGAAGCCTGAACCGGCCCGAAGGCGAGGCCGATCAGCAGCCCATAGAGGATGTAGGCCTTCTCGGCCGCGGTGCCGAACAGGCCGCCGGAATCGGTGGCGGGCAATTGTATCAGGCCGAGCAGCGTGAAACCCGGCCCGGTCGAGACGACGCCGACCGTCGCGAGCAGAAGCAGGACCAGCGCGATGATCACCACCGCCTTGGAGCCGAGCGCGGTGTCGAGGCGCGCGGCGATCCAGCAGCCGAAGATGGCGACGATGTTGAGGATGATGCCGAACATGCCGATCTCGGTGATCGACCAGTTGAACATGCCGGCAGCAAAGGTGCCGCCGAGCGCCAGCAGCGCGTTGACGCCGTCCTGATAGATCATGCGCGCGACGAGGAAGCGGAAAATGCCGGCGCGCTTGCGCACTTCGAAAAGCGTGGACTTCAATTCCGACAGGCCCTCGCGCACCGCGGGGCCGATCGAAAGTCCTTTGGTGGCGTCCGGCGTGAAGAAGAACATCGGCAGGATGAACAGGAAATACCAGCCGGCCGACATCGGTCCGGTGAAGCGCGCGTCTTCTCCCAGCTTCGGATCGAGCCCGAACAGCGGATCGAGGCCGATGATCGTCTTGCCGGTTTCCAGATTGCCGGCCAGGAACAGCACGACGAAGATCAGCGCCACCATGCCGCCGAGATAGCCGAGCCCCCAGGCGATGTTGGAGATCTTGCCGATCTCTGCCTTCGGCACCAGGCGAGGCATCATCGAATCGTTGAAGACGGTCGAGAATTCCGCCGCCACCGAGGCGAGCGAGAAGAGCAGCACGATCAGGAACAGGCTGGAGCCGGGCGCCGCGAACCACAAAAGCGTGAGGCTGGTGATCTTGATCGCCGCGAAGAAGGCGATCCATGGCTTGCGCGGCCCGGTCTGGTCGGCGATCGAGCCGAGCACGGGCGAAAGCACGGCGATGACCAGTCCAGCGGCGGCGATGCCGTAGCCCCAGCCCGCCTGCCCGGTGGTCGGGTCGCTCGCCATGCGCGAGACGAAATAAGGCCCGAAGATGAAGGTGGTGACGACGGTGAAGAACGGCTGCGCCGCCCAGTCGAAGAACATCCAGCCCCAGATGCCGCGCCCCGTCGCCCGCTGCACTGCTACTTCGGCCATGTCCCCTCCGGCATCATCCGCTCCGCCCGCGCGCCATGTCTGCACGTTTCCCGTTTCCTTGCAAACGAACAACTCAGTGCCACCCCTCATTGCCCTGCCGGGCATTTTTCCCCGTATAGTGACGGGGAGAAAGACGCTCTCATCGATGATTTCGCCAATCGCAGACGTCGCAGAAAGGGCGCGGCGTGGCGGCATGCTCCCTTCTCCCCGTCCTATACGGGGAGAAGGTGGCGGCAGGCGGATGAGGGGCGGCGCCGGCTTTTGCCAACGAAGCCTACATCCCAGTCAGGTCGCTCATCAGGCCCGAGGCCACCGACAGCCGCGACACGGTGATGTCGCCGCCTTCGGTCAGCGCCTGCAGCCGCTCGCGGATGCGCGCCACGCGCTCGCCGCCGGCTTCCAGCCAGGCCGCCACCGGATCCGGTGCCTTGCCGTGGCTGGTGAGCGCTGCCACCGCGATGCCGCGCCTGGCCATGCCGATCGTATCGGTCGCGCGCGACAGCGCCAGCTGATCGTAGTAGTCCGGCGGCACGATCGAGCGCGCGGCCTCCTCGACGCGCGGGATGCGGAAGGCGTCGCTTACGGCGAAGAAGGCCTTGGCAGCGCTGACGATGTCGGCGTTGCCCGTGCGCGCGGTGAGCGCGATGTCCGGGATCAGCTCGCCCACCTCGGCGAGCGCCAGCTTCTCGGCCAGTTTCTCCGGAGCGCCGTCCTTGAACAGGCCGTGACGCCGCTCCTCGATCCGCTCGCGCGAGAAGGCGGGCAACAGCGACACCAGCTTCGGCTCCAGCGCCTTGCGTGCCTCCTGCAGTTCGGCGATGCGCTGGCTGAGCGGCGCGGAACCCACATCGTGCTTCAGGTACCAGCCGCTGGTCACAAAAATGAGCCGGCTGACCGACTGATAGAGATCGAGCTGGGTCTGGCCGTCGATCTGGTTGTCGAGCCCGTCGATCTCCTTGTAGAGCGAAGGCAGCGAAAAGCCGTCGCGCACCACCGCGAAGGTGCGCACGACAGCGGCTGCGGTGCGGCCCGTCGCCTCCTGCAGCCGGTTGACGAAGGACGGCCCACCTCGGTTGACGAGGTCGTTGGCGACGACGCGCGCGATGATCTCGCGCCGCAGCCGGTGGTCGCGGATCTCGCCGGCGAATTTCTTTGCCATGCGCTCCGGGAAATAGCCCATCAGGTCGCGGTCGAAATGCGGATCGTCCGGTACGTCGCTGGCGACGATGTCGGAGAAGAGCACTATCTTGGCATAGGCGAGCAGCACGCCGAGCTCGGCCCTGGTCAGCGGTTCGCCGCGTACCTCGCGCTCGGCAAGGGCGGCCGGCGAGGGCAGCGTCTCGACGGCGCGGTCGAGCAGGCCCCGCGCTTCCAGTGCCGTCATGAAGCGCGCCTGATGCGCGATGTCGGCCAGCCCGCGCTTGCGCGCCAGCGAGAGCGCCAGCGTCTGCTGATAGTTGTTGGACAGCACCAGCGCGCCGACCTCGTCTGTCATCTCGGCGAGCAGCTTGTTGCGCGCCGGACGGCCCAGCGAACCCTTGCGCATGGCCGACGCCAGCGCGATCTTGATGTTGACCTCGACGTCGGAGCAGTTGACGCCGCCCGAATTGTCGATGGCGTCGGAGTTGCAGCGGCCGCCGCTCATGCCGAATTCGATGCGCGCCCGTTGCGTGACGCCGAGATTGGCGCCCTCGCCGATGACCTTGGCGCGGACGTCGAGCGCGGTGACGCGGATAGCGTCGTTGGCGCGGTCGCCGACATCGGCATTGGTCTCGCCGGATGCCCTCACATAGGTGCCGATGCCGCCGAACCACAGAAGGTCGACAGGGGCTTTGAGGATGGCGTTCATGATCTCGACCGGCGTGGCCGTGGTCTTCCCCAGCCCGATCGCCGTGGCGGCCGCCTGCGGCAGGGTGATCGACTTCTGGCTGCGCGAGACGATGACGCCGCCTTCCGACAGTTTCGACTTGTCGTAGTCCTGCCAGGACGAACGCGGCAGCGCGAACATGCGCTGCCGCTCGGCCATCGAGGCCGCCATGTCGGGATCGGGATCGATGAAGATGTCGCGATGGTCGAAGGCGGCGATCAACTTGGTGGCCGGTGACAGGAGCATGCCGTTGCCGAACACGTCGCCCGACATGTCGCCGACGCCGACGACGGTGAAGGGCGTGGTCTGGATGTCGCGGTTCATCTCGCGGAAATGCCGCTTCACCGCCTCCCAGGCGCCCTTGGCGGTGATGCCCATCTTCTTGTGGTCATAGCCGGCCGAGCCGCCGCTGGCGAAGGCGTCGTCGAGCCAGAAATCGTGCTTCTCGGAAATGGCGTTGGCGGTGTCGGAGAACGTCGCCGTGCCCTTGTCGGCGGCGACGACGAAATACGGATCGTCAGGATCGCGCCGCACCACGCCGGCCGGCGGGATGACGCCGCCTATACCGATATTGTCGGTGATCGAAAGCAGGCTGGAGATGAAATTCTTGTAGGCCGAGGTGCCGGCCTCGAAGATCGCGTCGCGGCCGGCGCTCATCGGCAGCTTCTTCGGATAGAAGCCGCCCTTGGCGCCGACCGGCACGATGACCGCGTTCTTCACCTGCTGCGCCTTGACCAGCCCCAGCACCTCGGTGCGGTAGTCCTGGGCGCGGTCGGACCAGCGCAGGCCGCCGCGCGCCACAGGGCCGAAGCGCAGATGCACGCCCTCGACCTCCGAGCCGTAGACGAAGATCTCGCGCCACGGTCGCGGCGCCGGCAGGCCGTCGACCGCCTGCGAGTCCAGCTTGATCGCCAGCGACTGCCCCTTCTCCTTCGTATCGGCTACGAAATGATTGGTGCGCAGCGAGGCCTCGATGAGGTTGAGGTAGCGGCGGATGATGGTGTCGTCATCGATGTTGGGCACCTCTTCCAGCGCGTCCTTGATCTTGGCCTTGAGGTGCTTGGCGGCGACCACGCCCTCGGTTTCGGCGGTCGGTCCGAGGCGGGCGACGAACAATTGATGCAGGCCGCGTGCGATGTCGGGATAGCGGTTGAGCGCGGCGGCGATGAAATCCTGGCTCTGCGGAATGCCGGCCTGCTGCAAGTAGCGGCCATAGGCGCGCAGGATGGTGATCTCGCCCGACCACAGACCCGCGGTCTGGGCCAGGCCGTTATAGCCGTCATTGTCGACATCGCCACGCCACACCGACAGGAAGGCGTCCTCGAACAGCGCGCCGCCATCGGCAAGATCTATTCGCGCGCCGTAACTGTTCTCCAGCTCCATGTCGTGGATGAAGACCTTGCCGGAGCCCGTGTCGGCGACCTCGAAGGTGCGCTCGCTGATGACGCGGAAGCCGATGTTTTCCAGCACCGGAACGCGACGCGACAGCGCGACAGGGCTGCCATAGTGATGGATTTTCAGCGCCGCCTGATGCGGCTTCTGGTCGGCATGGCGGTAATAGTCGATGGCGATCGGATTGTCGGGGCCGATCCTGGCGATACGACCGGCATCGGCCAGCGCCACCGCTGCCGAGAACGAGTCGCGATAGCTTTCCGGGAAGCGAGCGGCGATGCTCTTCAGTGTCGGGTCGCTGCCGGCCGCTTCCGCGGCTTCGGAAAGCGCGTCCTCCCAGGTGCGCACGATATCGCGGATCGCCGCCTCGATGGTCGCCTGCTCGATCTTCGGCGTCTTGCCGCCGGAGCGGCCGATGATGAAGTGAACGCGCGCCAGCCCGCCTTCCGGGAAGGCTGGATAATAGGCGGAGAGCCGGCCCTCGAACACTGTCTTGAGGTAAGTGCCGATCTTCTCGCGCACGACGCTATCATAGCGGTCGCGCGGCACGAAGACGAGGATCGAAACGAAACGATCGAACTGGTCGACGCGCACCAGCGCCCTGATCCGCGGCCGCTCGATCAGCCCGAGAATGGCGTTGGCATGCTTTCTGAGGATCGGCACCGGCACCTGGAAGAACTCATCGCGCGGATAGCTCTCCAGCACGTTGATCAGCGCCTTGCCGGAATGGTCGTTCGGATTGAAGCCGGATTTGGCGATGATCGTTTCGGCCTTCGAGCGCAGATAGGGGATTTTCATCACCGAGCGCGTGTACGCGGTCGAGGTGAACATGCCGACGATGCGCAGCTCGCCGGCAAGCGCCCCCTTGGCCGTATAGGTCTTGACGCCGATGTAATCGAGGTAGATGCGGCGATGCACGGAGGACTTGGCATTCGCCTTGGTGACGATCAGCGGCTCAGGGCCGTGCAGGAAGGCGCGGATTTCCGGCGTCGTCGTCACCGCCTCGGTACCTCGCCTCAGCACCAGCACGTCGGGATCGGTCAGGATGCCGAGGCCGGGCTTGTCGGCGCGCTCCAGCGTGCCGCTTTCCTCGCCGCCGACATATTTGAATTCGCGCATGCCGAGAAAGGTGAAATTGTCGTCACGCAGCCATTCGAGAAAGGCGATCGCCTCGGCGACGCTCTTCTTGTCGAGCGGCACGGCCGAATAACGGAATTCGGAAATGGCCTGGTCGAGGCGGGCGAGCATCCGCTTCCAGTCGGTGACGGCGGCGCGGACCTGATTGAGTATCTTGCGCAGACGCTCGGTGAGAGCGGCCGCCTGTTCCGCGGTCAGCCGCGGGATATGGACGTGGACGACGCTCAGCCGGTCGTCATCTTCCTTGCCGGCGTCGCCCAGGACCTGCGCGACGCCCGCCTTGTCGTGCCGGACTGTGACGATGGGATGGGTGACCAGGGTCGGTTCGCCGGAGGACTCGGCGATCTCGCCGAGGACGGAATCGAACAGGAACGGCATGTTGTCGTTGACGACGGTGATAACCGTGATCGGCCTGCCGCCGCAGGCAACGCCCGAATCGGCCTCGACCGCGACGACGCTCTCGCCCTTCTTGTGGCCGGCGACCGCTCGGGCAGCGAGTTCGCCCGCGCGTTCCAGGTCGGCCACGTCATAGGCCGCGACATCCTCCGCCGGTGCGCGGGCAAGCAGGTAGTCGGCAAGCCTTGCCGGCTTGTCTTCCATCTTCGCGGTGGCCGCAGCTTTCTTTTTCGGCTTGGATTTTACGCTGGCCATGACGCCCTCCCGTGGCATGCTTTTGCGACTATGGTAGCAGATGAGCGCTGTTTGGCGACAAAGGTTTGACGACGCTTTAAAAAATTCGAACCGACGCCATCGCCCTGCAAGGAGAACGACCATGACCGACAGAATTACGGCGCTCGACCTGGTCCAGGCGGAGCTCAGCGAGGCGACGAAAGCCTATTTCGCCAAATGCGAGGAGAAGCTCGGCCTCGTTCCCAACGTGCTTCTGGCCTACGCCTTCGACGAGAAGAAGCTGCGCGCCTTCACCGACATGTACAACGATTTGATGCTGGGCGAGTCCGGCCTGTCGAAGCTGGAGCGCGAGATGATCGCGGTGGTCGTGTCCTCGATCAACCATTGCTTCTACTGCCTGACCGCGCATGGCGCGGCGGTGCGCCAGCTGTCGGGCGAGCCCGCGCTGGGCGAGATGATGGTGATGAATTTCCGCGCCGCAGAGCTTCCCCCTCGCCAGCGCGCGATGCTGGAATTCGCGGTCAAGCTGACGGAAGAGCCGGCCAAGATCGTCGAGGCCGACCGCGCCGCCTTGCGTGAAGCCGGTTTCACCGACCGCGACATCTGGGACATCGCATCGACCGCCGCCTTCTTCAACATGTCGAACCGCGTGGCGGCCGCCGTCGACATGCGGCCGAACCCCGAATACCACGCCATGGCGCGGTGACGCCCTTTACATTAGCGGGTTCGAATTTTTCATTGCCCGCCCCGCCGTTTGGTCCGATGATCAAGGATTGCGGCGTGGCCGCATATCCGATTGCGGCACAGCCGCATATCGACGATTGCAAGCGGCGTAGCCGCATGCCGGTTCGACGCCGCCGACAAGGGAGGAAGAACATGGCGAAATATCTCTACGTCTATCACGGCTCCGGCAAGATGCCGACCGACGAGGCGGAACGAAAAGCGGCGATGGACGCCTGGACCGGCTGGTATGACAAGCTGGGCACCGCCGTCGTCGACGGCGGCAATCCGGTCGGCATGTCGAGAACGGTGCTGCCCGGCGGCACAGTCGAGAACAATGGCGGCAGCAATCCAACCGCCGGCTACACGATCGTCGAGGCGAAGGACATCGACGATGCCGTCGCCAAGGCCAAGGATTGCCCGATCCTGTTGGACCCGGCCTTCAGCGTCGAGATCGCGCCGATCATCGAGATGATGTGATACAAGCGGCATGCTGCGATCGTTGCGATAGTACCTGCCATTGTCATGACGCAGGCGCGATCGACGATTGTCATCGGGCTAGCGCCGGCGCCGCCCCTCACCTGCCTGCCGGCATCCTCTCCCCGTATAGTGACGGGGAGAGGGACGCTCTCATCCATGTTTTCGCCAATCGTCAGCGTTGCAGGAGAAGGCGCCAAGGTCGCGGTCTCCCCTTCTCCCCGTCACTATACGGGGAGAAGGTGCCGGCAGGCGGATGAGGGGCAGCGCCGACGTTCCAAGTTGAGCCGCGCCACCGTTCCGTCGGCCGAAGAAGAACCCTTGCTCCCCCGCCGCCGCACGGCTAGAAGAGCCGACCCTTTACCGATTTCGAGCCAGACTTTGCCTCAGTAACCGCCGGTCTCGTCAACTCCCCGAAAGCACCCGCAGGCGCAGCTTTGGCGGCCCCTGCATTCGTTTCACGTGTTCTTCAGGCGGCGGTTTCGAGACCGGTTTGGCATTGCTGAGCCCGTCGCGCATCCGCGCCGACGCCTGATTTCCAACATCGCAGCCTTTGCCACGCCGTGCCCGCATTGGGCATGATCCCGCAGAAGATCATGCTCGAGCAGAGAGGGCATCTCGGACATCGCCGGCCTGACGGACTTCCCGACGGGAAGGGCCTGCCGGCATGTCTGGACTGTTGCGTATCCGCTGGGCGATCGCGCCGAAAATCGCGCCTCGACCTCTCATCAATTGCAACCGCTGCCGCAAGGTAAAACCCTACCAGTGCAGCGGCAAATTCCGCGTCAACGCCAACGGCAAGCGCATCGATGCCTGGCTGATCTACCGCTGCGCGGACTGCGACAATTCCTGGAACCGCACCATTTTTGAGCGCTGCAATCGTCGCGACATCGAACCGGCGCTGCTTGCGGCGCTCGAAAAAAACGATCCATCGCTCGTGCGGCGTCATGCGTTCGATGCCATGGCGTTACGGAGCCGGATCGGACGGATCGAGGAATTTCCAGACGTCACGGTCCGAAAAGAGCTGCTGCACGGCGGGCCAGACTGCGCCGTCGCGCTTTGGCTCGAGCTGCGGCTCGAAGCCGTGACGCCCCTGCGGCTCGACCGGCTGCTTGCCGGCGAGCTCGGCATGTCGCGATCGAGGCTGCAAGCCTGGGAAGAGCGGCAGAAGCTCTCCGTCGAGCCGGATGGCGCCAAAGCCCTGCGCAGGCCGGCGCGCGACGGCACCGCTATCCGCATAGACCTTGCCGGCGAAGCCGATCGCGACGCCATCCTGTCGGCTGCATGCGGATGAATCGAAAAGGGAGGGAGCAACTGCTCCCTCCCCAATGACTGCCTGCGAAAAAGGCTTACGCCGCGCCCATCACCTTGGTCGCCTTCTCGAAGCGCTTGCGCTCGTTCGGGTCGAGATAGAGCTTGCGCAGGCGGATGGTCTTCGGTGTCACCTCGACCAGCTCGTCGTCCTGGATCCAGGCCAGCGCCCGCTCCAGCGTCATGCGGACCGGCGGCGTCAGCTTCACCGCCTCGTCCTTGCCGGCGGCGCGGATGTTGGTGAGCTTCTTGCCCTTCAGCACGTTCACTTCCAGGTCATTGTCGCGGCTATGGATGCCGATGATCATGCCCTGATAGACTTTGACGCCCGGATCGATGATCATCGGGCCGCGGTCCTCCAGGTTCCACATCGCATACGCGACCGATTCGCCCTGCTCGTTGGAGATCAGCACGCCGTTGGTGCGGCCGGGCAATTCGCCCTTATAGGGCTCGTAGGCGTAGAACAGCCGGTTCATCACGGCGGTGCCGCGCGTGTCGGTCAACAGCTCCGACTGGTAGCCGATCAGGCCGCGGGTGGGCGCATGGAAGACCAGGCGCTGACGGTTGCCGCCGGACGGACGGAGCTCGACCATCTCTGCCTTGCGCTCCGACATTTTTTGCACGACGACGCCGGCATGCTCCTCGTCGACGTCGATGACGACTTCCTCGACCGGCTCGAGCAGCTGGCCGTCGTCACCCTTCTGCATGACGACGCGCGGCCGCGACACGGCGATCTCGAAGCCTTCGCGGCGCATCGTCTCGATCAGCACCGCAAGCTGCAATTCGCCGCGGCCGGAAACGAAGAAGGAATCCTTCTCCGCCGATTCCTCGATCTTGAGCGCGACATTGCCTTCGGCCTCGCGCAGCAGCCGGTCGCGGATGACGCGGCTGGTCACCTTGTCGCCTTCGGTGCCGGCAAGCGGGCTGTCGTTGACGAGGAAGGACATGGTCACTGTCGGCGGATCGATCGGCTGCGCGTGCAGCGGCTCGGTCACGCTCGGGTCGCAGAAAGTGTCGGCGACGGTGCCCTTCGACAGGCCGGCGATCGCCACGATGTCGCCCGCCTGCGCTTCCTCGATCGGCTGGCGCTCGAGGCCGCGGAAGGCAAGGATCTTCGAAATACGTCCGGTCTCGATCTGCGTGCCGTCATGGTGCAGCACCTTGACCGCCTGGTTGGGCTTCAGCGAGCCGGATTCGATGCGACCGGTGATGATGCGGCCGAGGAACGGGTTGGCTTCCAGAATGGTGCCGATCATGCGGAACGGGCCGGGATGCACCGTCGGCGCCGGCACGTGCTTGACGACGAGGTCGAAGAGCGGCGCCAGACCCTGATCCTTCGGACCTTCCGGGTTTTCAGAAACCCAGCCGTCGCGGCCGGAACCGTAGAGGATTGGGAAATCGAGCTGCTCGTCGGTGGCGTCGAGCGCGGCGAAGAGGTCGAACACCTCGTTGACCACCTCGATGTGGCGGGCGTCCGGGCGGTCGATCTTGTTGATGACGACGATCGGGCGCAGGCCCACCTTGAGCGCCTTGCCGACGACGAATTTGGTCTGCGGCATCGGGCCTTCGGCGGCATCGACCAGCACGATCGCCGAATCCACCATCGACAGGATGCGCTCGACCTCGCCGCCGAAATCGGCGTGTCCGGGCGTGTCGACGATGTTGATGCGGGTGCCCTTCCAGTCGACCGAGGTCGCCTTGGCAAGGATGGTGATGCCGCGTTCCTTTTCGAGGTCGTTGGAATCCATGGCGCGCTCGGCGACGCGCTGGTTGTCGCGGAAGGCGCCGGACTGTTTCAGGAGCTGGTCGACGAGGGTGGTTTTCCCATGGTCGACATGCGCGATGATCGCGATATTGCGGAGGTTCATTTGTCTGGTCTCGGGAGCGTTGCAGGCAGCAGGCTTAAGAAGCGCCGCCTTTTTCGGTTGCGCGGCTCATACAAGGTTTTTCGCAATTGCGAAAGGGGAGGCCCCGCCCCAAATACATGGTCACTGATTCTTAAACGTCTTGGTGTGAAATGATTCTGTTAACCAAGGCGGAACCTTTGAGGGGCCGGGCAGTTCGATGTTCATGACCGATCAGATGTCCAGATTGCGTCCGGTTTTCGCTTGGGCGGCGCTCGGCGTGCTGGTTGCGGCCGGCGCCGCGCAGTCGGCGGCAGCCCTCAAGCAAGCCAACCCGGCGCGCTCGTCCGACACGCGGACGGCCGAGCAGATGTTCGCCGACGCCCCCGACGGCGTCGACCCGATCGTCACCGGCCCGGTCAGCGCCGCCTTCAAGCAGCGGCAGAAGGCAGCGAACTGCGACGCGGCGGTATGGCCGAACGTTCCCGCGACCTGCTATCCGGATTGACGCCCTTCATCGCCTTTCCGAAGTTCCGGGGTCGCCGCAACGCTTTCGCGTCACGCGGCTGTTGAGCTTAGGGTGCGTTGAGATTCAGGTCAGGCCGAGCCGAGAACGGTGGCTTCCGAGAACCGGAGCGGAGCGTACTTTAAGTACGTGAGCACCGGAAGCGCAGGAAACCATCGTTCGCAGGCCGGCATCACCTGAATATCAACGCAGCCTAAGCCGAGCGTACCGGATCGAGCGTGACCTTGTAGAGTTCGTTGTCGTCGCGATCCATCAGCCGCACGGTGAGCTGCTCTGTGGCGCCGGAAATATCGACCAGCCCGAAGAACTGCAGCCCGGCCGAAGGCGGCAGGTTCTGGCCCTGCTCGGCGGTCGGCGCCTTGATGAACTTCAGCTCCGGACCGAAGGTCATGTCGAGCTCGTTGGGACCGAAGGTGCCGGCGTGGATCGGGCCGGAGACGAACTCCCAGAACGGGCTGAAATCCTGGAACTGCGCCTTGTCCGGGTTGTAGTAGTGCGCCGCCGTGTAATGGACGTCGGCGGTGAGCCACACCGTGTTGGTGATGCCGGCATTCTTGATGTAGCGCAGCAGATCGGCGAATTCGAGCTCGCGGCCCTTCGGGGCGCCATTGTCGTGATTGCTGACGGCTTCGAAGCCGACCTTCTTTGCCGCGTCGTCCCAGACGACGAGGCTGAGCGGCATGTCGGCGGCGATGATCTTCCAAGTCGCCTTGGAGTTCGCCAGCTCGCGCTTCAGCCATTTGGTCTGCTGCTCGCCGAGCATGCGCGACTTCGGCGTCAGCGTCTCCTCCAGGTCCGGGCCGTTCGGGCCGCGATAGGAACGCATGTCGAGGAAGAAGACATCGAGCAGCGGGCCGTAAGCGATCTTGCGGTAGACGCGGCCGGGCTCCGACGGCTCGTAGCGGATCGTCGTCATCTCGTGGAAGGCGCGCGCGGCACGTGCGGCCAGCACGTGGATCGACTTTTCCTTGTAGCGGTCGTCAGCGGTCAGGTTCTTCGAATCCGACCAGTTGTTCAGCACCTCGTGGTCGTCCCACTGATAGAAGGTCGGGCAGATGGCGGAGAGGCCAAGCACGTGCTTGTCCACCATGTTGTATTTCCACTGGTCGCGGTATTCGTCGAGCGTCTCGGCGACCTTGCGCTTGCCGTCGATCATGACGACGTTCTTCCACTTGCCGCCGCCGGGCAGGTCGACCTCGTCCTTCATGGCGCCGTCGGCATAGATCGTGTCGCCCGAATGTAGGAAGAAGTCCGGCGTGTGCTTGGCGATGGTCGAATAGGTCTTCATGCCGGTCTCGTCGATGCCCCAGCCCTGGCCGGCGGTGTCGCCCGACCAGGCGAAGCGCACGTCGCGCTTCGAGGCCGGCGCGGTGCGGAAGCGGCCGACGATCGGCTCGGAGACGGCGTTGACGTCGGAAAGGTCGGCCGCAGTCATGCGGTAGAAGATGTCCTGGTCGGCGGCGAGGTCGGTGAGCAGCCGCTTCACCGTGTAGTCGCTGGCGGGCGAGGTATCGAGCGGCGCGAGCCTGACTGCGTCGGCGAAGCTCTCCGTCGTCGACACTTCATACATCACGCGCGCCGGGCGGTCGGTGCGGGTCCAGACCATGCCGGAGGTGGCGTCGACATCGCCGGACTGGACGCCATGAGTGAAAGCCGGCCGCTGATTGGCGCGGGAATAGTAAGGCAGCGCGAGGCCGGAGGCGCCGACGAGGCCAAAGGCGCTGGCTGAGGTGACGAAAGCGCGGCGGGTCAACGAGAGCTTGTTCATGGCTGTCTCCGGACGGCGTTGAACGGGACCGCCAAGCTCTCGCCTCAATGTTTCAGGCGCATATCGAAACCATGAAGTTTTGATAACAGTCGACATCTTCCTTCTCCCCTTGTGGGAGAAGGTGAATCGGCGCGACAGCGCCGAGACGGGTGAGGGGTGCGCGAAGGAACGAGGCGCAGAAAAACAAGTGTTTCAAGCGCTCAGTTCTGCGGCGCAGCGATCCTTCCAACACCCCTCATCCGGCCGAGCTTCGCTCGGCCACCTTCTCCCACAAGGGGAGAAGGAAAAGAAGCACCTCAAGCCGCCTGTGGCTCCGGCTCGAAAGCCGGCTTGCTCGTATTGATCAGCAGCGAGATGCACGCCGCGGCGATGCCCGTCATGCCGGCGATCATGAAGGCGAGCTCGTAATTGCCCTGCAGTTCGCGCATGGTGCCGCCGAAGGCAGCCGCTGCCGCCGCGCCCACCTGGTGACCGGCGACGATCCAGCCGAAGACGATCGGTCCGCTGCGGTCGCCGAAGGCTTCGTTGGCGAGCCTCAGCGTCGGCGGCACGGTGGCGATCCAGTCGAGCCCGTAGAGCACGGCGAAGACGATCAGGCTGACCGCCGAAAAGCCGGAATAAGGCAGGTAGATCAGCGACAGGCCGCGTACGGCGTAGTAGACGCCGAGCAGCTTGCGCGGATCGAAGCGGTCTGTGAGCCAGCCGGACAGCGTCGTGCCGATCAGGTCGAATATGCCCATCATCGACAGCAGCCCGGCTGCCTGCACCTCGCCGATGCCCATGTCGCCGCAGAAGGCGATGAGATGCGTGCCGACCAGACCATTGGTGGTGAAGCCGCAGACGAAGAAGGTGGCGAACAGATACCAGAACACTCTCGTACTCGCGGCACGGCGCAGCGTGGAGAGCGTGTGTGTCAGGAAATTGCCCTGCGAGGCCGGCGACACCGGCGGCACGTCGTCCGCGTCGGCGCCGTAGCGGACCTCGCCGATCGAGGCCGGGCGCTCCGGGATCAGCAGGAACACGATCGGCACCAGGGCAGCAGTTGCAATGGCAACGGCAATCGCCACCGGCTTCCAGCCGCCGGCCTGGGCCAGCGAGGCGATCAGCGGCAGGAACACCAGCATGCCGGTGGCGCTGGACGCCGACATCAGGCCCATCATCAGGCCGCGATTGGTCTTGAACCAGCGGTTGACGATCGTGGCGCCGAGCACGCTCGCCACCGCGCCGGAGCCGATGCCGGAAAATACGCCCCAGGTGATGAAGAGATGCCAGGGCTCGGTCATCAGCAGGCTGAGCGCGGTCGAGCCCGACATGATCAGCAGCGCGGCGAGCAGCGTGCGGCGCAGCCCGATGCGCTCCGTCAGCGCCGCGGCGAACGGCCCGGTCAGCCCGTAGAGCAGGATGCCGACGCCGGCAGCCATCGAGATCACGTCGCGACGCCAGCCGAAGCTCGCCTCCAGCGGCAGCATCATGACGGAGGGCGCGGAGCGCAGCCCGGCGGCGATCAGCAGGCAGAGAAAAATGACCGCAACGACGACGAAGGCGTAGCGCTGGCCAAACGGACGGGACTGGGCTATCATGTTACTGACCGGTACGTTGCAATTAGGTGGCGCCATACATACGTACCGGTCAGTAACATTGTCAAGCGAGTTTGTTGAATGCCATCGGACAATAAAATTGAAGCGTCGATGAACGACGCGCCCGCAGCGCCGGCGCCGAAGGCCGCCGACAAGATCCTCGACGTGGCGCGCGACCTGTTCTACCGCGAAGGCATCCGGGCGATCGGCGTCGACGAGATCGTCAGGCGCGCCGGCGTCACCAAGCCCAGCCTCTACCGCAGCTTCCCGTCCAAGGACGAGCTTGCCGCTTCCTATCTGCGCCAATACGACCTCGAATTCTGGCAGCGTTTCGACGAAGCGGTCGATGCGCATCCGGGCAATCCACGCGCCCAGATCATCGCCTTCCTCACCCGCGTCGGCAAGCGCACGCAAAAGCCCGACTATCGCGGCTGCGGGATGACCAATGCGGCGGTCGAATATCCCGAGCATGGTCATCCGGCGCGCGTCGTCAGCGAGAACAACAAGCAGGAACTGCGCCGGCGCCTGCGCGCCATGGCCGCGACGATGGGCGCTGCTGACTCGGACACGCTCGGCGACGGGCTGCTGCTTCTGATCGAGGGCGCCTATATCAGCGGCCAATTGTTCGGCCTCGGCGGACCGGCGGCATCGGTCGCCCGCAACGCCGATCTCCTGATCGAGGCCAGCTTGAAGAAATGAAGTTTTCGAACGCTGGCGCTGCCCCTCACCTGCCTGCCGGCATCCTCTCCCCGTATAGTGACGGGGAGAGGAATTCTCTCATAACCAATTTCGCCAATCACCAACGTTGCAAGAAGGGTGCCGCTGGCCGCGCTAACTCCCTTCTCCCCGTCACTATACGGGGAGAAGGTGCCGGCAGGCGGATGAGGGGCGGCGCAGACGCCGACAACTGACGTTTGGCAACCCCCGCGCCCTAGGCCTGCGCCAGTTTTGACGCTACGCTCAAACACCCTTTCCCGGAGTTGTCAGCGATGCGTGCGCTTCTCATCCCGCTTGCCCTCGCCGGCTTCTGCCAGGCGGCCCATGCCGGCGACATCTCCAGCGCCTATACCGGTCTCGACTGGAAGAAGGACTGCGTGACCTATGCGCAGTCGGAAGAAGGCGACGGCGACTGGGCGAGCCTCGCCTGCGCCGGCTATCGCGGCTATCCGGTGCTGATCGGCTACGACGACGCTCGCGAGTCCGTCTATTACGGCTTTCCCTCCGACGACATGACCGCCGTCTGGGAGAGTTTTTCCGGGCTCAACACCGCTGGCCCGAAGGTCGAGTGGCGGATCGAAACCAATGGCGACAAGGCCGTGCCCTTCGCGGTCATCCACCGTCGCGAGATCAGCAATCCCGAGAACGAGAACAAGCCGACCGAGGTGCTGGTCGTCGCGAAAGTAGCACAGCCGGAGGCGCATGAAGGCTGCACCGTCGGCCTGGTGCTCGCCACCGGCAACCCTCAAGCCAACGACCAGGCGCGCAAGCTCGCCGACGAGAAGGCGAAGGGTTTTGCCTGCGGCAAGGACAAGCGCGAGGTGATCGGCAAGGTGCCGGACTTCGGCCGGGTGGACAATTAGCTGAACTGCGCCCGATGAAGTGTGAGACGGCGAAGGCTCGCGCATTCGTCATCCTTGGGCGAAGCAAGGAGCGAAGCGACGCGGCGTAGACCCAAGGAATCCATGCCGTGACTTTGAAGCGTTGCGGCGGTCCAGAATTCTACACCGCTGCACTCTACGATCGAGGTAACGGCACGGATCCCAGGGTCCTCGCGACGGAGCTGCGCTCCTGCTTCGCCATGGGACGTTGGGGGCTTTGCCCAAGCCCCATCGCGGGCGTTGGCTGCCGCCTCGCCCTACTTCGCCGCTTTCGCCCGTTCGATCGCGTCGACGATCATCTTCTTGGCGTATTTGGAATCGTGCCAGCCCTCGATCTTGACCCATTTGCCGGGTTCGAGATCCTTGTAGTGCTCGAAGAAGTGCTGCACCTGATGGCGGGTGATTTCCGGCAGGTGCGTGTATTCGGTGACGTTCTCGTAGCGCAGCGTCAGCTTCGGCGACGGCACCGCGATCACCTTCTCGTCCTGGCCGGCATTGTCCTCCATGATCAGCACGCCGATCGGCCGCACATTGATGACGCAGCCCGGCACCAGCGCGCGCGTGTTGCAGACCAGGACGTCGATCGGGTCGCCGTCGCCCGACAGCGTGTGCGGCACGAAGCCGTAATTGCCGGGATAGCGCATGGAGGTGTGCAGGAAGCGGTCGACGAACAGCGTGCCGGCCTCCTTGTCCATCTCGTACTTGATCGGCTCGCCGCCGATCGGCACCTCGATGATGACGTTGACGTCCTCGGGCGGGTTCTTTCCGGTGGCAATCGCTGCGATACGCATGGCTCAATCCCTCTCAAATCTTGTGAGACCGATAGCGGGGCGCGCGTCATGGTGCAATGCGGCGAATGGTGCTGAACGCTGATGGAAGCGCACACTTTGTAATGGATTGTAACCCGATGCATGTCGCCCAGAGGCGCGCGGCGGCTTTGGCATGCATCCGACAGAGACGTGGGGCGCGTCGCCTGAATCCGTTTCGGGCTCGGCGCTTCAGGCGGTGCCCGTCATTCCCAGACGAACGCGACCTTCTTCAGCGCCTTCTGCTCGAAGACTTCCACGCCTTCGGCGATATCGCGGCCGCCATTGCCGGCATAGAAGGCTAAAGCGTTGTAATTGTCTTCCAGCGCCCACACCACCAGGCCCCTGAGGCCGTGGTCGGCAAGGCGCGTGCGCGCCGCCTTGAACAGCCGGCTGCCGAGCCCGATGCCCTGATATTCCGGGCGCAGGTAGAGCTCGTAGATCTCGCCCTGCTGCCTCAGTTCCTTGGCGCGGTTCTTGCCGATCGTCGCATAGCCGGCGATCGTGCCGCCGATCTCGACCACCAGCACGGTGGCCGCGCGGCGAATCGCGTTCGCCCACCAGTCGGGGCCGCGGCGGTTGATCATGGCCGTCAGCGTCCGGTGCGGGATGATGCCGCAATAGGCGCCGCGCCATGCCTCCTGATGCACCTCAGCGATGGCGATGGCGTCGCGAGGGTCGGCTTTCCGGATGTCGATCGTCAGCGTGTTCATGATTTGTTAACCATAGACCCGCTTCGGTCGATTGCAAAGAGTCCGCTCTGTCGCGCCCGCGCTTTTCGCACAGGCGAACTTGCCGGCATCGGAAGCGCGGAATCGCGTCAGGCAGAGTGCGTTTGCAGGCCGGCCCTCAGATCTCGACGAGGTGGTCGTCGAGCTCGTTGACGTCGCCTTCGGTAACCGGGAAATGCTCGGCGAGCACCGCGCCGACTGATTCGATCGCCTTGACGAACCCGTCCGCGAGACGATCGTCGCCGGCGTGCCGCGTCAGGTCCCGCACCACACCGTCCCAGACATGCTGGCCGACCTTTGCATTGATGCCGCTGTCGGCGACCACCTCGGCGTAGCGCTCGGCGATGGAGACGAAGATCAGCACCCCCGTCCGCGCCTGGGTGCGGTGGACGTTGCGGGCGAGAAACTGCCTCAGCGCATTGGCATGCGCCGCCCGGTAGCGCAGCCGTCTTGGCACGAAATGGATACGCAGGCCTGGCCAAAGCCACAACAGGGCAAGCACGGACGCCAGCGCCAGCAGCTGGGCGAAAACGAAATGCGGCAGCCGCATGGTCAGCCACCACGCCTCCAGCCCGTAAGCGACCGCAAGGCTGGCGACGAGCATGCCGATCGTCGCCAGGAAAGCGGCCGCGAAGAAATAGCCGTCGCTGGCATGGGCGACGACGCAGTAGATTTCACCGTCGGTCTTTGCCTCGGCGACGCGGATCGCATTGGCGATGCGGTCATGGTCCTGCGGGTCGATCGGTCGCGTTGCCATGGTCCCTCACCAGCTTCCCGACGAACCGCCACCGCCCGACGAGCCACCGCCGCCGGAAAACCCGCCGCCACCGCCCCCACCGGAGGACCAGCCTCCGCCGCCCGACGACCAACCGCCGCCGCCGGAGGACGATCGTCGTCCCGGCTCGAAGGTCATGCCGAGCCAGCGATAGCGGCCCGGGCCGATCTTCTGGCCGAAGATCGGCGGCAGCACCGTCAGCGCGATGCTGCCGAAGAAGATCAGCACCCAGATGGTGATGAAGACGGCGAAGAACAGGTCGTCGGAGTTGAACGGCGCCTGCTCGTTGCGCTTGCCGCGCGCTTCCAGCTCCTCCGGATTGCCCTCGAGCACCATGATCATGTCGTCGACGGCCTTGGTGATACCGCCGGAGAAATCGCCGGCGCGGAAGGCCGGCACCATGTCGTTTTCGATGATCAGCTTGGTGTGCAGGTCGGTCAGCGTGCCTTCGAGCCCATAGCCGACCTCGATGCGCATCTTGCGGTCGTTCGGCGCCACCAGCAGCAGGACGCCGTTGTTCTCCTTGGCCTGGCCGAGCTTCCAGAAGCGGAACAGCCGGTTGGCGTAAGGCTCGATCTCCTCGCCGCCGAGGCTGGGGATCGTGGCGACGACGATCTGATCGGAACCCTTCTTCTCGAAATCGGCGAGCTTTTGCGTCAGCGCCGCGCGTGTGCCGGCATCGATGATTCCGGCATTGTCGACCACGCGCCCGGTGAGTGGCGGGAGCTCGGCGGCGAGTGCGGCGAGGGGGAGGAGGAGAAGGCAGAGAAGAAGGCCAAGGAAGTTGAGGATGGCGTTCCTTCGCGCCCCCCTCTGTCCTGCCGGACATCTCCCCCTCAAGGGGGGAGATTGGATGTCTTTTCGGCTTTCGCCAATTTTCGACGTTGCAAAGGAGGCGCCGGCGAACCAACCGCCAATCTCCCCCCTTGAGGGGGAGATGTCCGGCAGGACAGAGGGGGGTATCAACACGCCAGCGGTCCGTCTTCTCGCGGGTTTTGTGTTTCGAAGACCGTCGTGGCGCTCACCCGCCCTGCTTCGTGCTCGTGCCGAAATCCACCTTCGGCACCTGCATCTTGTCTTCCTCGACGGTGAAGTTCGCGAAAGGCTCGTTGCCGCGGAACCAGAAGGTCGCCCACAGCACCGAGGGGAAGGTCCTCAGCGTCAGATTGTAGTCCCTGACCGCCTGGATATAGTCGCGGCGGGCGACCGCGATGCGGTTCTCGGTGCCTTCGAGCTGCGCCTGCAGCGCCAGGAAATTCTGGTTGGCCTTGAGGTCGGGATAGTTCTCCGACACCGCGATCAGCCGCGACAGCGCGCCGGTCAGCCCGGCTTGCGCATCCTGGAACTTCTTGAGGGTTTCGGGATCCTTCAGCGTGTCCGGCGTCACCGTAATCTGCGTTGCCTTGGCGCGCGCCTCCACGACCGCGTCGAGCGTTTCCTTCTCATGCGAGGCATAGCCCTTCACCGTCTCGACCAGGTTCGGGATCAGGTCGGCGCGGCGCTGGTACTGGTTCAGCACCTCGCTCCAGGCCGCCTTGGCGTTTTCCTCGGCCGTCGGGATGGTGTTGTAGCCGCAGCCGGCAAGCAGCGGCAGCACGAAAGCCATCATCAGCAAGGCCGGCAAATTGCGGAAAGCGGAGGGCAGGGAAAGGCGCTCGGCGAACATGATTGGTCCCCTCGATCAAAGTTGCATGCGAAGCATTACCACAATCTGCGCGCAAGAAAATGACTTGGGTCATGCTGTCGCCTGGTTCGGCCGCGGCCCCCTGTGAATACGAGCCCGAACAGGCTAAGCTTCGGGCCGGAAAGGACATTTGCCATGGCCGAGCGCCGGGACGATGAGAACGAATCGCGCCGCATCCTCGAGCGCGTTGCGCGCGAGACGACGCCGGGCGGCGCCTCGTTCGTCGCCCGCACCGCGAAGGGCGCGCGCGACCACGTGACCGCGGCGGACGCCGACCGTTCCGATCCGATCGAAGTTTGGGGCACCCGCATTGGCCGAACGCTCGGCCTCATCATCGCCATTGGGCTGCTGGCCTGGCTGGTGTATGTCGCCACGCGGGGTGGCTAGGAATCAAACTCCATGAATGCTGAAAAAACCGACGCGCCGCGCGCGGTCATCGTCATCTCCAGCCATGTCGCCCGCGGCTCGGTCGGCAACCGCGCCGCGGTCTTTGCATTGGAGACGCTGGGCTTTCCGGTCTGGGCGGTGCCGACCGTCATCCTGCCCTGGCACCCTGGCCACAGCCGCGCCACGCGCATCGTGCCGCCGCTCGACCAGTTCAAGGCGCTGATGGCCGATCTCGAGCGCGCGCCATGGCTGGGCGAGGTGAGAGCGGTGCTGTCAGGCTATCTCGGCGAGGCCGGCCAGGCCGAGGCCGTCGCCTCGCTGGTCGCCGCCATCAAGGCCAAAACCCCCGGCGCCCTTTATGTCTGCGATCCTGTCATGGGCGATTCCGGCGGGCTTTACGTGCCGGAGCCCACGGCCGTGGCGCTGCGTGACAAACTGATGCCGATCGCCGACATCGCCACGCCCAATCGCTATGAGCTCGAATGGATGGCCGGCGCGCCGCTGCCCGACATCAAGTCGGTGATGGCGGCTGCCCTTCACGCCGGCCCTTCCACCATGCTGGTCACCTCGGCACCCTCGATGATGGCGGGCGGCACCGGCAATTTCCTGCTCGACGGCAGCCAGGCCCTGCTTGCCGAGCACCGCGTGATCGAGAAGCCGCCGAACGGTCTGGGCGACCTGACGGCCGCCGTCTATCTCGCCCGCATCCTTTCCGGCCAGCCGCCGGTCAAGGCGCTGCAGTCGACCACGGCCGCCGTCTACGAGATCCTGGCGCGCACGGCCAAACGCGGCGGCGACGAGCTTCAACTCGAGACCGACGCGCAGAGCCTGTCGCATCCGATGGCCATGGTGCAGCTTCGCCATCTCCTCCATCCCGGGCGGGACAAGCGGGCATGACGCCAGGCGCTCTGGCCGGGGTCGACGGCTGCAAGGCCGGCTGGATCGCCGTCCATCGCGAGCAAGGTGCTTCGCCATCGGTCTCGGTATTCCCGACGTTCCAGCTGCTGCTCGACGCCTTGCCCGACGCCACGATCGCCGTCGACATGCCGATCGGCCTGCCGGACTTTTCCAGCCGCGGCGGTCGCGGACCGGAAGCGCTGGTACGGCCGCTGCTGGGTGCCCGGCAGTCGAGCGTCTTTGCCATCCCCTCGCGCGCGGCGCTCTATGCCGACACTGCCGACTTCACCACCGTCGAGGCCTGGTATGCCGCGCACCGGCGGGCGAGCGAGGTGGCGATGGCGACCTCCGATCCGCCGCGCGGCGTCTCCATCCAGGCCTTTGGCATCTTTGCCAAAATCCGCGAGATCGATGCCTTGCTGATCGCGCGGCCGGATTTGCGCGGCCGCATCTTCGAATCGCATCCCGAAGTGGCTTTCTGCCGGCTGAACGGCGGTGCGGCGATGACGCTGCCCAAGAAGATAAAGGGCGCCGTCAATCCGGCCGGCATGGAGGAGCGCAAGGCGCTGCTTTGCCGGCATGGCTACGAAAAGAGCTTCCTCGACCAGGCGCCGCCGCGAGGCGCCGCCAGCGACGACTTCCTCGACGCGGCGGCCATGATGCTGATCGCCGGACGGATCGCCGGCGGCGAGGCGCGGCCTTCCCCCGACCCGCCGCTGACCGACCGCTTCGGGATACCCGTCGCCATCTGGGCTTGAACAAAATCGGCCGCGCGGCTTTTGGCGGCATGCGATTGCGACGCTGCCATCCGCAATTCGGCATTGCTCGCGACCGGCTTTTGCCGTTAGAGCAATTCCAGGAAAAGTGTGTAACCGTTTTCCGTCCGGAATTGCGTCAAAACAGAGAGATAGAGCCTTTTTCGATCGCAACGCGCTGCCGCCTCCAACCCCCGGAAAGGCTCTAGCCGCCCATGCCTCACCTCCCCGAGCATCTGCTGACCGGCTACCGCAACTTCATGAGCGGCCGCTATCCCGCCGAAAGCGGGCGCTATCGCTCGCTGGCCCGCGACGGCCAGGCGCCCGAGACGATGATCGTCGCCTGCTGCGATTCGCGCTCGGCGCCGGAAGCGATCTTCGATGCCGGGCCTGGCGAGCTCTTCGTGCTGCGCAATGTCGGCAATCTGGTGCCGCCCTATGAGCCGGACGGCGAGTACCATTCGACCTCGGCCGCGCTCGAATTCGCCGTGCAGAGCCTGAAGGTGAAGAACATCGTGGTGATGGGGCATGGCCGCTGCGGCGGCATCCGCGCCGCGCTCGACACCAGCTCCGCGCCGCTCTCGGCCGGCGATTTCATCGGCAAATGGATGAGCCTGATCGCGCCGGCCGCCGAAACCGTGGCCGCAAGCACGCTGATGACCGCGACGGAGCGGCAGACGGCGCTGGAGCGCATCTCGATCCGCTATTCCATCGCCAATCTCAGGACCTTTCCCTGCGTCTCGATCCTCGAGGGCAAGGGCAGGCTCACCCTGCACGGCGCCTGGTTCGACATCTCGACCGGCGAGCTCTGGGTGATGAACAGGCAGACCGGCGATTTCGAACGGCTGGAAATGGAATGAGGCGGAGGATGCATCGTCATTTTCGCCACGCCGTCCTTGCCGCCGTCGCGCTGCTGTTCTCGTTCCTTGCTGCTCGTGCCGACGACAGCGCGATCATCGATCGCTGGTATTCGGCGCTGCTGGCGGCCGACCGCACCGAATTGTCGGCCCTGCTTGCCGACGACGCGCGCATGACGCTCGAGGACCTTGGCGTCGTCCAGGACAAGCAGGAATTCATCGACTCGATCGACCAATGGCAGGACGCGGTCGCGGGCGCCGCGATCCGCCACCGCATCGAGAAGAGCGAGAACGGTGAGACGACGGTGCTTGCCTGCTACGACTTCCCCGAGAACGACACGCTGATGCGCGAAACCTTCACCGTCGTCGGCGGCCGCATCACCGCCAGCACCCAAACGGCGGTCGCGCAGGACTGCAGCGCTTACTAGTGTTTGCGTTGGCAGATGCCTTGGCGATTGGCCGAAACGCTCATCGCGATCGTCATCCTATGGCGGAGCAAGGAGCGAAGCGACGCGCGCAGACCATAGGATCCCATGCCGTGACGTCGAGGCGTTGCCACGGTGCAGAATTCTGCTGGCGCTGCATTCCTCGGCTAAAGTCACGGAATGGATCCTCGGGTCTCCGCGTCCGCTTCGCCCGTGGATGACGAGGTTGAGAGGCTTCAGCCGATCTCCAGCGTTTGCGATGAACCAGCACGTTTCGCCGTTTCCGTGAAACGGTGAATCGCCTTACCCCTTGAATGTCCTTAGGCGAATCCCGGGGCTACCCGAGTTGCGCGATGCGCGGCATCGCCCTACATCCTGGGCATCCCGCCTCCATCCCAGCCCACCGGAATCGCTCATGTCATCTGCAAAGACCGTCGACCTCGCCGCCCATCCGCTGACCTTTTGGCAAGGCCCGCTCGGCCTGCCGGATTTCTCCCGCATCGGCGACAACGATTTCGGCCCGGTCTTCGGCGCGGCGCTGCAGGCGCATCAGGCGCAGATCGACGCCATCGCCGGCAACAGCGAGACGCCGACCGTCGAAAACACGCTGGCAGCGCTCGAGCTCGCCGGCGAGCCGCTCGACCATGTCTCGTCGATCTTCTGGTGCCGCGCCGGCGCCCACACCAACGACACCATCCAGGCGATGGAGCGCGACATCTCGCCAAAGATGTCGCGGCATTTCTCGGCGATCTCGATGAACGAAAAATTGTTCGCCCGCATCGACGACCTCTACCAGCGCCGCGATAGTCTGGGGCTCGACCCCGAGACGCTGCGCGTGCTGGAAAAGACCTGGAAAGGCTTTGTCCGGTCGGGCGCCAAGCTCGACGCCGATGGCAAGCAGCGGCTCGCCGCCATCAATGAGGAGCTTTCCTCGCTCGGCACCAAATTCGGCCAGAACGTGCTTGCCGACGAGCGTGACTGGGCGCTGTTCCTCGATGAGTCCGACCTTGCCGGCCTGCCTGATTTCCTGAAGAGCGCCATGGCCGAGGCGGCCGAGATGCGTGGGCAGAAGGGCCGCTATGCGGTGACGCTGTCGCGCTCGATCTACGAGCCGTTCTCGACCTTCTCCGAGCGTCGCGACCTGCGCGAGGCAGCCTACCGCGCCTTCATCATGCGCGGCCAGAACGGCGGCGCCAGCGACAACTCGGATGTGGTGCGCGACATGCTGAAGCTGCGCGCCGAGAAGGCGAAGCTGCTTGGCTATGAATCCTACGCCGCGCTGAAGCTCGACGACACCATGGCGAAGACTCCGAAGGCCGTGCACGATCTGCTCGATCCCGTTTGGGAAAAGGCGCTGGAAAAGGCAGCAAGCGACCGCAAGGAGCTGGAGCGCCTGGCGGCCGAAGCCGGCAGCAACGAGAAATTCGCCGCCTGGGATTGGCGCTTCTACCAGGAAAAACTGCGCGCCGAGAAATTTGCCTTCGACGAGGCGGAGCTGAAGCCGTACCTGCAGCTCGATCGTGTCATCGACGCCTGCTTCGACGTCGCCACAAAGCTGTTCGGCATCAGCTTCGAGGAAAAGAAGGGCATCGCCGCCTGGCATCCCGATGCACGCGTTTTCGTGGTCAAGAATGCCGACGGCAGCGAGCGCGGCCTCTTCCTCGCCGACTATTTCGCACGGCCGTCAAAACGCTCCGGCGCCTGGATGAGCGCGCTGAAGTCCGGCTACAAGCTTGGGTCGGGCGCCAAGCCCGTCATCTACAACATCATGAATTTCGCCAAGCCGCCGACCGGCGAGGCCGCACTCCTGTCGGTCGATGAGGCCAAGACGCTGTTCCACGAATTCGGCCATGCGCTGCATGGCATGCTGACCGACGTCACCTGGCCGTCGGTCTCGGGCACATCCGTCAGCCGCGACTTCGTCGAATTGCCTTCGCAGCTCTATGAGCACTGGCTGACGGTGCCGGCGGTGCTGGAAAAGCACGCGCTGCACGTCAAGACCGGCAAGCCGATGCCGAAGGACCTGCTCGACAAGATGCTCGCCGCCCGCACCTTCGGCGCCGGCTTCGCCACCGTCGAGTTCACCGCTTCGGCGCTGATCGACATGGCCTACCACGCGCGGCCGGACGCGCCGGGCGAGCCGCTTCGTTTCGAAGCCGAAACGCTCGAGAAGCTGCATATGCCCGACACCATCGCGATGCGCCACCGCACTCCGCATTTCGGCCATGTCTTCGCCGGCGACGGATACTCAGCCGGCTACTATTCCTACATGTGGTCGGAGGTGCTCGATGCCGACGCCTTCTCGGCTTTCGAGGAAACAGGCGATCCCTTCAATCCGGAGCTGGCCGAACGGCTGAAGAAGAACATCTACGCTGCCGGCGGCTCCAAGGATCCGGAAGAGCTCTACACCGCCTTCCGCGGCAAGATGCCGTCACCGGAGGCGATGATGGTGAAGAGGGGATTGGTGTAGCGCGACCTCGCCTTCTCCCCTTGTGGGAGAAGGTGTCGCCGAAGGCGACGGATGAGGGGTGCTCCAGGGAATGCCGACGTCTCGCTCCGCTGGAACACCCCTCATCCGTCTCGGCGCTATCGCGCCGATCCACCTTCTCCCACAAGGGGAGAAGGGGAGGCGCTCCACGGATCAGCCACCCTCGGCCATATCGGTCGCTTCAGCTTCTTATAGTCCGTCACCGCCGGATTGCTCGGGTAAGAACTCGGCGCCGCGACATAGATGACCTCGGCGGCGATCGGCGCGAAGCCTGCGTAGAAATGGTTGGTCGACTTGATCAGCAGGATCTCCTTCGACATCGGATCGATGCCGATGTTGGAAAAAATGTCCGGCTCGAAGGTCTGGGTACGGTTGGTGTTGAGGATGACGTCGACCTCGGTGCCTTCGATGCGTACCACGGCCGCCGGCCCTAAAGTCACCCGGCTCGGCCCGAAACTCTGCCAGCCTTCGCTGACCGCTTTCAGCACCGTGACGCGCGCGTCGATCGGCTCGCCGGCCTGGGAGCCGGCCTTGCCGCCGAAGCGCAGGTCGATGACGGCGCCCTCGCCCGCTGCCTGGCAGAACGTCACCGCGATCGGGTCCCAGATGGTCGCGACGCCGACCTTGCCGACGCCGCGCGCCAACAGCTCGCGCAGCACGATGGTGCCGTCGCCCGGCACGCCGCCGCCCGGATTGTCCCAGATGTCGGCGATCACCGCCGGCTTGTCCTGGCGCTCCGCGCGCACGGCCAGCGCCCGCTCGATGCCGGCGGACGCGGAAAGCATCGTCATCGCCGTCTTCTCGCGCAGCGCATAGAGCTCGCGCCCCAGCGTCTCGGCGAGCCGATCGCCCTTTGCCTTGTCGTTATCGGTGATGACCAGGATGCGCGTGCCCATCTCCGGTACGTCGGCGGCCATGAAACCGTGGACCACCGAAACCGACAGCACGCCGTCCTTGCCGTGCAGAGCCTTTATTTTGTCGACGAAGGAGCGCATCGGCTCGCGGCTCGTCGGCAGCACCTGGATCATGCGGCAGTCGAAGGTGGAGATCACCGGCTTGATCTCGCCGCGCGCCGCCGCCAGGCCGAGCTCGACGACGTGCTCGCCGCGTTCGTAGAAATCGGTGTGCGGGAATTCGAGGAAATAGGCCATGACATCGCAAGCCGCGACGCGCTTCGGCGTCAGATGGCTGTGCGGATCGAATTCCGAGGCGATCACCATCTTCGGCCCGACGATGGCGCGCACGCGCTCCAGCAGATCGCCTTCGCAGTCGTCATAGCCTTGCGCGACCATGGCGCCATGCAGGCCGAGGATCACCGCATCGACCGGCAGGGCGGATTTGAGCTGACCGAGGATTTCGTCGCGCAGCGCCTCATAGGTCTGCCGCTGCACCAGGCCACCCGGCTCCGCCCAGGTGGCGGTGCCTTCGATGACGGTCAGCCCCTCCTTGGCCGCGCGCTTGCGCAGCGCCACGATCGGCGAGGAGCAGAGCGTCGGCGTCTCCGGATGCTTGCCGGGACCGGCATAGAAGGCCATTTCGAACGAGGCCCGGTCGGTCGGCACCGGCGAGAAGGTGTTGGTTTCCGTCGCCAGCGAGGCGGTGAAGATACGCATCAAAACTCCGTAAGGACTCTTCGTTTGTCGCAATTCCGGGCGGAAACCGCTGCACGCTTTTCCTGGAATTGCTGGGATTGCTATTTGACCGCTCCGAGCGCGAGGCCCCGGACGAGGTAGCGCTGCAGCCAGATGAACAGGATCGCCACCGGCAAGGTCGCGAGCAGCGTGGCCGCCATGACATGGTGCCATTCGATCGTGTAGCGGCCGGCCACCAGCGAGAAAACCTGGATCGGCAGCGTGTAGCTTTCCTGGCTGCGAAGCATGGTGAGCGCCACGACGAACTCGTTCCAGGCATTGATGAAGGTGAAGATCGCCGTCACCGCGATCGCCGGCAGGCAGAGCGGCAGGAACACTTTTCGCAGCGTCAGCCATCGCCCGGCGCCCTCCATCCAGGCCGCCTCCTCGAGATCGCGCGGGATGGTGTCGAAATAGCTCTGCAGCATCCACACCGTGAAGGCGACGTTGAAGGCCATGTAGATGAAGCCGAGCGCCGTCGTGCTTTCGACCAGCCCCCAGGCGGCCATCAGCCGGAACAGGCCGAGCACCAGCACGATCGGCGAGATCATCTGCGAGATCAGCAGGAACTGGCGGAAGGCGCCGTAGCCGGCAAAGCGGAAACGCGACATGGCGTAGGCCGCCGGCACCGAGATCAGTATGGCGCCGATCGTCGCCAGCGCCGAGACGTAAAGCGAGTTGACGAGCGCCTGGCCGAAACCGGTCGCCACCCACATGTCGGCAAAATTCGACCAGCGGAACTCGCTCGGCCACCAGGTCGGCGAGAGCACCTCCGGCCGCGGCTTGATCGCGGTGAGGAACATCACCGCGAAGGGAAAGATCGTCACCACGATCAGGGGCGCAAGCAGCAGCCAGGCGATGATCGTGCGTCTCAGCTTGCCGTTCCTCATGCGCGCTGCTCCCGCATGGCGAGGCGTACATAGATCATGGTGAAGATGAGCAGGATCACGAACATCACCAGCGACACCGCCGAGGCCTCGCCCAGTTTGCCGATGCGGAAGGCGAGCTTGTAGAGATGCGTGACCAATATGTCGGTCGAGTTCGCCGGCCCGCCCTGCGTCATTACCCAGATGATCGGGAAGGAGTTGAACACGTAGATCGTGTTGAGCACGATCGCGATGTTGATGAACGGCTTTAGCAGCGGAAAGGTGATCTCGCGAAACTGCTGAAAGAGTGTTGCGCCTTCGAGCGCCGCCGCCTCATAGAGATCGTCGGGGATGGACGACAGGCCGCCGAGGAAGATCGTGGTGGTGAACGGCACCGTCACCAGGATGCCGATCAGCACCTGCATCGGGAAAGCCGTCTCGGCGCTCGCCAGCCACTGGATGTTCTGGCTGATCAGGCCGAGCTTCATCAGCGCCGAATTCAGCATGCCGCTTTCGCCGTTGAGCGCCCAGCGCCAGACCACGGCCGTCATGGTGAGCGACACCGCCCAGGGCAGCATGATGATGACGCGCGCCAGCCCGCGGCCATAGAAATCGCTGTTGAGGATGATTGCCACCGGGATCGACAGAAGCAGCGCGCCGCCGACCACCAGCACGGTCCATAAGCCTGTGCGCCAGAGTGCTGCGACAAAGTCGGGATCGGCGGCGAGCGCCCAGAAATTGGCCAGGCCGCTGAAGTCGCGCAGCTGGCCAAAGCGATTCACGTCATGCGTCGAGATCTGCACCAGATCCCAGACCGGCCAGAAGATCACCACCGCCGCCAGCAAAAGGCTGGGCAGCGTCAGCAGATAGGGCAGGATACGGCTTTGCATCGGCTGGTTTGTACTGCTTTGGGGGTAGACTGCAGTGGCAGCGGCATTGGTGCTCAAGGCACGTCCCCCCATTTGAATTTCGCTGGCATGCCCGCTTGGCTCTCGTTCTTCCCAGGCGATTGCTTCAGGATTTGCATTCCTCGCCGGCGTTGGCGCTGCCCCTCACCTGCCTGCCGGCACCCTCTCCCCGTGTAGTGACGGGGAGAGGGGCGCTGTCACCGGCGATTTCGCCAATCGCCAACGTGGCAGGAAATGCGCCAGCGTTGCGGCCAGCCTCTTTCTCCCCGTCACTATACGGGGAGAAATGCCCGACAGGGCAATGAGGGGCAGCGCCGACATCGACGATTTGTCCTTGCCCGAAGCGATGCCCTGGGTCTTCACCATTTGCACGCGGCTTCTTCTAAAAGTGTGGCGCGCCCCGACGGGGTGGGGCGCGCCACGGGCGCAGGGAGATACGCCCTATTTCTTCAGCACGCCATTGGCCTTGGCCGCCGCTTCCTTCAGGGCAGCCTCCGGCTCGGCGCTGCCGAGATAGATCTTCTGCATGGCGTCCGAGGTGATCTGCGCGATCTCCTCCCAGCCCGGAATGACCGGCGCGAAGCGCGCGTCGGGCAGCAGCGCGGTGAAGGCGGCGAGATCGGCGTTGTTGACGTAATAGTCCATCTTCGCCTCTTCCTTGTTCACCGGCAGGAAGCCTTCACCCTGCGTGAACTTGGCGCGCTGCTCCTTGGTGAACAGGAAGTCGAGCAGCTTCCAGGCTTCGTCCTTGTTCTTGGAGTTCTTGAACATGATGATGGAGTCGGTGACGCCATAGGTGCCGCGCGCGCCCGTCGGACCGGCGGGAATGGCGGCGACGCCATATTTCAGGCTCGGCGCTTCTTCCTTGATCTGGTTGGACAGGAAGGGCGCGGTGATCATCATGCCGACCTTGCCCTGCTTGAACAGGTTCTGCACGTCCTCGCGGTTGTTGGAGGTCACGCCCGGCTCGGTCAGGCCCTCGTCGATCATCGACTTGTAGAGCTTGGCGGCCTCGAGCGCGCCCGGCGTGCTCAAACCGGACGTGCCGTCCTTGTTCAGTATCTCGGTGCCTTGCGACCACATCGCGTAATAGTAATAGACGTCGGTCTCGATCTCCTTGCCCTGCAGGCCGAAACCGAAGGCGCCGACGCCCTTGATCTTGCGGGCGTCCTCCTGCAGCTCGGTCCAGGTCGCCGGCGGCTTGGCGATGCCGGCCTTCTCGAACAGCTCCTTGTTGTAATACATGGCGCGCGCCGAGGCGGCGATCGGCAGGCCGTAGGTGTGGCCGTTCATGATCGAGGGCTGCAGGAAGGTGTCGATGAAGCGGTCCTTGAACTCGGGCTTGATGTAGCCGTCGAGCGGCTCGGCCACATCCTGCTGCACGAAGTCGATCAGCCAGCGCGTGCCGATGATCGACAGATCGGCATTGGTGCCGGCGGTGATATCGGTTGTGAGTTTTTGCAGAAGCACATCCCACGGCACCACTTCATACTTGATGGTGATGCCCGGATTGGCCGCCTCGAATTCCTTCTTCACCGCTTCGAAATAAGGACCGGTCTTGGCGCTGTATTCGGCGACGGTGACGCGCACCTCGCCCGCATCGGCCGGCGCGGCAAACGCCAGCATGCTCATTCCGGCCAACAGGCCGACAGTCCATTTCGCAAGGCTCATCTGATTTTTCTCCCATTGATGCGCATTCGCGCCTGGCCCTGATGGGCTCAGGATTTATGTGACTTTCCTACATTATCTGCCGTTCTCGCCGATGCAAGCGGTTTATCATGTTGCTTAATTACATTTCGTTGGATAGCGTTCCAGCGCTGTTTGACGTGGCGGAGGAGCGCGTATCGTGGTGTCGAAGGCCGATTTCGAGGGCAAGACCGTTGTCGTCACCGGCGCCGGCGGCGGCCTCGGCTCGGCGATCGTGGCGCTGATGGCCGAACGCGGCGCCCGCATCGTCGGCTGCGACCAGTCGGCCGAAGCGCTCGCCAGCCCGCATATCGCCTCGCGCCACGTCTTCGACCTGCTCGATCGCGCCTCGATCGAGCTGGCGATCCCGGCGCTGCTCGACAGCGACGGCGTGCCGGACATCCTGATCAACAATGCCGGCTGGACGCGCGCCGAAACCCTGAGGACGCTGACGACTGAGAAAATAGAGCAGGAGCTCGACCTCAATCTCACCGGCGTGATGACCTTCGCCGATCCGCTGATCAAGGCAATGGCCGGGCGCGGTTCGGGCAGCGTCGTCTTCATCTCTTCGGTCAACGCGATTTCGCATTTCGGCAACCCCGCCTATGCCGCCGCCAAGGCCGGCATCAACGCCTACGCCAAATCGATCGCCGTCGAGCTTGGCCGCAGCGGCGTTCGCGCCAATGTCGTCTGCCCGGGCTCGATCCGCACGGCCGCCTGGGACCATCGCCTGGCCAAGGACCCCGAGATCCTCGGCCGGCTGAAGCGGCTCTATCCGCTCGGCCGCATCGTCAACGCGTCGGAAGTGGCGGAGGCCGTCGCCTTCCTTGCCTCGGACCGGGCATCCGGCATAACTGGCGCGGTGGTGCCGGTGGACGCCGGGCTGACGGCCGGCTACCTGCCTTTCATCGACGACATTTTGGGAGCGTGACCATGACCGACGTCCAGTTTCGCAACCTGTCGAAATCCTTCGGCCAGCACAAAATCCTCGAGGACATCGACCTGGAGATCAAGAGCGGCGAGTTCGTCGTGCTGGTCGGCCCGTCCGGCTGCGGCAAATCCACCCTGCTGCGCATGCTGGCCGGACTGGAGACGATTACCTCCGGTGATCTCGTGATCGGCGGCACGCGCGCCAACGACCTGCCGCCGCAGAAGCGCAACATCGCCATGGTGTTCCAGTCCTACGCGTTGTTCCCGCATCTGAAGGCCGCGGACAATATCGGTTTCGGGCCTAAAATCCGGGGTGAAAGCCGCGCGGCGATCGACGACAAGGTCAAGAAGGCTTCAGGCGTGCTGAACCTCTTTTCCTATCTCGACCGCTATCCGAGGCAGTTGTCGGGCGGCCAGCGCCAGCGCGTCGCCATGGGCCGCGCCATCGTGCGCGAGCCTTCGGTCTTTCTCTTCGACGAGCCGCTCTCCAACCTCGACGCGCAGCTGCGCGTGCAGATGCGCACCGAGATCAAGGCGCTGCATCAGCGGCTGAAATCGACCATCGTCTATGTCACCCACGATCAGATCGAGGCCATGACCATGGCCGACCGCATCGTGGTGATGGACCGCGGCCGCATCCAACAGGTCGGGCAGCCGCTCGAGCTCTATGACCGTCCGGCCAACAAGTTCGTCGCCGGCTTCATCGGCTCGCCGTCGATGAGCTTTGTGTCCGGCGCGCTGAAGACCGCCGACAGCAAGTCCTGGTTCGAGACCAAAGGCGGCGGCCGGCTGGCGCTCGCCGGCAAGGCAGCATCCGGCAGTGACACGGTCGAAGCCGGCATCCGCCCCGAGCATTTCGTCATCGGCGCCGCCGAAGACGCCATCGCGATCGACGTCGACGTCGTCGAGCCGACCGGCTCGGAAACCCATGTCTATGGGTCGGTCGGCGACGATACGGTGCGCGCCGTGTTCCGCGACCGGCTGCAGGTGAAGCCCGGCGACAGGCTGCCGGTGAGCGTCGACCCGCGCAACATCCACCTCTTCGACAAGGCGACGGGCCTGCCCCTGTGATGATCAAGACATGAAGACGCCGGCCGACATCATCACCCGTCTGCAATTGATGTCACAGGACGGCACAAAGTCGGACCGCCGGCTAGCCGGTCTCGTGCTTTCCGATCTCGATTTCGCCTCCAAGGCGGCGATCTCGGAGATTGCCGCGAGGGTCAGTGTCAGCGAGCCGACAGTGACCCGCTTCTGCCGCAATCTCGGCTGCGAAGGCCTGCGCGACTTCAAATTCTATCTGGCGCAGGCGATCGCCATAGGCGGCCAGTATCTGTCGCCGGAGCCGCTGAGCCGCGACGCGCGCGAGCAGCGCATCGCTTCCGCGATCACCGAAGCGGCGATCGCCGCGATCCAGCGCGCCAGCGAGAACCTCGACATGACGACGCTGATGGCCGTGGCCGCCCGCATCGCCGGCTCCGGCAACGTGCTTTGCATCGGCTCCGGCGGCATTTCCTCGATGATGGCGATGGAGATGCAGAACCGTCTGTTCCGGCTGGGACTGTCGGCGCTCGCGCAGATCGACGGCCAGCTGCAGCGCATGTATGCGGCGGTCGCGACGCCGGAGACGACGCTGGTCGCCTTCTCGGTCTCGGGCTATGCGCGCTCGGTGATCGAGGCGGTCGAGGTCGCCCAGCAATATGGCGCCGCCACCGTCGCCGTCACCGCGCCGGACTCCGCCTTGGCCAAGGTCGCCGACACGGTGATCTTCCTGCAGCCTTTCGAGGACGGCAACATCTACAAGCCGACCTCGTCGCGCTACGCGCTGCTCGCCATAGTCGACATGATCGCCACCACGGTAGCGGAATCGCGCGGGCCGAAGGTGCTGGAGAACCTGCGCCGCATCAAGCAGAGCGTGAACACGCTGAAGGTCGACGACCCGAAGCTGCCGCTGGGGGATTGAGCATTAACTTTTGTCTGCGGCAGGCAAAAGCTGCTCAATCTCCAACTGCCGCGCTGCCCCTCATCCGCCTGCCGGCACCTTCTCCCCGTTTACGCTAAGCTATGCACACATCTTCTGTGATTGACTGATCGACCTGAGGCTTGATTGCCACGTGGTTCCCCCAATCCGTCGCTGCTTCGCAGCGCCACCTTTCCCCCCTCCGGAGGGAAAGGAAGGGAGCCTTGCTGACGAGCGTTGACGGCAAAAAGCCTGGCGCCTTTCCTCTACCCCGTCGATCGGGGGAGAGGTGGCTCGGCGAAGCCGAGACGGAGTGGGGGTCGACCAGCGCTGCATTAGACAATGCATGCGCCAAGCTGCCATGCACTCTATCGCCAAAGACCAGCCGCTTGGAAATGTGTGCATCCCCTAGCCCGTTTACGAGGAGAAGGAGGCTGGCTGCAACA
This sequence comes from Mesorhizobium sp. WSM4904, assembly GCF_029674545.1. NCBI lineage: Bacteria > Pseudomonadati > Pseudomonadota > Alphaproteobacteria > Hyphomicrobiales > Phyllobacteriaceae > Mesorhizobium > Mesorhizobium sp. WSM4904. The sequence continues at coordinate 1,096,340 of NZ_CP121354.1, read as the reverse complement.
TCGGCGCTACTTTCTGCAACGCTGATGATTGGCGAAATCGTCGGCGACAGCCATCTTTTTCCCCGTCACTATACGGGGAGAAATGCCCGGCAGGGCAATGAGGGGCAGCACCAACTTTGGAAATTTCGTCGATCTATTTCAACGGCGGACGAATGCCTCTACATTCTTAGCCAGCGCGCCCGCATCGCCCAGTATCCGTACCGTCTTCAGCCGCGACGTGCCGCCCGCGACCACCGAAACCGCCGACCCCGGCACGCCGAGCGCCTTGGCCACCATCCTTTCCAACGCCGCATTGGCGGCCCCGTTCTCCGGCACGGCGCGCACGCGGGCCTTGAGATGGCTGCGTCCGTCCGCGGCCGTCTCGACGCCCTCGATCCGGTCGAGCGCCGCCTTCGGCGTCAGCCGCACATGAAGGTCGATGCCATCCCCGCGCGGGCGAAACGGCGCGCTCATCGACCGACCGGTCCTCAGACGACCAGCGACAGCACGGTCGTGAGCAGGAACTGCCGGATGAAGAAGATGATCAGAAGAAGGATGATCGGCGAGATGTCGATGCCGCCGAGATCGGGCATGAAGCGGCGAATTGGCCTGAGCGCCGGCTCGGTCAGCCGGTAGAGCATGTTGGCGATGGTGTCGACGAACTGATTGCGCGAGTTGACGACATTGAAGGCATAGAGCCAGGAAAAGATCGCCGAGGCGATGATGACCCACCAATAGAGGTCGAGCGCCACGACGATGGTTTGAATGAGGGCGATCATGCCGGTCTCCAAATTGTCGCCGACATGTAGCCATTGCTTGGTGAACCGGCAAGGCCCGCCAACCACGGCGCATCGCGTCGAGGCAACCGTTTCGCCTTGACATCAAACCGCCGCGACCGATACAAGCCGATCCGCTGGAACGGGGCTGTAGCTCAGCTGGGAGAGCGCATCGTTCGCAATGATGAGGTCAGGGGTTCGATCCCCCTCAGCTCCACCAGCCGAATCCTGCGAGCCGCGGTGCCGGCCCTGCACCGCAAACCCCAGAGCCAGCAACCTCCGAAATTTAGATCGGCCCGGAAACCACTTTTGTTTCCGCCGCATGAGGTTCGGTGCGCCGGCGGCGCCATCTCTCCAGCGCTGATTTTCGGTCAAACGCCTCGGCAGCGAAACGTCCTGAGTCCTGAATTGTGATCTCGCCGGATCGGATGGCGAAGGCTGCTGGGGACTCTGAAGCGTCCGAACGAACCGTCATGAATTTTCGCTGAACGGAGCTTTCAGCCTCCGTTCCGGGCCAACCTCCTACAAAGAGGCCGTTCAACCCGCGGTCCCCTGCCGCATCGAAGGAGAGAAGTCCCATGACCCGTATATCGATCATCGCAGCAGCCTTTGCCGCCGTCGTCGGGTTCACCGCTGTTGCGCCCGCAATGGCCAACGACGTCAACATCGAACAATATGGCTGGCGCAATTCCGCCGGCGGCGCCCAGCACGGCTACCGCAACCGCATACACGTCTACCAGGATGGCCGCTTCAATACCGCCATCGGCCAGCAATATGGTCATCGCAACCGGTCGGTGATCGGGCAGCAGGGCGTCAACAACTACGGCGCGACCTATCAGTACGGCAGCCGGAACGCCGCGGGCATTGCCCAGTTCGGCTCGAACCACACCGCGATCCTGACCCAGGACGGCAACGGCAACATCGCCGCCGGCGTCCAGGTCGGCCACGGGTGCAACGCCGACGTCAGCCAGGGCGGCAGCGGCAACGTCGCCGCCTTCGTCCAGGACTGCCCCTGAGCCACGATGGCCGGCAATGCCATTGCCGGCCATCGTCCTGACATGGCGAGGAGATCATCCATGACCAGATTGGACAAGCGAAAGGCAGTGGCATCGGCCACGCTCCTGGCCGCGATCGCCGCCGGCGCAGCCGGCGCGACGGCCGGCAGGGATGACGCGAATTCCGGGGCGCTGCGATGCGAAATACGCGATACGATTGAAGGCGACGCCATCCTCCTGGAACCTCTGGCTTATGCCGACAGGAACATCAGCGGCACCTATACGGTCAGCGTCTCGGGCGGCGGCACGTCCGGCTCCGCCAATATCCGGCAGGGCGGCGCCTTCGAAGCGCGTCCGGGCAGTCCCGCATCGCTCGGCCGGATGAGCGTCGGGGCGAGTGACGCCGCCTACGAGGTCAAGCTGAAAGTGACCGCGGGCGGCACGAGCGTCAGCTGCGTCAAACAGGTTCCCGGCGCGATCTGAGCGCCGGCTCTCTTGGCGGATCGAAAGGAGGGCTCCGGGCGACCGGAGCCCTTCGCCATTTCCACCGGTAAGGTTGAACCGCCCTAGTCTTGAACGGCTGCTGAACGACCCCTTCCGTCACGGTTCAGCTTCGCTGTGCGACTGTGGCTCATCAAAATGATCGAAGCCACAAGGAGAGGCATCATGAACCGCCAGATCGCAAAACTCATCCAAGCCACCGCGCTCGCCGCGGTCATCGGTCTGCCCCTGGTTGCCGCTCCGGCAGAGGCGGGAGGTTCGATCGGGTTCTACTACGCGCCCCGGACGGCCCGCGATGCGCGAGTGCTGGATCTCGGTCTGCGCGCCTATTCGGCCTACAACGGGCTGCGCAGCGGCGCCCATATCAGACAGCTCGGGCGGAACAACCTTGCCGGCATCGGTCAGGACGGGGCCGGCAACCTCGGCGTAATTCGACAGCAGGGCAGCGGACACTCCGCTGTCCTGCGGCAGGACGGCAACGACGATTCCTACGGCATTTTCCAGTTCGGCAGAAATACCGACGCCAACGTCGCGCAGGCCGGCGACAGGCAGAGCGGCGCTGCCCTGCTCTTCGGCTGGTAGGCGAGAAACGCGGGTTGCGGACGCATGGACGACTGTCCGGCCATGCATCCGCCGATCGGTTACAGCCCCCGAGGCCTGCGAGCGTCCTGCAAAACGCGGGACAGCTTTTCGGCCTCAGAGAGCCTCAATTGTCCCAATCGTCCCAGTCATCTTCATCCTGTCGCGGATAGTTGGGAACGACGCGGATGACCGCCCGCGGCTGCTGATAGCGCCAGTAATACTCGTCCGGTTGCGGCTCATAGGTGCGGTAGATCTGCCGGTAGTGGTGCTTCGGCTTCCAATAATTGTGCTTCTTGTGCGGCCGCACGCAGTAGCCGTCCTCGGTCAGGTAGGCGCATGTCACATGCGCCTCTTGAACCAGACCGCCTCTGTCAGGCACCGCGATCATTGGCGCCGCCTGCACCGCGGCCATCGGTGCCAGCATGGCGCCGGCAAGGGCAAAAATGGACAATTTCATTCGACCTCTCCTTCGTCTCGAAATGGGCCGAAAGACCTGCGGATTCGGGACGATTTGGGGCGGCCGGTGATCACTTTGATTTTCCGCCGCACATATGAGCGTTAGGTCATATTTCCTGGCGCAACGGCCGGCAAAAAAACTGGCGCTCCCGCCTGGCGTCGGCTGACCCCACTCACCTGGAGACCGCCGGAGTCTTGTAACGGTGTTGGCGCGCATAGGCCACGCAGGCATCCACCGTGCTGACGCAGAGCGCGTCGCGACTGTTCGGCAGGTTGTTGTCGCCGGCATAGGCGACTTCGGCGACGTGGCCGTTGAGCATGCGGATCTGCGTGTTGCAATAGCCGCCGGGCGCAACGTTGACGGTACCGCCAACCGCGGGAATCGCGCCCACGGCCATGGTCGGCACCGCAATGCTGAGATTGCCGCGCTGCACGGTGCGCTGATAGGTCCAGATCTGGCCGGAAGGCCCCACGTCGGCCGTCGCGGTCGGAAAGCCGGCACACATGCGAATGTCGGCCTCGCTGAGGCCGACCATCTCCCTGCGGGCGGCGGCGGCGGTGGCGTCCTCCTGCGCGACCCGCGACGTATCGTCGGGAATGACGCAGGAGGACAGGATTGAGATGCCCGCGGGCAGAAGAAGGGCGAGCTTTCGAATATGGAAAGATGTCATGCCTGCTGTCGGATTTCGTGGCGCCCCTGACGCCCTCCTGCACAGCTAGGCAATCGGAGAATCGAGTCAAGCGGACGGCGCTCACGAAAACTTCAGAGCGCGGCAAGACTCATTGCCATTTTCACACCACCCGAAAGTAACTCGTCATCCCGGTCTTCTGGTGCTCGATGATGTGGCAGTGGAGCAGCCAGTCGCCGGGGTTGTCGGCGGCGAGGCCCAGCTGAACCTTCTCGTTCGGCTGGATGAGATAGGTGTCGGAGACGAGCGGCTGGACTTGCCGCGTCGAGGACGACAGCACCTTGAAGCTCATGCCGTGCAGATGGATGGGGTGCGAGTGCGGCGTGAGATTCTCCATGTCGATGACATAGCTCTTGCCGAGCTTCAGTTCCGCCAGGGGCGCCGTCGGATCGGGCGTGTCGCCCGACCACGGCACCTTGTTGATCGCCCAGAAGCTGTAGCCGAGCGAGCCGCAGATGCCGTCGCTGGGCAGGTTCTCCGCTGTGGCGCTGAGCGCCAACGAAATATGCTTGGCGTCGGTGACATCCACCTCGGCCACCGGATTGACCTCCAGGGGCCCAAGATCGCGCATGTCGCGCTTGACGGAATTTCCAACCGCGCGCAACGTCGCCAGGATCTTCGGTTTGGTCCCCCTGACGTCGCGCAGGCTGACGATCGCCCCCTCCTCGTCCGGCATGCGGATGGCGAGTTCCAGCCGCTGGCCGGGACCAAGCTGCAGGGCATCGGGTGCAAAGCGTTGCGGCACAGGGTTGCCGTCGAGCGCGATCACCGCCGCCTCGGCTCCTTCGACGCGGAAGGCATAGATGCGGGTGACGTCGGTGATGGCGGCCCTCAGCCGCACCAGGCCGCCGGCGGGCGCATCATATTGCGGCTGGTCGAGCCAGTTGGCGGTGCGAACCGTGCCGAAGGTGCCGCTTCTTGCCGCGTCGCGCGGCCGGAACTGCTCGATGAACTGGCCGTCGTCGCCGAGGCGCCAGTCGCGCAGGTTGATCACCACTTCGGAATCGAACTTCGGATCGTTCGGGTTCTCCACCACGATCACGCCGGTCAGCCCGTGACCCGTCTGTATCAGCGTGTCGCAGTGTGGGTGGTACCAGAAAGTGCCGGCGTCCGGCGGCGTGAAGGCGTAGTCGAAATGGTCGCCCCGATAGACATAGGGCTGGATCAGGAACGGCACCCCGTCCATCTTGTTCGGAACGCGGACGCCGTGCCAGTGGATCGTGGTCGGGTCGTCGATGTCGTTGACGAGCCGCGCGGCGAACGGCTCACCCTTCTTCATCCTGACGACCGGCGGCGGGCCTGCCTCGCCATAGGTCAGGACATTCTTCGTCGGCGCGCCGTCCGTCAGCTTCGCCTCGATGCTTGCGGTCTTCAGGATCAGCGGCTCGGGCTTCGCCGCCGCCCAGCCGACAAACCTGCCAGCGGCCGCGAGGCCGATACCGGCCGCGCCGGCGGCCGCAGCACTTTTAAGAAGGTTGCGGCGGGTGAGTATCGTCATCTGGCTTTCCATTGGGGCAGGGTTCTCGGAACAATTCCTGGATAAAGCCGAACCTAATGGCCGCCTATCACCATCCACCTTGCAGGCCTAGAGCAATTCCGTTTAGTCCCGCAAACTGAAGACGAACGGCGCCGTGCGGGTGACGCGCTGGCCGAGCTCCGCCGGCGGCGCCGGCACCGACGCGCCCTGCAGGGCTCCCAGCGCCGCACGATCGAGATCCGCGTCGCCCGATGACCTTGCCAGCCTGGCGGAAACCACCCGGCCCGATGCATCCACGGTGAAGGTCACGTTGGGCGTGCCTTCGGCCCGCCTGGACCTCGCCGCGCTCGGATAGCGCGTGTGACGCCTGATCCATGCCTGCAGGCTGGCGTTCCACCGCGACGGGCCGACGCTTGACCGCGGCGCCGCGTCGGAGGATTGCGGCGCCACGGCCTTCGCGCCGGCCTTGGCGTCGATGCTGGCCGTCGTCACTGCCTTGAGTGGCTCGGCCTTTTCCTTTCGTGGCCGCCGCTTCGGCTTTTCGGCCGGCTTCCTTTCCGCCTTCTTCCTGGCTTCGACCGGCTTGTTCGCCTTGATTTCCGTCTCGACCGGATTGGGCTGCGGCAGCGGAACGGTCACCTCGGGCGCGATCGCTTCGACAGGATCGGGAACGGCCTCTTCCAACGGTTGCTGCTCGCTGAGCGTCGCTATCGTTTGCTCCGCCGGTTCGACCTCTTCCGCCTTGTCGGCTTCCACCGGTTGATCCGTGACCGGCTTGGCTTCTTCCGCGACCGGCGCCGGCACCGGATCGGTCGCCGGTTTTACTTCAGCGGGCGTTTCCGTCTCCGCCGCCGCGTCAGGCTGATCCGGCGTGACCTTATCCAGCGCCGCCACTTCTTCCGGCACGGCCGGCGTGGTCGGGAGCGGCGCCATTTCGACCGCCAGCGCCGGTGGCGAGCCGCCATCCGGCGTCTCGGCGAAGCTGAGGTTCTGCACCGCATAGGCGACCGCGACATGCGCGGCGAGAATGATCGCGGCCGCGCTTGTCCACAGACCGGCTTCGCTTATGCCGAGGCGCGGCTGGGAGGACAAGGTGGCGATCGCTTGGGTCATGGGACCGGGCTCCCGCTTGCCGCTGGCGCGGGGCTTCCGCCCGCGGCCGGAGCCGTGCCGTCAGCGCCCGATGTCGTCTCGAGGCCGACCAGCGCGACCTTGAGATAGCCGGCGGCGCGCAGCAGGTTCATGACGTCCATCAGCTCGCCATAGCCGACATTTCTGTCGGCGCGCAGGAAGATGCGCGTCTGCTTGTCGCCCTTGGCGCGGCTGTCGAGCACCTCGGCAAAGGCGGGACGCGGCACGCTGTCATTGCCGATGGCTAAAGTCAGGTCGCTCTTCAGCGTCAGGAACAGCGGTGTCTCGGGTCTGGGTGCCGGCGTTGCTGTCGAGCCCGGCAGGTCGACATTGATGTCGACGGTCGCCAGCGGTGCCGCCACCATGAAGATGATCAAGAGCACCAGGATGACGTCGATGAACGGCGTGACGTTGATCTCGTGGCTCTCCTCGAGATCGTCGCCGGCCGCTTCACGGATCCGCGCCGCCATAGCCGTTTACTCCGCCGCCATCGCCGTTGCCGGCGGCACGGTGCGAAAATCCAGGTCGCGGCTGACCAGTCGCTCGACCCCAGCCGAGGCGTCGGCGAGGATCTGCCTGTAGCCGGCTATCGATCGCGCGAAGACATTGTAGATCACCACTGCCGGGATTGCGGCCACCAGGCCCATCGCCGTGGCGAGCAGCGCTTCGGCGATGCCCGGCGCGACCACCGCCAGATTCGTGGTCTGCGCCTGCGAGATGCCGATGAAGGCGTTCATGATGCCCCAGACGGTGCCGAACAGGCCGACGAAGGGCGCCGTCGAACCGATGGTCGCGAGCAGGCCTGTGCCGCGCGACATGCGCCGCGAGGCTGCCGCCTCGATGCGCGACAGCCTGGAGGTGACGCGCTCCTTCAGGCCGTCGCCCGAGGCATGGTCCAGCGCGCCGGCCGACAGCGCGCGCTCTTCCTCGGCCGCGCGCACCAGCAGCGCTCCAGGGCCGTTGCCGTGGCCAAGCGCGCGGCCCGCCTGCATCAGCGTCGCGGCATTGCCGATGGCAACGGCCGCGCGGCGAGCGCTGAGCTTGCCGACGAGAATCTCGAGCGATTTGGCGAGCCAGATGGTCCAGGTGACCAGCGAAGCAAAGGCAAGCCCGACCATGACGGCTTTGACGACGATGTCGGCCGCCATGAACATGCCCCAGGGCGACAGATCATGCGGCAGCGTGAGCGAAATGGCGGAAGGCGCCTCCCCGCCGACCGCCGCGCTCTGGCCGGGCTGCGTGCCCGGCCCCGCCGGCTGCGGTGCGGCGCTCGAGGCGGCCGCCGGCGGTTGCATCGCCGGTACCTGCGCGGCCGTCGCCGGCGTCGCCGGCGGTTGCTGCGCCGTGGCCGCGCCTGTCGAAAGAATGACCGATGCGGCCAACGCCGCGAGAAGAATGTTCCGGGACAAGGCTCGTCCTCGCTTCATCATTGCACGTAACCGATGGGCAGGCCGGTGACGGGATGCTCGAGCACGCCCATCTCGACGCCGAAAATGTCCTTGAGCACGTCGCCCCGCATGATCTCGCCCGGCGTGCCACGCCTTAAGAGCCGGCCTTCCTTCAGCGCGATCAGCTCGTCGCAATAGCGCGCCGCCATGTTGGGGTCGTGCAGCACCACGACGACGCAAAGGTTGCGCCTGCGGCTGAGGTCCTTGACCAGCGCCAGCACCTCGACTTGATGCGCGATATCGAGCGCCGAAATCGGTTCGTCGAGCAGCATGACGCCGGCATTCTGCGCCACCAGCATGGCGAGCCACGCACGCTGCCGCTCGCCGCCGGAAAGCTCGTCCACAAGCCGGTCGGCGAAAGCGCTCATGTCGGTCAGCGCCAGCGCCTCCTCGACATGGGCTTTGTCTTCCGGTCCGAACCGGCCGAGCGCGCCATGCCAGGGATAACGCCCGAGCGCCGCCAGCTCGCGCACAGTAAGGCCGGTTGCCGCCGGCGTCGTCTGCGGCAGATAGGCCAGCGCCCGCGCCAGCTCGCGCGCGCCCCAGCCGGCGAGCGGACGTTCGGCGAAGCGGATGTCGCCGGAGCTTGCCGGCTGCTGCCGTGCCAGAAGCTTGATCAGCGTCGACTTGCCGGAGCCGTTATGGCCGATCAGCCCGTAGACGCGCCCGCGCTGCAATTGCAACGAGACCGGCCCAAGCAGCGTGCGCTCGCCGACGGCAAAGCGTACCGCGTCGACATGAAAGGCTGTTTGGGCACCAGTTCCGGTCAACATCCGTCTCCAAGCCGCCGTTGCCTGGGCTGTCGCCGGGCGGCCAACGTCGGTTGACTAGGAAACATGAGTTGCCTAGTCAACTATAAAGGTGATTTTATTTATCAACAAATCGCGCCATCGCCCTGGCGTGATGAGTTGAGCATTGTGAGGTCTGGACGGCCCCGCCGTCGCTGAGCCACGATGCGGACGGCAAACAAGGGCATCGGGCGATGATCAAGGCAACACCTTTCGACTTCCCGTATGACGGCCGGTTGGTGCCGCAAAACACCGCCTTGCTGGTGATCGACCTGCAGGAGGATTTCCTGTCGCCGACAGGTTACTTCGCCAGGAAAGGCTATGATCCGTCGCCGCTGAGGGCCATCCTGCCGGCGGTGAACCGGCTGATTGCGGCCGCCCGCGCCGCTGGCCTGACCGTCGTCCACACCAGGCAAGGCTACCGCGCCGACACGGCCGACATGACACCTTACGAGAAATGGCGCCGCAAGCGGGCGGGGCTGGACGGCACCGACATCCTGTTGCGCTCCAGCCCCGGCTTCCAGATCGTCACCGACATTGAGGTCAAACCGCAAGACATCGTCGTCGACAAGACCTGCAACGGCGCCTTCACCTATACGGATCTGGAACTGATCCTGAGGGCGCGGGGCATCACACATCTCCTGTTCGCCGGTTGCACGACCGACGTCTGCGTGCACACCACCTTGCGCGAGGCCTGCGACCGCAATTTCCAGTGCCTGACGATCGCGGACGCCTGCGCCAGCGGCGACCAAAAGGCGCACGAGGCCGCGCTCCACATGGTGACGGTCGAGGACGGCGTCTTCGGCGCGCTGGCGGATTCGGAAGCCGTCGTCACCGCGCTGTCGCGGCTCGCGAACGGGGCGGGCTGAAGAGCCCCGCATCGCCGGCATCGCCGAGTTCCGGCCAGCCGATATCCTTGCGGATGTCCATCGGCAGCAAATAGAGTGTCCGCGCCGCCCGATAGCGCGCATGGACAGCTGCGTATTCGGTCGCCAGGCGACCGATGGATGACAGGATCGACATTTGCTTCTCCCTTGGTTGATGCCGGCGTTGGAAGCATCGGCACCCGCCAAGACGAAGGACGAATGCCTTTCGGAACGGCGGGCAGGAATTTTTCTCGTGCATTGCCGATCGATCGCACTTGTGTGGCTGGCGCTTTGACCGTCATTTTGACGACGGTCAAAATTTCTTTTGCGTGCACCGTTCCCTTCCCGGCATCGTCTTCGTCTTGACGGTTGTGACGATAGCGGAAGCCGCGACAGCCTCCGCCACCAGGACAGACGGAGCCAAGCCATGTCGACCGCAGTGACCTTGATCAATGTCTTTACCGCCAAGCCCGGCAAGCAGCAGGACCTCGCAAGGGTGCTTGCCGAAGGGACGCGCAGCTTCTTCAGCAAGCAGCCGGGCTCGCTGTCCTCGTCCGTGGTCGTCGGCGGCGACGGCAGCAAGGTGGTCAACATCTCGCAATGGCGCTCGGCCGAAGATATCGCCGCCTTCCGCAGCGATCCTCGCTTCGCAGAGTACATGAAGACGATCATGGAGCATGGAACCGGCGAGAGCGTGATGGGCCACACAACCTATTCCCACACTGGCGGGATCGAACATTAGGGGGACGCGTGACCGGCTCGCATGACCATCCCGCTGCGGCGACCGAAGCCAGGCTTCGCGCTTTCGAGCGCGAAGCCGCCGGCCTGCGAGCCAAGCTGCATCGCTACTGCTCGCGGATGGTGGGATCGGTCATCGACGGAGAGGACATCGTCCAGGAGGCTTTGGCCAAAGGCTTCGTGGCGATCAGGAATGGCGACATGCCCGAAAAGACCGAACCTTGGTTGTTTCGCATCGCGCACAATTCAGCGCTTGATTTCCTCCGCAAACGGGCCCGCTCGCGGATGAGGGAGAGCGAGGTCGAGCTCGACACGATCGCCGACGAAGACTCGCCCATCGATGCGCGCATCGCCGCCGAGGCCAGCCTCGCCGAACTGATGCAATTGCCGCCGGCGCAAAGATGCACCGTCGTGCTGAAGGACGTGCTCGGCCATAGCCTCGAGGAGATCAGCGAGATCCTCGAGACCACCGAGACCGCGATCAAGGGCGCGCTGCAGCGCGGCCGCGAGACCCTGCGCAAGCTGGCGGCCGCGCCACGGCCGGCATCGCCGCGCCCGGCGCTCGACCGGCAGGACATGCGGCGCCTCGGCGACTATGTCGCGGCCTTCAACGCCCGGGATTTCGACACCTTGCGCGGCCTGCTCGCCGACGACGTCAAGCTGGAACTGGTCAACCGGCTGCGCGCCGAAGGCAAGGACTATGTCGGCAATTACTTTGGCCGCTATTCCGAAGAGACGCATTGGCATTTCACCACCGGCCTCGTCGAAGGCCGGCCCGCCATACTGGTCACCAGCCCGGATCGTCCGGACGGGCCGCCGCGCTATTTCATCCTCATCGATTGGAGGAATGGCCGGATCGCCGGCATCCGCGATTTCCTCTTCGCGGACTATGTCATGGATGGCGTCGACTGCGTTCCGCAACCACCGCCGTCCGTCGATCCTTAGAGCAATTCCCTGAAAAGCTTGAAACGGTGAACCGCACTTGGTGAGATCGGCGGCCTGGGCAGCCGGTCTCACCAGCGATCGCAATCTCAGCGGACATGCGTCTCGGTGAAGGAGCGCGACGCAAAGGTTCCTGGCGGCGGTGTGTCGGCTTCGCGCCGCGCCAGCGAATTCGAAATCAGCGTGACCGTCTCGCGCCCGATCCGGGCAATCTCGCTCGGACGGTCGATGCCGCCGATCATGAATTCCTCGATGCCAAGCGCTGCGTAGGGCAGCAGCGAAAGCGCCAGCCGCGCCGGCGGCCCCACGACCTCGATCGCCTTGTGATCGGTTGCTTCCGACCACCCCTCGGAGCGGATACGGACGGGCAGGGCGAAACGCAGTTTTCCCGAGCGGCCATGCTCGGCGGCGGCGCTGCGCACACGCTGCATCAGCTGCGCAACCTCGTCCGGCGAGCCGGCGGCCAGTTCGAAGACATCGGCATGCCGGCCGGCGACCTTCAGCGCGGTGCCGGACTGGCCGCCGAGACGGATGGTCAGGTCAGCGCCATGCGGACCCTTGCGCGGCACGTAACCGCATTTGACGCTATAGAATGCGCCCTCATGGTCGAAAGGCTTGTCGTTCGACCACAGGCGCTTCAACAGCACCAGATATTCGTCGATGCGCTGCCAGACCACGCTGTGGCCGACAGGACGCGCCTCGGCGTCGCTGTCTTCGAGCGGCTCGCTCAGCATCCTGAGCGACAGGCGGCCGCCGCTCTTCGCGTCGAGCGCCGCCAGTTGCCTTGCCGCCACGGTCGGTTCGATCACGCCGGCCCAATGCGTCAGCACGACTTCCAGCGACGCCGTGCGATCGAGCGTCTGCGCGGCGATGTCCATATTGGTGAGCAGGCCGGCCGGATCGTCGACCACCAGCTTGCGAAAGCCGGCGTCCTCGATCAGCGACAGCTTGGTCGCCGTCTCGGCGAAATCATAGAAGAAGCTGCCATTGGCAGGCTTACCGGGAACATGCGTGAACTCGATCGGCATTGCCATCGCCTCCATCACGTTGGGCTGCCCCGCTCCATCCAAGACGCAGGCGTGCGAAAACGCTCCGGCGCTTGGCCAGTTCTTGCTCCGACTACTCAAACTCAGATTGTCTTGACGACGAGCCTCAGCCCGCTTTCGCTCAGGGAATGAGACCCAGCACCACCGCGCCGGTGAACACGAATGCCAGCGCGAAGACGAGATAGGCGAAGGTGCCGCCATAGGCGGGCCTCCAGCTCTCACCGGCGGTCAGCCTCTGGCCCTTGCGCTGAGCGTTCTGCATGTAGGTCATGGTCGAGCCTCCGTCTCGGCCATTAATCTATAAAGTTAGTAGACTTTGTCGATTGCTATTTTTGAGAAGTTTTTGAAACAGCGTTCTCAGATTCCGGCCTAAGGTGGTTTTTCTTGCCCTCGAAAAAGGAGGGCCGACCCCTCGGTGCGTGCAGCGCCAGCCTCTGGCCCGACCTGGAGTCGGTCGATCGGAGCGACCCTCCGAGGCCAAAAAGCCCTTTGTTCGGCAAAGCTTGGCCATCCCGGATGTCGGGGATAGCATCGGCACCGAACAAGCGAAAACCCTCGGAACACGATGGAGAGACGACATGGGTGGAAGGCTGGCGGGCAAGGTAGCCATCATTTCCGGCGGCGCGACGGGCATGGGCGGAGCGGCTTCCGAGTTGTTCGCGGCCGAAGGCGCCAAGGTGGCGATCATCGACCGTAATGGCGAAGCGGCTGGCAAGACCGCGGCGGCGATCCGTGCCCGCGGCCATGTCGCCGAACATTTCGTGGCCGATGTCTCGGACGAAACGCAGGTCGAAGCCGCGGTCAAGGCGGCAACGGCCAAACTCGGTCCGGTCACCGTGCTGTTCAACCACGCCGGCACGATCGTGATAAAGCCTTTCCTGGAGACGACCTTGCAGGAATGGGACTGGCTGCACGCCGTCAACGTGCGCTCGATGTTTCTGATGACCCGCGCGGTGCTGCCCGGCATGATCGCCGCCGGCGGCGGCTCGATCGTCTGCACCTCGTCGATCTCGGCGGTGGCGGCGACGCCCAACGAAGTGCTCTACGACACCACCAAAGGCGCCTGCCACATGTTCGCCCGCGCCATCGCGGTGGAATTCCGCGACCGCAACATCCGCTGCAACGCCGTCTGTCCCGGCTTCATCCGCACGCCGCACGGCCTGCGCGAGGTCGCGGATCTCGGCAAGCTCGGCGTCGACGTTTCAGATGCCGCCATGGCCGCGCAGCAGGGTCGCATCGGCGAGCCGGAGGAGGTGGCGAAAGCCGCGCTGTTCCTGGCCAGCGACGAATCCAGCTTCGTCAACGGCGCGCATCTCTTCGTGGATAACGCTTTCACGGCGATCTGAGGCTTGGCGCCCTTCCTCTCCCCCGTCGATCGGGGGAGAGGTGTCGAGCGCAGCTCGACGGAGTGGGGGTCGACCCTCGGCGCGGCGCTGGAAGATTCTTGCGCCCTGGTTTTCAACATCCGTCGGCGGCGGTTGCCAGGTGGTTCCCCCACTCCGTCGCTGCTTCGCAGCGCCACCTCTCCCCCCTCCGGAGGGAGAGGAAAGGGCGCCAACTCGCCTACCGCTCTTCCCTTCGGAACGGCTTCAGCAGCGCCGAGGGCGCCACCGCGTTGCGCGACATGAAGGCCATGGCGATGATGGTGAAGATGAAGGGCAGCATCAGGAACGCTTCGTAGGGGACGTGTCCGAGCCCGCTGGCCTGCATCCTGAGCTGCAGCGCGTCGACGAAGGCAAAGAGCAGCGCAGCGCCCGCCGAGCGCCAGGGATCCCAGCGGCCGAACACGACCAGCGCGATCGCCACCCAGCCGCGGCCCGACACCACGCCGAAAGTGAAGGCGTTGAACTGCGCCATGGTGAGGAACGCGCCGGCGAGCCCCATCAGCGCGCCGCCGAGGATCACCGCCTGGAAGCGCGTGGTAATCACGCTGACGCCGGCGGAATCCGCCGCGCGCGGATTTTCGCCCACCATCCGCACCGACAGCCCCCAGGGCGTGCGGTAGAGTACGAAGGCGGCGAGCGGGATGGCGAGGATCGCGAGATAGACCAGCGTGAACTGGTTGAACACCGCCGGCCCCAGGACCGGGATGTCCGACAGCAGCGGGATCGGCACCGGTTTGAAGCCTTCGATGCTCGGCGGCACCGATTGCTGGCCGAAGATCAGCCGGTAGAGGAAATAGGCAAGGCCGGACGAGAACAGCGTCACGCCGATGCCGCAGACATGCTGGCTGAGGCCCAGCGCCACGGTGAACAGCGCGTGCAGCGCGCCCATCAGAGCGCCGACGAGCACGGCAACCAGCACGCCCAGCCACAGGCTGCCGCCGAGGCTGGCCGCGGTGAAACCGGCCATGGCCGACAGGAGCATGATGCCTTCGATGCCGAGATTGAGCACGCCGGCGCGCTCGGAAAACATCTCGCCGATCGTGGCGAAAGCCAGCGGCGTGGCGATGCGGATGATGGCGGCGAGGAAGCCGACCTGGAAAATCTGCTCGAACATCGCGCTCATGCTGACGCTCCGACGCGGCGGATGCGATAGGCGGTGAAGAGCAGCGCCACCAGCATGGCGAGCAGCGCCGTGCCCTGGATGACGTCGCTGAGGAAAGCCGGCACGCCGGTCGCGCGCGACATCGCCTCGGCGCCGGTCATGACCGCGGCCAGGAAGATCGCCGCCGGCACCACGCCGAGCGGATTGAGCCGGGCAAGCATCGCCACGACGATGCCGGAATAGCCGTAGCCCGGCGAGATGTCGCTCATCACCTGGAAATGCACGCCGCCGACCTCGCCGACGCCGGCGAGCCCGGCCAGCGCGCCGGAGAGCAGCGCGGTGGAAAGCAGCACGCGCTGGACGCTGATGCCGCCATAGCGTGCCGCTTCCGGATTCTCGCCGGTGACGCGGATGCGGAAGCCGAGCGTGGTACGCGCGATCAGGAACCAGCAGAGCGGCGCTGCAATCAGCGCCACGACGACGCCGATATGCAGCCTTGTACCTTCGAGCAACACCGGGAAATTGGCCGAATCCTCGATCGGCGGCGAGATCGGGTAGCCGCTGAACGTATCCTTCCATGGTCCCTCGATCAGCGCCATCAGCGCGTAATAGATGACCGAATTAAGCAGCAGCGAGCTCACCACGTCGTCGACCTTGAATTTTACGCGCAACGTCGCCGGCACCAGTGCGACCAGTGCGCCGGCGGCCGCGCCCACTAGCGCCATCAAAAGCATGGCGAGGTAGCCCGGCATCGGGATCGTGCCGACGGCGCAGCTCGCCACGGCGCCGGCGAGCAGCTGCCCCTCGGCGCCGATGTTCCAGAACTTGGCTCGGAAGGCGATCGCCACCGCAAGTCCGGTGAAGATCATGGGTGCTGCGCGCACCAGCGTCTCGGTGATGGCGTAGCTGTCGCCCAGCGAGGCCGAGAGCATCACGCCATAGGCATCGATCACGCCGGCGCCGGCGACCGCGATGAGGCCGCTGCACAGCACCAGGGCTACAACGATCGCGATAAGCGGCAGCGCGAGATTGAACCAGGCCGGCGTCGAGGTACGGGCTTCGAGACGAAACATCAGGCGTGCCCCTCCGCTCGCCGGATATCGGCGCTGCCCCTCATCCGCCTGCCGGCACCTTCTCCCCGTATAGGGACGGGGAGAAGGGCGCTGGCCGCAGCCTTGGCACCCTTCCTGCAATGCTGGCGATTGGCGAAACCGGCGACGAGAGCAACCCTCTCCCCGTCCCTATACGGGGAGAGGATGCCGGCAGGCAGGTGAGGGGCAGCGCTGACGTCCGCCATTAGAGGCAACCTCATCACTCTACGCCTTTCCCCTCCGCGCCGGTCATCAGCAACCCGAGCCTCGCCACCGTGGCCTCACTGCCAGAAAGCGTGCCGGCGATGCGGCCCTCATACATCACCGCGATGCGGTCCGAGAGCATCAGCAACTCCTCGAGATCCTCGCCGATCACGATGATGCCGCAGCCCTTGCCGCGCATGGCCAGGAACTTCTCGTGGATGAACCGGGCAGCGCCGATGTCGAGGCCGCGCGTCGGCTGCGAGACGATCAGCACTTTCGGGTCGAAAGCGAGCTCGCGCGCCAGCAGCGCCTTCTGCAGATTGCCACCCGAAAGCGCCCCGGCGCGCGCCATCGGCCCGGGACAGCGTATGTCATAGGCCTTGATCTGTTCCTCGGCGAAGGCGCGGATCGCGGCGGGATTGAGCAGCCCCTTGCTGCTGAACGCCTCGGTGCCGATGCGCGGCAGCACCATGGAATCGGCAAGCGGCAGGTTGGTGACCAGCCCCGTCGTCATTCGGTCCTCGGGGATGCGGCCGATGCCGAGCGCCTGCAGCTCGCGCGACGAAAATTCCACAACCGCTTTGCCGGCTATCGTCATCGTTCCGGCGCTGGGCTGCAGCATGCCGGAAATAACGTCTGCGAGCGCCCGCTGGCCGTTTCCGGAGACGCCGGCAACGCCCAGGATCTCCCCGGCGCGGACGGAAAGCGAGACATCGCGCAGCGGCGTGCCGGGATGGCCGGAGGTGGAGATGCCGTCCAGCGTCAGCACGGAGGCGCCGGGCGTCGAGGCCTCTTTGGTCGGCGGCACGATCTCGTGGCCACACATCAGCTTCGCCATTTCGGCCGAGGTCGTTTCTGCCGGATGGTCGACACGGCCGGCGACCTTGCCGTGGCGAAGAACGACACAGCGATGGGTGAGCGCCCGGACCTCGTTGAGCTTGTGCGAGATGAAGATGATGCCGAGCCCTTGCGCCGCCATGGAGCGCAAGGCGGCGAACAGGCCGTCGACCTCGCTCGGCGCCAGCACCGCCGTCGGCTCGTCGAGGATCAGGAGCTTGGCGCCGCGAAACAGCGCCTTGATGATCTCCAGCCGCTGCTGCTCGCCGACCGAGAGCGCCGCGACCGGCAGGTCGGGATCGAGGCTCAAACCATGCCGGCGGCCAATCTCCTTCAGCCGCGCCAACCCGCCGGCGCGATCGATGCGGCCGGATTTGCCGGGAATGCCGATCAGAAGGTTTTCCAGCACCGTCAGCCGCGGCGCCAGATGGAAATGCTGGTGCACCATGCCGATGCCGGCGGCTAGCGCATCGGCCGAACTGTGGATGGCGACAGGCCTGCCCTCGACCAGGATATCGCCGGCATCCGGCGCATAGGCGCCGAACAGCACGTTCATCAGCGTCGTCTTGCCGGCGCCGTTCTCGCCGAGCAGGCCGAGGATCTCGCCGGGCGCAACGCTGAGATCGACCGCCTCGTTCGCCTTGACGGCGCCGAAGCTCTTGGTGATGCCGCGCATTTCGATCAGTGGGGCGGACAAGGAGGGGTGTTCCTGGGTGGGCGCGACGTTGGAGCTGAGCACCCTCCCCCTTGTGGGGAGGGTCGGCGAGCAAAGGACGCGAAGCGTCGTTGGCGAGCCGGGGTGGGGTGCGGCGCCGACCTCCACCCCGCTCCGCTTCGCGGATCGACCCTCCCCACAAGGGGGAGGGTAAAGGTCAATCCGAAACCGGCGTGTTCTCGTCGACGTCGACGCGGAAATTGCCTTCCAGGATCTCGGCCTTCTTCTTTTCGACCAGCGCCTTGACTTCCGCCGGCAGCGTCTTGTCGAACTTGTGGTAGGGCGCGAGATAGGAGCCGCCCTTGGCCATGCGCGAGAAGTCGCCATAGTCCTGCGCGGTGAAGACGCCGGCCTTGACCAGCTTGATAGCCTGCTCGACCGTCGGATACATGTCCCAGACCGGGCCGGTAATGACCGTGTCGGGACCGAGGCTCGACTGGTCGGACATGTTGGATATGGCGTAGATCTTCTTCTCCACCGCCGCCTCGATGACGCCGAAGCGCTCGGCGTAGATGACGTCGACGCCGGCATCGATCTGCGCCACCGCCGCTTCCTTGGCCTTCGGCGGATCGAAGAAGGAGCCGATGAAGGCGACCTTCTTCTTGACGTTCGGGTTGACCTCCTTGGCGCCGGCGAAGAAAGCGTTGACCAGCCGGTTCACCTCCGGAATGCCCATCGCGGCGACGGCGCCGACCGTGCCCGACTTCGACATCTTGCCGGCGATCATGCCGGAGAGATAGGCGGGCTCGTGGATCCAGTTGTCGAAAACGCCGAAATTGGGTTCGGCCGGGCCGGCGCCGGAGCCGAACAGCCAGGCGGTCTTCGGGAACTGTTTGGCGGTGCGGCGCGATTCGCGCTCGGCGGCGAAGGCGTCGCCCAGCACCAGCTGATAGCCGCCTTGAGCATATTCGCGCATCACACGGCTGAAGTCGGCGGTCTGCACTTTCTCCGACCATTTGTATTCGATGCCCAGCTCCTTTTCGGCCTTCTGCAAGGCGACATGGATCTGGTTGTCCCACGGCTCCTCGATCGGCGTGGCGAAGATCGCCGCCACCTTCAGCTTCTTGTCCTTGGCGAAGGCAATAGTCGGCAGGACGGTCGCCGCGAGGCCAAGCGCGCCAAGTTCCAGCACGTTGCGCCGCGACAGGCCGGCGCGCTGCATTTTGTTACGATCGTTTTCCATTGAAGTTCCCCTCTGCTCGACGGCCGTGTCGAGCCGGCCGTTCAAAAAATCAGACGCCAGGACTATGGAACGGCGCCCGAGTTTTGTCCACATGGTCAAATTTGATGCGGCGATAAAGGGCGATCCTCTTCTTCGTCATGTATGGACGGCCCCTTTTGGGCAAGAGGCAAAATGGCAACGACGGCGCAGGTCTGGAGCGGTCATGTATTCGGCCTTTAGTGCGGTCGATTTCGAAGACCGCTGGCCCGCAAGGGTTACGCGGATCGAGTTCCAATCATTCTAGCGCGCTTTGTATCGCGATGACGAAGGCGGAGTGTCTCGACCCAGGTCCTGACCATTTTGCCGTGCTGCTTTTTGCTCCTTACGCTTGTTGAGGGCCTCGATTTGCGTTTATGCCGCAGTCGGCGCCCTGTATTCCTGTCCCGATTGCAGCATTGCCCAGATGATGCGGGCGGTCTTGGCCGCCTGGGCGACGACGGCGACCTTGACCGGCCGCCTGGCCAGCAGGCCGCGAACCCAGGGTGAGCCCTTGTCGGGTTTGGCCCTGACCTGGCGCAACCAGGAACTGGCGCCCAGAATGAGCAGCCTTCGCAGGTCCCTGTCGCCGGCGCGGCTGATATGGCCCGTCAAGCTGTGCTTGCCGCCGGTGTCATGGCTCTTGCGGGTCAGGCCCAGCCAGGCGGCGAAGTCCCTGGCCGAAGCGAACTGGCGGCCATCGCCGATGGTGGCGACGGCTGCATGCGCGATGATCGGGCCGACGCTCGGGATCGTCGTCAGCCGCAAGGCCGCTCGCTGCTGCCTGACCTGAGCCAGGATCTGCTTGTCCAGCTTGCCGATCTCGCCATCCAGCGCCCGCCATTGCCCGGCCAGAGGCGCCAGACAGATCAACAGCGCCGCGGGAATGGCTTCATCGGCTGCCTCGATGCGCTGCAGCAGGGCCTCGATGCCTGCGGCCCCCTTGGCACCTATCAGACCCATCTCATAGAGCTGCCCACGCATGGCGTTGGCCAGTTGCGTGCGCTGGCGCACCAGAAGGTCACGTGTGCGATGCAGCGCTCGGGCCCATTGCTGTTCGACCGTCTTGATCGGCACGAAGCGCATGTCGGGCCGGCTCACCGCCTCGCAACAGCCTTGCGCATCGCGGGCATCGTTCTTGTTGCGCGCAACATAGGGCTTCACATAGGCCGGCGGCATCAGCTTGACCTCGTGGCCGAGCGCGCTCAGCGTGCGGGCCCAATGATGGGCCGAGCCGCACGCCTCCATGCCGATCAGCGCCGGCGGCTGCGCGGCGAAGAACTTCTCCACCTGCGCGCGCCGCAGCTGGCGCTGCACCACCACCTGCCCGGCTGCATCCACGCCGTGCACCTGAAACACGTTCTTGGCCAAATCGATTCCAAATCTGATAGCTTGCATGACGGACGGTCTCCTCCGCTGGGTTCCAACACGACCAGTTTGGCACATTCGATGCCGCAAGGGGCCGTCCACCCATCATTCTATGGCGGAGCAAGGAGCGAAGCGACGCGCGCAGACCATAGAATCCTGTGTGTTGGTTCCGGTGTATGGTTGAAGTGGGAAGGAGGCCGAGTGGATCCTGGTCGTCCTTTCGGACAGGCCGCGGCATGGCCCGGTCCCTTCCCACCGGTGAACCATCAACCTGAACAGTTGCACGGGGCTGTTCCAAGCAGACCCCGCACCACAGGAAGAGGCGTGGACATGATAGTGCAGAACTATGTCGGCTGCGACATCTCCAAGCAGTGGCTAGACTTTTTTGACGAGGCAAGCGGCCGTTTTCGGCGCATCGACAACCAGGCCGATGCGATCGCTGCCTATGTGGCAGGCCTTCGTCCCGGCCAAGACTTCGTCGTCATGGAGGCGACAGGCGTGCATGACCGGCTGCTGCGCCACGCGCTGGCCAAGGCCGGCGTGCCGTTCTCGCGGCACAACCCGGCCCATACCCACCACTATGCCAAGTCGACGAGACGGCGCGCCAAGACCGATCGTCTCGACGCCAGGATGCTGAGCGACTATGGCCGTCGCTATCAGCCGGCGGCCGAGCCGGCGCCGTGTGAACAAAACGAGCAGCTTCAATCGCTTGCCCGCTACCGCGACCATCTGGTCGAGATGCGGGCAACGCTGAAGAAGCACCTCGCTGAGGCCTTCGACGAGATTGTCATTGCCGACCTTGAAGAAACGATTGCCGCCTTCGACACACGCATCCATGCGCTCGAGAGCCGGATCGCCAACGTTATTCGTCAAACCGAGGACACCGCCCGCGATTACACGCTGATGATCTCCGTGCCGGGTGTCTCCAAGGTCGGCGCGCTCTCGCTCCTGGCGCACCTGCCCGAGCTCGGCCAGCGTTCACCCAAGGCGATCGCCGCACTCGCCGGCCTTGCCCCGTTCGACAACAAGAGTGGCAAGCTCAACCGCAGGAGCCAGATCCAGGGCGGGCGATCACGCGTGCGCCGCGCCCTCTATATGGCGGCCCTCACGGCCATCCGAACCTGCGACCGGTTCAAGTCCTTCTACAGCGCACTTGCCGCCCGATCAGGCTCCAAGAAACTCGCCATCATCGCCGTCGCAAGGAAGCTCTTGGTCGTCCTCAATGCTATCATGCGCGACAAAACCGCATTCGCATGAACACAGTTGCCATGCCGTGACGCCCGAGAGCCACGGCGGCGCAGAACGATCGGCGGCTGTGCCATCGCTTGTTCTGGACCGTGGCATTCTTCGTTGGATGGAACGGCATGGATTCCAGGGTCTACGCTTCGCTTCGCCCTGGAATGACGAAATTATCGAGCATCGCCCACTTCCCAGCGCCCCGTCTCCGCAAACCGCCTCAACAGCGGCGCCGGCTCGAAAATCGCCCGGCCTGTCTTTGCATGCCGATGCTCCAGCCGCTCGACGATCTTTGCCGCCCCTTCGAGCCCGGCCCAGAACATCGGCCCGCCCTTGCCGACCGGGAAGCCATAGCCATTGACCCAGACGACATCGATGTCGGATGCCCGCGCGGCGATGCCTTCTTCCAGGATTTTCGCCCCCTCGTTGACCAGCGGATAGAGCGTGCGCTCGATGATCTCCTCCGCGCCGATGGCGCGCGGCGCGATACCGCGGTCGGCCGCCTTGGCGCGGATCAGCGCCTCGACGTCCGGATCCCCAATCGGCTCCCGCGAGCCGCCGTCATAGCGGAACCAGCCGCGCCCGGTCTTCTGGCCGAAGCGGCCCTGCTCGCACAGCGTATCGGCGATCGCCGCCGTTTGGCCGCGCGCCTTGCGGTTGCGCCAGCCGATGTCGAGGCCGGCAAGGTCGCCCATCTGGAACGGTCCCATCGGCCAGCCGAAATCGGTGAAGGCCTTGTCGACCTGGCCGGGTGTCGCGCCTTCGAGCAGCAGGACCTCGTTCTCGGCGCCGCGCGCGGCCAGCATGCGATTGCCGACGAAACCGTGGCAGACGCCGACGACCACCGCCACCTTGCCGATGCGTCGCGCCAGATCGGCAACGGTTGCCAGTGCGTCGGGCGCCGTCTTTTCGGCCCGCACGATCTCCAGCAGCTTCATGACATTGGCCGGCGAGAAGAAATGCATGCCGAGCACGTCTTGCGGCCGCGACGTCGAGGCGGCGATTGCGTTGACGTCGAGATAAGAGGTGTTGGTTGCAAGGATGGCGCCGGGCTTGGCGACCGTGTCGAGCCTGCCGAACACCTCCTTCTTCACCGCCATGTCCTCGAACACGGCCTCGATGATCAGATCGCAGTCGCCAAGGTCGGCGTAGTCGGTGCTGCCCCTGAACAGGTCGAGCCGCTGCTGTTTCGCTTCTTCGCTCAGCGAACCGCGGCCGACCGAGACAGCGTAGTTCTTCTCGATCGTCGCCAGCCCGCGCCACAGCGCCTCCGCGCTCGTCTCCAGCAAGGTCACCGGAAAACCGCCATTGGCGAAGGCCATGGCGATGCCGCCGCCCATCGTGCCGGCGCCGACGATGCCGACGCGGGCAATCCCGCGCTTTTGCAGATCCTTGCCGGGCACCTTCGCCGCCTCGCGCTCGGCGAAGAACAGATGCCGCTGCGCCCGCGACTGGTCGCCTGAAACAAGTTTTGCAAAGAGCTGCCGCTCCGCGGCCAGCGCTTCGTCGAAAGGCAAGGTGATCGCATTGCGCACCGCCTCGGCGCAGGCAAGCAGCGCGTCGAGCCCGCGCGCCTTCTTGGCGAGGGCCGCCGCCTGCGCGTCGAAGAAAGCAAGATCGGCTTCGGCAAGGCGGCCATTGCGATCGCGGACCGGCACCAGCGGTTCACTTCGATCAGCCATTTCGCCAGCGAAACGAACTGTCTGCGCCAGCAGATCATCGTCGAAAACGGCGTCGACGAGACCCGCCGCCTCTGCTTCGCCGGCTGGAATCGGCGCACCCGAAACGATCATGTCGAGCGCTTTTGCCGCGCCTACCAGGCGCGGCAGGCGCACGGTGCCGCCGCCACCCGGCAGCAGGCCGAGCTTCACTTCCGGCAGGCCGAGCCTGGCGCCTCGGTCGGCGACGCGGAAATGGCACCCGAGCGCCAGTTCCAGCCCACCGCCCAGCGCCGTGCCGTGGATCGCGGCTATGGTCGGCTTGGCGATCGTCTCCAGCAAAGCGATGATGGCGCGCAGCTCCGGCTGCTCGACCGGCTTGCCGAATTCGGTGATATCGGCCCCGGCGACAAAGGTGCGTCCGGCGCAGGCGATGACGATGGCCTTGGCGACGGGGTCGTCGCGCAGCGCGATGAGCGCCTCGTAAAGCGGCTTGCGGACGTTAAAACTCAGCGCATTGACCGGCGGATTGTCGATCGTCACCACGGCGACGCCGTTCTCGTTTGCAACGCTGACGAAATTGGACAAACGGAACCTCCCCAGACCGGCTGCGATACGCAAGGGTTTACTCGGCCGCGCCATGAATGGGTACACCAACCGCCCTTGGCGCAGCAGTTCGGAAACTACCGCTGGCGCGCGACCTAAATCGCTATGCCTAAATCGCAATGTCTGCTGGCACAGCATGCAACAGCAGGATATATGAGGATAGTCTCAGGTCCAATATGAAGACAGCCTCAGGTTCAAAACATGAGGACAGCTTCGAGAATGGCTGTTGCGACAGTGCCGCAGCCACGCGCGCCGCAGCAAAGAAGAGGCCGTGATCGTGTTGCCGCCCTGATGGCGAGCGCGACGGAGCTGTTCGTCGAGAAGGGCTTCGACGCCACGACGATGAGCGAGATCGCCGCCAAGGCGGGTGCCGCCATCGGCACGCTCTATCTGTTCTTCCCGACCAAACAGGCGATGGCGCAGGCGATCCTGATGGCGCAGGCGGAAGAGCTTTCGAGGCAGCTCGATGCGCTGCGCGAACAAAGCGAAGGGATGCATGCGGCGACGATCGCCGACCAGCTGTTTGGACTGCTGGGCACCTTCATGGCCACGCATCCGGTCTATTCGGCATTGCTCGACCTGCCGGGCGACGATCACTGGCGCCGCGCCATGCGCGCTCGTCGCCGCGGCCAGATCGCCGCGTTGTTTGCGCAGGCTTATCCGCCTTTGCCGGCGGGACAGGCCGAGCGGCTGGCGGTGATCGTGCCGCAACTGATGCGCATCCCGTTGGCGCTGATCGGCGAGAAACCCCTGCGCGACGGCGTGCTGGACGAGCTGCGGCTGATGCTGAACAGGCATCTGGAGGCAGGCGAGGGGTGACGAAGGTGAGTGCGCTTAAAGCAATTCCGGGAAAGGTGTGAGCGGCTTTCCGCCCGGAATTGCGTAAAACAAGGAGATAGAGCGGTTCGCCGTTTCCGTGAAACGGTGAAACGCTCTAGCGCACGGCTTTCTCGCCGCCCGCCGCCGTGATCACGCCGACGATGATCAGCCCGGTCAGCACCAGGCGCACGCCGGCGCTGACGCCGAAGGTGTTGAGCATGGTCAAGAGCAGCACCAGGAACAGGCCGGCGCCCCAGACGCCCGGCACATTGGCCTTGCCGCCGGCGACCGACGTGCCGCCGATGACGACGACGGCGATCGAGGCGAGCAGATATTCGTTGCCGATATCGACGTTGGCGCCGCGGAAATAGCCGGCGAGCAGCGCCCCGTCGATGCCGCCCAGCGCCCCGCACAGCGTGTAGGTGAGAAAGCGGATGCGGCCGACATCGACACCTGCCAGCCAGGCGGCGCGGATGTTCTGGCCGATCGCCAGCACCGAGCGGCCATAGATCATGCGCTGCAGCGCGAGTGCCGCGCCGACGGTGAACAGCACCGTCAGCATCGCCAGCACCGGAATGCCAAGGACTTGCCAGTTGGTGAAATCGGCGAAGCCCGGCGGCGGCTTGATCTGCAGGCCGCGGCCGTAGCTGATGTCGACCGACTGGATGATGAAGCTCGCCGACAGCGTCGCGATGATCGGCGGGATGCGCAGCGCCCAGATCAGCAGATAGTTGATGGCGCCGATGGCCGCGCCGCAGGCGAGCGCCGCAAGCAGCCCGACGACGATCATGGAATCGCTGCCGCCCATCACCTTCATCGCGACCGCGCTCGCCAATCCGATATTGGCCGGCAGCGACAGGTCGACATTGCCGGGCCCCAGCGTGATGACGAACATCTGGCCGACGCCGACGATGACGGTGAAGACGGCCAGCGAAAGCGCCGCCGTGACCATGCCGCCGGCGCCGTAGCCGCCGGTGAAGGCAACGGTCGCCACCCACACCACGAAAGCGCCGACAAAGGACCAGAGCCAGGGTTTTTCGAGCAGCATGCGCAGCGATGCCATGGCTTACCTCTCCCTGCGGCTGATCAGCACCCGCGCCGCCAGCACGATGATCAGGATCGCGCCATTGGCGGCGACCTGCCAGTCGGGCGGGATATGCATGAAGGTCAGGAGCGGCGAGGCGGCCAGCGCCAGCGTCAGCGCGCCGATGACCGCGCCGATCGGCGACACGCGCCCGCCGACGAACTCGCCGCCTCCCAGAATGACGCCGGCGATCGACAGCAGCGTATAGCCGTTGCCGATATTGGCGTCGGCCGAGGTGGTGATGCCGATCAGCGCCATCCCCGACAGCGCCCCGAACAGGCCGGTCAGCGCGAAGAGCACGATCTTGGTTCTGAGCAGCGACCAGCCGGCGCGCCTCAGCGCCGCGGCGTTGCCGCCGGAGCCGCGCAGGATCACGCCATAGGAGGTGCGCATCAGGCCGAAATGCACGACCGCGGCGATGATCAGCGCCGCCAGGATCGGGAAGGGGATGTAAGGCGGCTTGAAGGACATGACCGCCAGCAGCCAGTCCGGTGCCTTGCCGCCGGGCTTCGGCAGGATGAGGATGGCGAGCCCCTGCCAGACGAAGCTCATGCCGAGCGTCACCACGATCGAGGGCAGGTTGCGCAGACGGATCAGCGCGCCGAGCAGCGCATAGACGGCGATCGAGCCGAGAAGCACAACGACGCCGATGAGTGGCGCATCCCTGAGCCAGGTCGCCGTGACGCAGCCGACGAAGCCGACGAAGGTGCCGATCGACAGGTCGAGCTCGTTGCCGGCGATGACGAACATCTGCGCGATCGTCGCCAGCGCGATCGGGATCGCCAGGTTGAGCATCAGGTTGAAGCCGAAATAGCTGATGGCGCGCGGGTTGAGCCAGGCGATGGCGAGCAGCACCAGCGCCAATGACAGCGCCGGCAACAGGCCGCGCAGCAGGCGCGCCCTAGCTGCGCTGCCGCGCGGTGAGGATTTCGGGAGCGTGCCGGGAGCGATCGCCGTCATCTCAGGCCGCGTCGCCGAACGAGGACTGGATGATCTTTTCCTCCGTCAGCTCGTCGCGGCCGAGATTGGCCACGATCCGCCCGTTCTTGAAGACATAGACGTGGTCGCAATTGTCGAGCTCTTCGGTTTCGGTCGTGTACCAGAGGAAGGTGCGGCCCTTGCCGGCCTCCTCGCGCACGAGGTCGTAGACCTCGAGCTTGGTGCCGATGTCGACGCCGCGCATCGGATCGTCCATCAGCACGATCTCGGCGTCGGAGCCCAGCGCGCGGGCAAACAGCGCCTTCTGCTGGTTGCCGCCCGACAGCGAATAGATGTTGTTGTTCATGTCCGGCGTGCGGATGCCGATCTTCCTCTTCCAGAACTCGGCCAGCTCGGCCTCGCGCTGCGGCGAGATCAACAAGCCGTTGCGCAGGCGCTGAAGCGAACGGATGCCGATGTTCTGCGCGATCGACCATTGCGCAAAAATGCCGTCCGACTGGCGGTCGCCGGCGACCAGCGCCATCGGGGCGGTCACCTCGATGCCGGCTCTGGCGCGTGAAGCCGCCGCGAAGATCGCGAGCAGCAGGTCGGTCTGGCCATGACCGGCTAGACCGGCAAGGCCGATGATCTCGCCCGCGCGGGCGACAAGTTCCTTGCCGTCCTGCTGCCGCGCCGGGCGCGCCCGCACCCTGAGCGCGCCGGCCTCGGTCTTGCGGGTCTCGGCGGCGGCCTTCTGATGTCCCTCGGCGCCGCCCATGGCGGCGACCAGCTTGTCGCGGTCGAACGCGCTTGCGGCATCGGCGGCGACGACCTTGCCGTCGCGCATCACGACGATGCGGTCGGCGTTCTGCAACACTTCGCCCAGCACATGCGAGATCAGGATGCAGCTGCCGCCCGCGGCGACGAAGCGGCGCACGAAGGATAGCAACTGCCCCGCCGTATGCGCATCGAGCGACGAGGTCGGCTCGTCGAGGATGACCAGATGCAGCGGCTCGCGGGTCAGCGTGAAGGCGCGCGCCACCTCGACCATCTGCCGCCGCCCGATCGAGAGGTCGCCGGCAATGTCGTCCGCCGAGATGCCGTGGCCCGGAAAGATCTCGTCGAGTTTGGCCTGGATCAGAGCGGCGGCCTTGCGCCGCCAGCCGAGGCCGGCGAGCGAGGGATGGTTGATGCGGGTGTTCTCGGCGACGCTGAGATTGGGGCAGAGCGACAGCTCCTGGAAGACGCAGCGTATGCCGAGCTCGAGCGCGCGCGCCACGGAATAGCTCGTTTCCTGATTGCCGCGCACGGCGATCTGCCCGCCATCGGGCCGCAGCGTGCCCGCCACCATATGCATCAGCGTCGACTTGCCGGCGCCGTTATGACCGACGAGCCCGACGCATTCGCCGGCGCCGACATGGAAGTCGACGCCGTTGAGGGCGCGGACGGCGCCGAAATGTTTCTCGGCGCCGTCCAGCCTGACGATATCTGCAATAGCCTGAAGCATCCTCAACGATATCCGGTTGGCGATGCGGCTGGCAACGTTTCCGCCGCTATTGCTTGATATTGGCCTTGATGGCCGCGACGGCTTCTTCCTGCGTGTATTCGTGGGTGGCGACGCCGCCTTCCTTGATCTTCGGCAGTGCGGCCTCGAAATCGTCCTGGGTGAAGGCGAGATAGGGCACCAGGAGATCGTGCGGAATGTCCTTGCGTCCGTCGAGCACCTGCTGCGCCACCCAGAAGGCGAGCGTCGACACGCCGGGCGCGATCGAGGCCGACCAGGTCTTGTAGCCGTCCTTCTCCTTCTGCTCCTTCCACCATTTCAGCTCGTCCTGGCGGTTGCCCATGATGATGGTCGGGCGCGGCTTGTTGGCGGCGGCGAAGGCTTGCGCCGCGCCGTAACCGTCGCCGCCCTGGTCGACGATGCCGACGACGTCAGGGAGCGACGGCAGGATGGTCGCCACCGCCTTCTGCGCCGTGGTCTGGTCCCAGTCGCCGGTGACCGAGCCGACGATCTTGAACTCGGGATGGGCGGCGACGCCTTCGAGGATGCCCGCATGGATGGCATCGTCGATCGAGGTGCCGGCCAGGCCGCGGATCTCCAGCAGATTGCCGCCCTTGGGCTGGAACTTTGCCATCTGCTCGACTTCCTGCTTGCCCATGTCCTTGAAGTCGACGACGACGCGGTAGGCGCAGGGCTCGGTGACGATGCCGTCGAAGGAGACGACGATGATGCCGGCGTCGCAGGCCTGCTTGATGGCGCCGTTGAGCGCATCGGGCGAAGCGGCGTTGATGACGATGGCGTCATAGCCCTGCAGGATCAGGTTCTGCACCTGAGCGGCCTGGGTCGGCACCTCCTTGTCGGCGGTGGTGAAGACGTCCGCCGCCGCCACCACCTTGTCGTCGACCGCCTTCTTGGTGACGATGCCGTAGCTGTCGAGCATCGCCTGGCGCCACGAATTGCCGGCGTAATTGTTGGAGAAGGCGATCTTCTTGCCGCTCGTGTCGGCAAGCGCCGTGCCCGAGGCGAGCATGGCTGCAAGGGCGCTCAGGACCAGTAGTTTCTTCATGTCATCATCCTCCCAGATGTGTTGACTGCTGCACTTTCCGTCGGCCTTGCGGCCGGCTTCACTCCAATCCGATCCGAGCGCTCACGCTCAAAAAAGCCTCAGTCCCGGCACGCGCACCCTCAGCCGGTAGAGCGACGTCGAAGCGGTGATGTAGAGGCTCCTCAGGTCGTCGTCACCGAAGGTGAAGTTCGCACAGTCTTCAGGCGTTGGAATGACGCCGAGAAGATCGCCGGACGCATCGAAGACATGGATGCCGCCGGGGCCGGTGCAATAGAGATTGCCCCGGCTGTCGATCTTCATCCCGTCCGGCGCGCCCGGCCCGTCCCCTTCCGTCACCGCCCACACCGCGCCGCCATTGAGGTCGCCATTGGCTTCCACGCCGAACACCCTGATGTGGCCGCGCTCGGTATCGTTGACGAAGAGCCGCGATTCATCGAGCGAGAAGCAGAGGCCGTTAGGCTGCGCGAAATCGTCGGCCAGCAGCGTCAGACGCGCGCCGTCGCCGTCGATGCGGTAGACACCCTGGTGGGCCAAATCCTGCGGTCTCGGCACGCCATAGAACTCCGCCCGGCCGTAAGTCGGATCGGTGAAATAGATCGATCCCCCAGTGGCCACCACAATGTCGTTCGGGCTGTTGAGCTGCTTGTCCAGGTAATGGGTGGCGAGCACCGTCGTCGCGCCGTTCGGTTCGGCGCGGGTGACACGGCTGGTCGCGTGCTCGCAGGTCACCAGCCGTCCCTGCCGGTCGAGCGTGTTGCCGTTGCCCATGTGGCTCGGATTGCGGAACAGCTCGATCTCGCCCGACGTGCCGAGGCGATACATGCGGCTTTGCGGAATGTCGGAAAAGACCAGCCATTTCTCGTAGGGATGCCACACCGGCCCCTCGATGAAGCCGTATCCGGTAGCCAGCCGCTCCATCGCCGCGTTGCCGACGACGTCGTCAAAGCCGGAATGGCGGGCGCGCGCCTGGATCGACATCACGGGCTCTTGGGTTCCCGCACCGGCTTGCCGGCGACGAACCAGTCGCTGCCCGGCACATCCTCGATCACCACCCAGATCGCTTCCTTGGGCAGCTCGGCGACCTCGCTGATCGCTTCGGTGACGCGGCGCGAGATCTCGTTCTTGCGCTTTTGCGAATGACCCTCAAGTATCCGTATGCTGACGAACGGCATGGCGCTTCCCCGGGATTTTGTTTGCCCGATATTTTCTTCTTGTCAGACAAAAGCCTAGTCGGGACATGAGCGAGGCGATAGCGGTCTAAGCGCATCGCCGACTGTGGTTTTGCACAGTCGGTCGCTTCGGGCGTTTTCCGGACTCGGCGCGATCAGTGATCCTGCAGCGGCGTCGCCTGCGCGAGCCAAGCGTCGAGCTGCTCCTGTTCGCGCCGCAGCGCGTCGATGTTGATCAGGCCGCGCGCCATGGCGAGATAGATCGCGCGGGTGCGCGAATTGAAGACCGACGCTTCGCCCGCGCCCTCCTCCGGCGGCACGATGCCGAGCTTGTCGTAGACATGCTTGATACGGCTCTGCGCGCCGCGGATCGACAGCCCGCGCCGGGCCGCGATCGCCCGGTCGGTGAGGCCGAGCGCGATGTCGATCAGGCTTTCATACTCGCCGTCGGTGATACCTTCGAACCGGTCCTGGACGCGATGCTGGATGCCGCGGATCTCGCGGTCGATGATGCAGTGTCCCTCTCGAAACACGCCGCGCAGCGCCGAGCGCATGCCTTCTTCGGTAGCCGATTTCAGCACATAGCCATAGACCGATCCCGGCGGCACGATGCGCGCCACGCCCCGCACATAGGCCTCGTCGGCGAAATTCGACCAGAACAGGATATGCGTGCCGGCGCGCCGGCTCCAGATGGCACGAGCCACCTCGATGCCTGTCGCCTTGGGCAGCTGCAGGTCGAGCACGACATGCGGCGGCTGCCGCTCGGCCGCCAGGTTGATGGCGTCCTCGCCGTCGCCGGCCTCGATCACCTCGACGTCGCCCGGCCACAATTGCTCGACGGTGCGCCGCGCGAAGGTGCGGTGCAGGCCGTCGTTTTCCGCGATCATCACCAACATCAGAACGCCTCCGCCACCGGCTTACCCTGGTTCGCCGCGGCGCCGCGCGCCGAAACCTTGCTCACCGCGGTCTCGCGGTCGATCTCGATGACGACCCGCGTGCCGCCCTTGCGGCTGGCCGGCTCGAAACGCAACCGCGCCCCGACAAGTGCCGCCCGCGTATGCATGTGGCCGATGCCGCCTTGGGCGGCAGGATCGACC
This sequence comes from Mesorhizobium sp. WSM4904, assembly GCF_029674545.1. Taxonomy (NCBI): domain Bacteria; kingdom Pseudomonadati; phylum Pseudomonadota; class Alphaproteobacteria; order Hyphomicrobiales; family Phyllobacteriaceae; genus Mesorhizobium; species Mesorhizobium sp. WSM4904. Next base: position 1,064,869 of record NZ_CP121354.1, on the reverse strand, counting down.
GCGCCGCAGCCATGCCCGTCATCGGTGACGGTCACGCTGAACGTGGTTGCCGTCGAAGCCAGCTGCACCTCGATGCGGCTCGGTCCGGCATGGCGCACCGCGTTGTTGATGGCTTCCTGCACGATCCGATAGAGCGCCGTCCGCAGCGTTTCCGACAGGCCGTCGGCGCTGCCGTCGCTGGTGTCGGCGATGCGCACCGCGATTGGCGGCTTGGCCCTGGCGACGCTGCGGTTGAGATGCGCCTCGACCGCGTCGCGCAGGCCGAACAGTTCGAGCACGCTCGGCCGCATGTCGTCGACGATATGGCGCAGCTCCGCCAGGCAGCCCGCGACCTCCTGCTCGAGATCGGCAAGCTGGGCCGTGCGCGCCACACCGCGGCTGCGGAAGGCCGAGACCTGGCGCGCGATGCGGGCGAGGTCGGCGAGCGTCTGGTCGTGCAGGTCCATGGCCATGCGGCGGCGCTCGCGCTCCATGCCGGCGGTCAGTTGCGAGGCGCCGACCCTGAGCAGCTCCGCCCGGTTGCGCGCCTCGCTTTCGGCGAGCATGGCGCGGCGCGCTTCCTCGGTCTGGATCAGCGCGAAGATATAGGGCGCGATGAGATCGGCGCATTGCTGGGCGACGTCGACGTCCGCCTGCGTGTAGCAGCCGGCCTCGTGCCGGCTGATATTGAGCGCGCCGACCACGCTGCCGCGTGCCCTGAGCGGCACGATGATGCGGCTGCGCAGCTTGGCGGCGAAGATCGGCCCGTCGAAGGCGCCCTCGAAGTGGAAGCGGTCGTCGACAAGCGCATTGTCGGACAACAGATAAGGCGTCTCGCCCCGCAGCACGCGACGGATCGGGCTGCCCTCGACCGGATGCTGCGCCAGATCGCTCCAGCTGGTATGGAAACCGGCCTCGTAGCAGGCATGCATGCGCCCATCCAGCGACAGCACCGCCAGATCGATATGGTCGTGCGGGATGAGCGTGCCGATTTCGATCGCCGTCGCCCGGAACGCCGAGCCCGGATCGATATGGCCGGCCAAAGCCCGCGAGATCGCGAGCAGCCGGTCGATCAGCTGGGGAGATACCTCCGACATGTCTCCTCCCTTGCCGCCGGATGAATGCCGCGGAAAGGCACGCCATGCCGATACGGCGCGGCTGCAAGCCTTGTTTCGCGCATTCCTCCCTGCTTGCAAAATAGTGAGCGCTTGACGGTGCCCCTGTCAACGACGGCTGACGCGACGGTGGGGAGATCAACTTCAGGTGCGACGATTGAAAAGCCGCCGGCTCCTGGTCTAGGAACGATGGCAGGAGGCCAGTTGATGGCAGTGACGCCGACCGTTGCTCAGGGCGCCCCAGGGATACCCGCGCGCTGGACGTCAAGCGCCAAGAGCGGCGTCGGCACAGCGCTTTCGGCGAGAAGCCCGCTCTGGTTCACCATCAGCCACATATTGAACGAGATCTATTACCCGCGCCTCGACAGCACCTGCACGCGCGACATGGGGCTGATGGTCACCGGTCCTGGCGGCTCCTTCTCGGAAGAGAAGCGCGATACGCTGCACGTGGTCGAGCCCTTCGAGAGCGGCGTGCCGGCCTACCGCCTGGCCAACACGGCGGTCGATGGTTCCTACCGGCTGGAAAAGCGCATCGTTACGGATCCGAAACGCCCCGTCCTGCTGCAGGAAATCACCTTCGCGGCGCTCAAAGGCTCGGCTTCGGACTACCGCGTCTACGCGCTGCTCGCGCCGCACCTCGTCAATGCCGGCATGGGCAACACGGCCTGGGTCGGCGAGCATAAGGGAGAGCGCATTCTGTTTGCGTCAGGTCGCGGCGTTTCGGTCGCGCTTGCCGCCTCGCTGCCCTGGGGCGCCTGCTCGGCCGGTTATGTCGGCGTCTCCGACGGCTGGCAGCAGCTCCGCAGCGGCGGCGCGCTCGACCCGGCCTGCCAGCGGGCGGAGGACGGCAATGTGGCGCTGACCGGCGAGATCGGCTTCTCGGCAGGCACCGGCACGGCCTTGCTGGCGCTTGGCTTCGGCGCCTGGCCGGAAGAGGCGGCGGAGATCGCGCTGGCAAGTTTGGAGGACGGCTTCGAGGCTGCCGCGGAAACCTATGCCGCCAACTGGCGGAAATTCCAGGCCGGCTTGGAAAAGCTCGACCGGCAGGCCGCCTCCGGCCTCAACAGCTACCGTGTCGGCGCCGCGGTGCTCGCCTCGCATCTGTCGATCGCCAGGCCCGGAGCGGCCGTCGCCAGCCTTTCGATCCCCTGGGGGTTCAACAAGGGCGACGACGATCTCGGCGGCTATCATCTGGTCTGGCCGCGCGACCTTGTCGAGACGGCGGGCGGCTTCCTCGCCGCCGGTGACGCCAGGCAGGCGCTCGAGATCCTGACCTATCTCCGCTCGATCCAGCAGCCGGACGGTCATTGGCCGCAAAATTGCTGGTCGAGCGGAACGCCCTATTGGCCAGGCATCCAGATGGATGAATGCGCATTTCCGCTGCTGCTCGCCGATGCCCTTCGCCGTGCTGGCCATCTGCCGCGCGCGAAGCTCCGCGAGTTCCTGGCCATGATCGAAAGCGCTGCCTCCTATGTCGTGCGCAACGGCCCGGTCACCGGCGAGGACCGCTGGGAAGAGGACGCCGGCTACAGCCCGTTCACGTTGGCCGTCGAGATCGCGGCGCTGCTCGCGGCGGCCGACATGCTCGACGCTTGCGATAAAAATGAGCCGGCAAACTATCTCCGCGAGACCGCCGACTGCTGGAACGGGGAGATCGAGCGCTGGACCTATGTCACCGGCACCGAGCTCTGCGCCAGGGAACGCATCGATGGCTACTATGTCCGCATCGCGCCGCCCGACGCTGCCGGCGCCGCTTCGCCCAAGGACGGCTTCGTGCCGATCAAGAACCGGCCGCCCGGCGACGGCGACAGGCCGGCCGAAGCCGTCATAAGCCCCGACGCGCTGGCGCTGGTTCGCTTCGGCCTGAGAGCCGCCGACGATCCGCGCATCTTGAGCACCGTCAGGGCAATCGACGCCACGCTGCGCTGCGCTTTGCCGCAAGGTCCGCTCTGGTACCGCTACACCGGCGACGGCTATGGCGAGCACGAGGACGGCTGGCCTTTCGACGGCACCGGCCAAGGCCGGCCATGGCCGCTGCTCACGGGCGAACGCGCCCATTACGAGCTGGCCGCGGGGCGGGCCGACAAGGCGGCCGAACTGCTCGATACCTTCGAGCGCTCGGCGGGTGTGGGCGGCCTTCTGCCGGAGCAGGTCTGGGACAAACCCGACATAGCGGAGCGCGAATTGCGGCTCGGCGCGCCTTCCGGCAGCGCCATGCCGCTGGTCTGGGCGCATGCCGAGCACATCAAGCTGTTGCGCTCGCTGCGTGACGGCGCGGTCTTCGACCTGCCGCCGCAAGGCGTCGAGCGCTACATCAAGGGCAAGACAGTGTCGCCCTTCAGGATCTGGCGCTTCAACAACAAGATCCGCTCCATCCCCGCCGGCAAGGTGCTGCGCGTTGAGCTCGCCGCCCGCGGCGTGGTCCACTGGAGCAGCGACAAATGGCTGACGGTGCATGACGACAAGACGGCCGAAAACGCCTTCGGCGTCCATCTGGTCGACCTGGCCGTCGCCGGTTTACAGGCGGGATCGACGATCGTCTTCACTTTTTTCTGGCCCGAAGCCAGCCGCTGGGAGAATGTCGACTTCACCGTCGGCATCGATCTTTCGGACTAGATCATGGTCCCGAAAAGTGGGAACCGGTTTTCGGACCGAGACCATGATCAAAACGAACAGAGCCAGTAAGATTCTTTCCTCAAGCTATTAGGATGACACCATGCAGATCGGAATGATGGGACTGGGCAGGATGGGCGCCAACATGGTGCGGCGCCTGATGCGCGACGGCCACGAATGCGTCGTCTACGACATCAACTCGGCAAGCGTCGCCGGCATGGTCAAGGACGGCGCCATCGGCGCCGCCTCGCTGGAGGAGTTCGTCGCCAAGCTTGCCAAGCCGCGCTGCGCCTGGCTGATGCTGCCGGCCGCGATCACCGGCAGGATCGTCGACCAGGTGGCGGCGCTCATGGAGCCTGGCGACATCATCATCGATGGCGGCAATTCCTATTATCATGACGCCGTCGACCAGGCCGCGAAGCTTGCCACCAAAGGCATCAGCTTCGTCGATGTCGGCACCAGCGGCGGCGTCTGGGGGCTGGAACGCGGCTACTGCCTGATGATCGGCGGGCCTGATGAAGCGGTGCAGCACCTCGATACGGTCTTCGCCACGCTGGCGCCGGGCGCCGACCCGGGCTCCAACCCGCCGAAGGACGCCGGAACGGCGCCTTACGGCTATCTGCATTGCGGGCCGAGCGGCGCCGGCCATTTCGTCAAGATGGTGCACAACGGCATCGAATACGGCGTCATGGCCGCCTATGCCGAAGGCATCAACATCCTGAAATCGGCCAACGCCGGCAAACGCGACCGGACGGCGGACGCGGAAACCAGCCCGCTCGAAAATCCGCAATATTACCAATTCGACATCGATCTGCCCGCCGTGGCCGAGGTCTGGCGGCATGGCAGCGTCATCGGCTCCTGGCTGCTCGATCTCACCGCCGGCGCGCTGAAGAACGATCCGACGCTCGCCCAATACGGCGGTCGCGTCTCCGATTCCGGCGAGGGCCGCTGGACGCTCAAGGCGGCGATCGACACCGGCGTTCCGGCGCCGGTGCTCTCCTCGGCGCTGTTCGACCGCTTCTCCTCGCAGGGTGAATCCGCTTTTGCCGACAAGCTTTTGTCCGCCATGCGCTATGCCTTCGGCGGCCATGTCGAGAAGCCGAAGACCGGCGCGTGAGGGGAGAGGCGGCATGAGCCAGGAGAGGTCCGACACGCTGGTGCTTTTCGGGGCGACCGGCGACCTTGCGCACAAGAAGATATTTCCGGCGCTGTACCATATGGTCGCCAAGGGGACGTTGGCCGAGCCGGTGATCGGCGTCGCCTTCGACCCCTGGGACGTTGGCAAGCTGGTGGACCGTGCCCGCGACGGCATCGTCAATACGCTGGGCGCCGTCGACGACAAGGTGTTCGGCAAGCTCGCCTCGCTGCTGCGCTATGTCAGCGGCGACTATCGAGACCCGGCCACCTTCGAGAGATTGAAGACCGCGCTCGGCGCTGCGCAGCATCCGCTGCACTACATGGCCGTCCCTCCGACCATGTTCGAGACCGTCGTCCAGGGGCTGGAGCAGTCCGGCACCGCGCGCGGCGCGCGGCTGATGGTGGAAAAGCCGTTCGGCCACGATCTGCAGTCGGCGCGCTGGCTGAACCGCGTGCTGCATCTGGTGTTCGACGAGCAGTCGATCTTCCGCATCGACCATTACCTCGGCAAGGAAGCGATCCAGAACCTGCTCTATTTCCGCTTCGCCAATTCCTTCCTCGAGCCGATCTGGAACCGCAATTTCGTCGAGAGCGTGCAGATCACTATGGCCGAGGATTTCGGCATCGAAGGCCGCGGCAAGTTCTATGACGATGTCGGCTGCATCCGCGACGTCATCGAGAACCATCTGCTCAACATCCTTTTGCTTTTAGCCATGGAGCCGCCAGTCGGCCGCTCGGCCGACGACCTGATCGACGAGAAGGTGCAGGTGCTCCGCGCCATCCGCACGTTGACCAAGGACGATGTCGTGCGCGGTCAGTTCGACGGCTATCTGGCCGAGCCCGGCGTGCGGCCGAACTCCCCGGTCGAGACCTTCGCCGCGGTACGTTTCTTCGTCGACACCTGGCGCTGGCGGGACGTTCCCTTCTTCATTCGCGCCGGAAAGAACATGCCGGTGCACGCCACCGAAGTGATCGTGCGGATGAAGCGGCCGCCGCTCGACGTCTTCGACCCGATCAAGCCGGGCGATGCCAACTATGTCCGTTTCCGCATTGACCCGCAGGTGGCGATCTCGATCGGCGCGCAGCGCAAGATCGCCGGCGACGACATGGTCGGCGAGCAGGTCGAGCTCACCGCGCTCGACGACACCAAGGGCGACATGCCACCCTACGAGCGGCTGATCGGCGACGCGATGAACGGCAACGGCCAGCTCTTCACGCGCCAGGACGCGGCCGAACTCGCCTGGCGCATCGTCGGCCCCGTGCTTGGCGACACCACGCCGCCGCAAATCTACGAGCCGAAGAGCTGGGGACCGGCTGACGCCATGAACGGCTTCGGCCCACCCAATGGCTGGATCAACCCGACGAAATAATTCGGAGGCAACGGATGGCGAAAGCAACAAAACCGGCCGCGGCAGCAAGCGAGCAGATCGTGCTCACCATCGACGTCGGCGGCTCTCGCGTGAAGATCCTCACCAGCGCCGGCGGCGAGGTGCGCCGCACCGAGTCAGGGCCCGGCCTGACGCCCGAGCAGGTCGTCGCGTCGGTGAAGAAATTGGCCGAGGGGCTGGACTACGACGTCATTTCGATGGGCTATCCCGGCCCGGTCAAGGACAACAAGCCTTCGCTCGATCCCTTCAATCTCGGCAAGGGCTGGAACGGCTACGATTTCGCCGCCGCTTTCGGCAAGCCGGTCAAGGTCGTCAATGACGCGCTGCTGCAGGCGATCGGCAGTTACGAGGGCGGCCGCATGCTGTTCCTTGGCCTGGGCACGGGTCTGGGCGCGGCAATGATCCTCGACCATGTCGGCCAGCCGATGGAGCTTGCCCATCTTCCCTACAAGAAAGGTTGCAGCTTCGAGGACTATGTCGGCGAACGCGGACTGGTGAAGCACGGCAAGAAAAAATGGCGCAAATACGTTTTCGACGTCGTAAACAGGCTTCGTGCCGCCTTGCAGCCCGACTATGTGGTTATCGGCGGCGGCAACGTCGAAAAACTCGATGAATTGCCGGAAAAATCCAGGCGTGGCGACAACACCCGCGCCTTCGAAGGCGGATTTCGACTATGGCGCGACAAGGCGCTGATCGTCTGATATTATTTCATTCCAGTATAGTTGTTCAAAATAACGTGTAACCGCGCGACTGATCGTTGCGCTGGTCAGATTTGCCGACTAGGAATTCGCCGGCCTGCCGCATATCGCGTCGCCTGGACGCGGAAAAGGGATGCGGCAACGCCTCGATATATATCCTGATTTTCGGAACCATGCGGCATAGACGGAGGAATGACGTGGACGAGGACACCAACACACCGAAGGCGGCCGACCTGCTCGAGCTGACCGCTCATATTGTATCGGCCTATGTCGCGAAGAACAGCCTGCCCGTAGCAGGTCTGAGCGAGCTCATTGCCAGCGTCGCCGCCTCGATCGGCGGACTTGCTCAGCCGCAGGCACCGGCCGCGCCGCCGCCCACCCCCGCGGTCAATCCCCGCCGCTCGGTGACACCCGACTACATCATCTGCCTCGAGGACGGGAAGAAGTTCAAATCGCTGAAACGCCACATCGGCGTTCATTTCGGGCTGACGCCGGAAGCCTACCGCACCAAATGGGGGTTGCCGGCAGACTACCCGATGGTCGCCCCCAACTATGCGGCCTCGCGCTCGGAGCTCGCCAAGTCGATCGGTCTCGGCCGCAAGGCGGAAGCGGCGCCCGCCAGGCCTGCCAGGGGAAGAAGGGCGAAAGCCACCGCCTGAGGCAGAACCTGCCTCCGCCGCTGCGTCGGCGCAATTCCAGGAAAAGTGCGTAACGGTTGGGCTCGGCGCTTTCGCCGTAGCCTTCCGCCCAGGGATTGCCTGAAACGAATGGTTGAGAAGCCTGCCGGCGAATCCGCCTTGGCAGGCTTCTCACTTTTATGGCTTGGATAGGCCGAACATTTGGGGGAGCAGGCCATGAACTACGCAAGGATGGTGATCGAGAAGGAAGCGCCGGAGGAATACGGCTACGACCGGATCCGCTACAATCTTTCCGAAAGCTCGATCGCCGACCGGAAGTTCTCCGACATCGGGCTGTCGCTGCCCGATCTCACCCTGTTCTACGGCGAGCATCGCGGCGACAAGGAACTGCGCGCGCTGATAGCCGGCCAGGACGAAGGGCTGTCCCCTGACGACGTGCTGGTGACCGCGGGCGCCGCCGGCGCGCTGTTCATCATCGCCACCTCGCTGCTTTCGGCCGACGACCATCTCGTCGTCGTGCGGCCGAACTACGCCACCAACATAGAGACGCCCAAGGCGATCGGCTGCGCCATCGGCTATGTCGATCTCGATTTCGACAGCGGTTTCGCGATCGACGTCGAACGTGTCGCGGCAGCCGTGCGGCCGAACACCAGGCTGATCAGCGTCACCTGCCCGCACAACCCGACCGGCACGATGATGAGCCGCGCCGATCTCGACGCGCTGATCGCGCTTGCCGAAAGCCGGCGCTGCCGGCTGCTGGTCGACGAGACCTATCGCGACCTTTCCTATGGCGAGCGGCTGCCCTCGGCGGCATCGCTCAGTCCCGCCGCCATCGGCGTCTCCTCCCTGTCCAAGGCCTTCGGCATCCCAGGCATCCGCATCGGCTGGCTGGTCACCAGGGACAAGGCGCTGCAGGAGACTTTCCTCGCCGCCAAGGAGCAGATCGGCATCTGCGGCAGCGTCATCGACGAGGCGATCGCACGCGCCATGCTGGAACGCCGCGACGCCTTCCTCAAGTCGCTGCTGCCCGACATGGCGAAACGGCGCGACATCGTCCAGGCCTGGATCGACGGCGAGCCGCTGGTCGACTGGGTGCGGCCGAAAGGCGGTGTCGTCGGCTTCCCGCGGCTGAACGTCGACGCCGGCTTCGACCTCGACCGCTTCTACGCCAGGCTCCTCGAGGATCACGGTACCTATGTCGGCCCCGGCCACTGGTTCGAAATGCCGAAGCGCTTCTTCCGCGTCGGCTTCGGCTGGCCGAAGGAAGCGGAGCTGCGCGGCGGGCTCAAGGCCATTTCAGCCGCATTGAGAGGTTAATCCTCGTTCCATGGCGAATGAAAATTCCGGATTCCTTCATCCGGCGCGGATTTTTTGCGCGCGCAACGGGACGAACTGGGTTAAGGGTCTCCGGCCGGACCAGCGCCCGCCGTGGAAGTGCCCCGCCGGCCAATGCCGCAACGGGGCCCTTGAATCATGACCATCGAAGCAACTTCACCCGAACAGCGCTACGCTGCTTTCCGGCACCGACCGTACCTCAGCTACTGGACGGCGCGCTTCCTCACCACTTTCGCCACCCAGATCGTCTCTGTCGCCGTCGGCTGGCAGATCTATGACCTGACGCGCAATCCCTTCGATCTCGGCATCGTCGGCATCGTCCAGTTCCTGCCTTCGTTGCTGCTGGTGCTCGTCACCGGCGTCGTCGCGGACCGCTTCGGCCGCCGCCTGATCATGACATTGTCGTCGCTCGTCGAAGCCGGCTGCGCGCTCATGCTCCTGTTGTTGACGCTGCACGGCCTTGGCAGCCCGCTGCCGATCTTCATCGTGCTCGCCCTGTTCGGCATCGCCCGCGCCTTCTACGGGCCGGCATCGTCCTCGCTGGTCGCCAATCTCGTGCCGCCTGAGCATTTCGCCAATGCGATCGCCTGGAACTCGTCCGCCTGGCAGACGGCGACCATCGTCGGCCCGGTCGCCGGCGGCCTGCTCTACGGCCTTTCGGCGGAGGTGGCCTACGCCACCGCGGCGATCCTGATGCTCGTCGCCGCGCTTCTCGTCTTCACCATTCCCAAGCCCGCCCAGCAGACCGCCACCGACAAGCCGACGATGCAGACGCTGTTTGCCGGATTCGGCTATATCTGGAGCGAGAAGATCGTGCTCGGCGCCATCTCGCTCGACCTTTTCGCCGTGCTTCTGTCCGGCGCCTCGGCGCTGCTGCCGGTCTATGCGCGCGACATACTGGAGCTTGGCCCTTGGGGCCTCGGCCTCTTACGCTCGGCGCCCGGCATCGGCGCCATCGCCGTGGCGGTCTGGCTCGCCGGCCACCCGATCCGCGACCATGCCGGCAAGGTCATGCTGGGCTTCGTCGCCCTGTTCGGTGCCTTCACGGTGCTGTTCGGCGTTTCGACCATCACCTGGCTGTCGATCGCGGCGCTCGCCCTGCTCGGCGCCACCGACATGTTCAGCGTCTATATCCGCGAGACGCTGATCCAGCTCTGGACGCCGGACGAGGTGCGCGGCCGCGTCAACGCCGTCAACCAGGTCTTCGTCGGCGCCTCCAACGAGGTCGGCGAGTTCCGCGCCGGCACCATGGCGGCCTTGATCGGCACGGTTCCCGCCGTGGTGGTCGGCGGCATCGGCGCCGTCGCGGTTGCTGGGCTGTGGGCCTATCTGTTCCCGGCGCTGCGGCAGGTGAGGCATCTCAACAGCCGGAATTGATTGGGCGCCCGATCCAAGCCGCAGGATTCGACGCTGATATGAGGCCGGAAGCGGGCGGTCCGGTTCTGGGACGAACTGGCCAGAAAGGTGCCATTCCGTTGGCGCCCCATCTTGGCGGCAACAAGGACGGGTGGCGGGGCAGCCACAGGGTGGACATTTCAGCCCACATGGAAAATGATCATGTTGCCATGCACAACACTGCAGTGCTCTGATCTCGACGACAAGCCTTAGCGTAGAAGCGGATCAACCGACCTCCGGGTCCAGCGAGTGGGGACGCAAATGGACACCCCAGGGAATGGGCAATTGCATCGCGACGCGGCCGGGCGACCCCGTCGATCGCCCGGTTGGCTTGCCCGCGCCGCCGTGTCGGCGGCATTCCTGCTCGGCACGGCTTTCAGCAGCATTGCGTTTGCGCAGGACCAGCAGCTACCCGTGGTGACAGCGGCCAAGCCGGTGGTGCGTGAAATCGTCGAAGACGACGAGTTCGTCGGGCGCTTCGAAGCCGTCGACCAGGTCGCCATCCGTTCGCGCGTCAGCGGCTATCTGGACAAGGTCAGCTTCCAGGACGGCGCACTGGTCAACAAGGGCGACCTGCTCTTCACCATCGACCAGCGTCCGTACCAGGCGGCTTATGATGCCGCCAAATCGCAAGTGGACGTCGCCAAGAGCCTGCTCGAATTCTCCAAGATGCAGCTGGATCGCGCCAACGAACTTGCCAGGACCGGCAACATCTCGCCCGCCACGGTCGACGACCGCCGGCGGGAATACCTTTCGGCGCAGGCGCAGATGCAGGGCGCGACGGCTGCGCTGACGACGGCCAGCCTGAACATGGAATTCACCGAGATCAAGGCGCCCTTGTCGGGACGCATTGACCGCCGGCTGGTGTCGGTCGGCAACCTCGTGCAGCCGGATTCCACCTTGCTGACGACCATCGTCACGCGCGATCCGATCGACTTCTATTTCGACGTCGATGAGCGCCTGTATTTCAGCTACGCCCGCGACGCGAAGGCGCGTGGCGGCAGCATGCAGGAAGGCGGCGGCGGGCTCGATGTGGAGGTTCATGTCGCCGACCGCGAGCAGGCGGTATTCAAGGGCAAGCTCGATTTTGCCGAGAACCGGATCGACAACGCGACCGGCACCATGCGGGTGCGTGCGAGGTTTGCCAACCCCGACGGCATTCTCCAGCCAGGCATGTTCGGGCGCATCAACGTGCCGGGGTCGCTGCCGCATAGCGGCGTGCTGGTGCCTGACGAGGCGATCGGCGCCGATCAGGATCGGCGCATCGTGTTGCTGGTGGACGAGGCCGGAATGGTGTCGGCGAAGCCCGTGCGCACCGGACCGCTTCTCGATGGCTATCGGGTGATCCGCTCGGGCCTGACCGGCGCCGAGACAATCATCGTCAACGGGCTGATGCACGCCAGGCCTGGCACCAAGGTGAAGGTGGAGATGGTGACGTTGCCGCCCAAGACCGAGACCGCCGGGTTGCAGCAATGAGGTTCGCACATTTCTTCGTCGACCGCCCAATCTTCGCATCGGTCGTTTCGATCGTCCTGCTGATCCTCGGCGGGATTGCTTATACCCAGCTGCCGGTCGCGCAATATCCCGAGATCGCGCCGCCGACCATCGTTGTTCGCGCGCAGTATCCGGGCGCCGACGCCGAGACGGTCGCGGCGACGGTGGCAACGCCGATCGAGCAGGAGATAAATGGCGTCGAGGGCATGCTCTACATGTCGTCCTATTCGTCGGGCGACGGGGCGATGGCGCTGACCATCACTTTCAAGCTGGGCACCGATCTCGACCAGGCGCAGGTGCTGGTGCAGAACCGCGTGTCGGTCGCCGAGCCGCGCCTGCCCGAAGAAGTCCGCCGCCTCGGCATCACCACCACCAAGAGCTCGCCCGACCTGATGATGGTCGTGCACATGCTGTCGCCCGACAATACCTACGACCAGCTCTACGTCTCGAACTACGCCCGCTCGCGGGTGCGCGACATACTGCTCAGACTGGACGGCGTCGGCGACCTCATCATCTTCGGCGAACGCGAATATTCGCTGCGCATCTGGCTCGATCCGGAAAAACTGTCCGCCCTGGGGATGACCTCGGGCGATGTGGTGCAGGCGCTGCGCGACCAGAACGTCCAAGTGTCGGGCGGGTCGATCGGCGCGCCGCCGACCGGCACCGGCACTGCGTTCCAGTATACGGTCACCACGCAAGGCCGCTTCAACGACGCACGCGACTTCAGATACGTGATCGTCAAATCGACCGACGACGGCCGCCTGATCTCGCTGCAGGACGTGGCGCGCATCGAGCTCGGCGCCAAGGATTACGTCACCAACTCCTATCTCAACGGCAAGCCGGCGGTGGCGCTCGCCATCTTCCAGCGGCCGGGCACCAATGCGCTCGCCGCAGCCGCGGAGATCCAGGACAAGATGAAGGAGCTTTCCCGCGACTTCCCGAAGGGGTTGAGCTACGACATCGTCTACAATCCGACCGAGTTCGTCGCCGAGTCGATTCACGAGGTCTACAAGACGATCCTCGAGGCGATGCTGCTGGTCATCATCGTCATCATCGTCTTCCTGCAATCGTGGCGCATGGCAATCGTGCCGATCGTGGCGATCCCCGTGTCGCTGATCGGCGCGCTGGCGGTGCTTTACGCCGCCGGCTTCTCACTCAACATGCTGACGCTGTTCGGCCTCGTTTTGGCGATCGGCATCGTCGTCGACGATGCGATCGTCGTGGTCGAGAACGTCGAGCGCAATATCGCTAGTGGGCTGGCGCCCAATCCGGCGTCGCACCTAACCATGGACGAAGTCGGAACGGCGGTCATCGCGATCTCGCTGGTGCTGATAGCCGTGTTCGTACCGACAGCCTTCATCCCCGGCATTTCTGGGCAGTTCTACCTGCAGTTTGCGATCACCATCGCTGTGTCAACGGCGATCTCGGCATTCAATTCGCTGACGCTTTCGCCGGCGCTGGCCGCACTGCTGTTCAAGCCGCACCACGCTGCGGCGGCGCCGCCGCGCTTTTTCCTGGCGCGGTTCGGACGGGCGCTCGCCGACGGCTTCAATCGCGGCTTCGACAGGGTCGCGCATTGGTATTCGAGCATCATCCGCGTGCTGGTCGGTTCGCGGATAGCGATCGGCGCCATGCTGGCCGTTTTCGCGGCCCTCATCTACGCCACCGTCTACATGGTGCAGACGGTGCCGCGCGGTTTCATTCCGTCGCTCGACCAGGGATATGCGATCGTCGTCCTCCAGTTGCCGGACGGCGCCTCGCTGTCGAGAACCGATGCGGTCATCCAGCAGGCGTCGCAGATCATCCAGAAAACGCCTGGCGTCGACTACGCAGTCGCCTTCGCCGGCTTCTCCGGCGCGACCTTCACCAATGCCAGCAACGCGGGCGTGATCTTTGCCAGGTTCAAGCCGTTTGACGAGCGGCTGAAGGCCGGCCAGTCGGCGACGAAGGTCATCGGCAATCTGTTCGGCAGCCTGCAAAGCATCAAGGAAGCCTTCATTATCGCACTGCCACCGCCGCCAGTCCGCGGCGTCGGCAATGCCGGCGGTTTCAAGCTGCAAATCCAGGAGCGCAACAGCGCCGACATGCGGCAGATCTTGGCGCTTGCCTACGAAATCGCCGGCAAAGCCAACAAGACGCCGGGGCTGACGGGCGTGTTCACCACGTTCTCCGCCTCGAGCCCGCAATTCTTCCTGGCGATCGATCGCGACAAGGCGCGCATCCTGAACGTGCCGATCCCCAACATCTTCGAGACGCTGTCGATCAATTTGGGCACCGCCTATGTCAACGACTTCAACGCTTTCGGGCGCGTCTACCAGGTGCGGGCGCAGGCCGATCAGGCGTTCCGCCTCGATCGCGCCGACATCTTGAAACTGAAGGTGCGCTCGGCGACCGGCGCGCTGGTTCCGCTCGGCACGTTGATCGAGATCCGCGATGTCACCGGTCCGGCGCTGGTCCAGCGCTACAACATGTACGTCTCGGTGCCGTTGCAGGGCAACGCCGCGCCCGGCGTTTCCACGGGCGACGCGCTGGCATTGATGGAGGGGATCACGGCAAAGACGCTGCCGGCCGGTACCTCCTATGAATGGACCGAGCTCGCCTATCAGGAGCGCAACACCGGCAATGCCGCTGTCTATATCTTCGGACTGTCGGTGCTGTTCGTGTTCCTGGCGCTGGCGGCGCAATATGAAAGCTGGGTGCTGCCGTTCGCCATTGTGCTGGTGGTGCCGCTCGGCGTGCTCGCGGCGTTGCTGGGCGTGACTTTCCGAGGGCTGGACAACAACATCCTCGTGCAGATCGGCCTCATCGTACTGATCGGGCTTGCCGCCAAGAACGCGATCCTGATCGTCGAATTCGCACGGCAAGCGCAGGAACGCGGCCTGTCGGCCGCCGAGGCTGCCGTCGAAGCCTGCCGCCTCAGGCTGCGGCCGATCCTGATGACCGCCTTCTCGTTCATCCTCGGCGTCGTGCCGCTGATGATCGCAACAGGCCCGGGCGCAGAAATGCGCCAGTCGCTCGGCACCGCGGTGTTCTCCGGCATGCTCGGCGTCACCTTCGTCGGCCTGTTCCTGACGCCGGTGTTCTACGTCACGCTCAGGTCGCTGTTTTCACGGCGCAAGCCGCATGCCGAGGCCGGGCCTTCGGGGCCGGCAGAGGCGCCAGCGGAGACGGCTGCCGAGTAGCGCAACCGCGACCTCCGGAGTCCTCGCTTGCGATGTCTGCTTTCAGGACGCGGCAGCTGATCTCTACGGACGAGATGAGCCCGGCAACCGACGGTCCGGTATCGGTCGGAGCCTTCGACAAGCTGCCGTTCAGCTACTGTAAGCGGTCCTTCGCGTCCCAAGCCTATAATGCTGGCGCGTGTCACGACGTCCGCTCTGAGGGGGCGGCAAAGTTCACCTGAACGACCGACATGAGGCGCAGAGCCGTCGTCCACACCTCGGCAGGCGCAAGTCGTCTCCGGTCAAGCTCAGCCACTCAGGGCAATTGGCTTTTGCCCTACCCCACCACCGGCCTGCCAAAAATCAGGCCCAAAAATTCGCCAAGCCAGCGCTTCAAATGCATGTCCCAGATCAGCCGGCCGCCGAGATGATCGCGGCCAGGCTGCGCGCCGGGCAATTCGAAGCGATGCGCGCCGCGCACCACCCAGCGCTGCATCATCACCCTGGTCAGCTCGCCATGGAACTGGATGCCCCAGGCATTCTCGCCATAACGGAAAGCCTGGTTGGGATAGGTTTCGGCGGTCGCGAGCAGCGTCGCCTCCTTCGGCAGCGAAAAGCCCTCGCGGTGGAACTGATAGACCATCTCCGGCCAGTGCAGCAGCTTCTTGCCGGCTTCGGTTGCCTTGAGCGGATACCAGCCGATCTCGACCAGTCCTTCGTCATGGCCGTCGACCCTGCCGCCGAGATGATTGGCAAGCATCTGCGCGCCCAGGCAGATGCCGAGAAACGGCCGGTTTTCCTTGAGCGGTATCTCCAGCCAGTCGGTCTCGCGGCGGACGAATTCGTCCTCGTCGTTGGCGCTCATCGGACCGCCGAAGATCACCGCGCCGGCATGGCCGTCCAGCGTTGAGGGCAATTCGTCGCCGAGCGGCGGCCGGCGGATGTCGAGATCGAAACCTTCTTCCAGAAGCATATGGCCGACGCGGCCGGGGCTCGAAGTCTCCTGATGCAGCACGATCAGAATCTTGGGTCTCGGCCTCGGTCTGGGTGGCATGGAAGGAGAAGCTTCCTCTATTCGTCGCTCGACGTTCCGCGCGCGCCGGGCGCCTCGGCCGCCGCCTTGCGGCGCGCCTCGATGCGGTCATGCCGCTCGACGCCGATCAGTTCGGCGACGCGCCAGACGGTGTTGTCCTCGAGCTCGTGCAGCTCGCCATCGGCGTAGACGATCTCCCACATCAGGCCGATGAAGGCCTTGCGCGCCTCGGCGTCGAGATGGCGCTTGAGCACGCTGGTGAAGGCGTAGAGGTCGATCGCCTCGTTGTCGGCGCGCTCGCCGGCCGCCGCCAGCGCATCGAGCTCGTCGCCGCTGATCGAATAGGTCTCGGAGAGAATCTCCTTGAAGCGCTCCCACTCGACATCCTGGCGCACGCCGTCGGCGTTCATCACATGGTAGAGCAGGGCCGAGGCCGCGACGCGCGGATCGTCGGCGCTCGGCTTGACCTCGCCGGCCGGCAAATCCCTCAGGAAGGACAATACGCGTTCGAACATCGACACTTTTTTTTCCCTGTCCGCCAAGACAAGCCTCAAAACAAACGAAACCGGCGCGGCGATTTTTCCGCCTCGTCTTCCGGCGCGACGCCCGGATCGTCCGGCAACCGTTGCAACTCCTTGGCCTGCCCGATGGTTTCTGCATCGGTCGCGGCCTCGGCAGCGTCCTTCTCGCCACCGCTCGAGACCGCCGGCTTGTCGGTCGGGCGATCGGGGACGATTTCAATCGCTTTCTCGCTCGGTACGGCGGACGGTGCCGCAGGAATTGCCGGCACTGCCGCGACGTCCGCGTCGCTGTCGATCAGCTGGCCAAGCCGCTCCATCGGCGCGCGCCAGGCGAAGGCATCGAGCTTGCCGGTGATCGGCGACACCGGCGCCCAGCGTTCGGAGACGACGCCGTCGGCGACCCAGGCCGGATCGCGCGGTGCGCGCACGGCTTTCGACAGCAGCTGCCGCACCTTGCCCTGGTCGCCGGTTTCAGCCTCCTCGATGTCGGCCAGAAACAGATAGGCGCCCTCGCGGCGATCCATGCGGATCGCGGCCTCCGCCTCGCGCCGCGCGGTGGCAAAATCCTGCGCGTCGAGCGCGGCGCGCGCCACGGCCATCGACGATTCGGCGTGGTTCTTCTTCATCTCCTGCAGCTTCTTCGCCCGGTTGAGGCGGTCGAGCACGGCATCGCCCGGCCTCGCATGGGTGTAGAGCTCGGCGATGTCCGGATGCGGCTCGGCCCTCCAGGCGGTCTCGAGGATTTTGGAACCCTTGCGGACGTCGTTTTGCCGGAAGACCATATTGGCGGCGATGACCGCCGCCGGCGCGAAATCGGGCGCCAGCTTGTTGGCCTCGAGCGCCGCGGTCCTGGCAGCGTTCGGGTCGCTGTCGACCAGCGACTGCGCCTTGGCCGTGAGCAGCACGGCGCGGCGGCGGTTGGCGGCATCGCGCTCGATCTGCCTCGTCGATTTCTGCGCCTCGACCAGCTTCAGCGCGCCGTCCCAGTCGCCGCGCTCGGTCAGTTCCTCCAGCGTCGATTCCGCCGCCCAGGCAAGCTGCGGCGCCACCGCCGCCGCTCGGCCGGCATAGTGGCGGGCGGCATTGCGGTCGCCCAGCCGCTCGGCTTCGAGATAGAGCCCGCGCAGACCGAGCAGCCGCATCTCCGGATCGTCGAGCATGCGCTCGAACTTCTCCCGCGCGCCCTCATGGTCGCCTTCCAGCAGCGAAGCCTGAGCGTCGAGCAGGTTGATCAGCGGCTCCTGGTCGGAGCTGATCAGCTTGGCCGCTTCCTTGGTCTTCTTGCGCGCCAGCGCGCCGTCGCCGGCGCCGGCCGCGATCATGCCCGTCGACAGCGCCTGGTAGCCGCGGTCGCGGCGGCGCACCCGGAAGTAGCGCGAGATCGTGTAGGGGCTGTTCCACAGCGACTTGACCAGCCACCACAGGATCATCACCGCTGCGACCACGGCGACGATCGCCACCGCCGCCACCATCAGCGTGACCTGGTACTGGTAGCCGTTGAAGGTGACGAGCATCTCGCCGGGGCGGTCGGCCAGCCAGGCGAAGCCCAGCCCGAGCGCGAAGACGACGGCGAGGAAGATGAGGATGCGGATCATCGGATGGTCCTCACGCCTTCGTCGCGCCGGCGATGAGCGCGTCGATCTGCTTCTCGACCTCCAGCCGCGCTTTCAGTTTGCCGGCAAAATCGGCGCCCGCCGACTTCGCCGCGTCGGGCAGCGTGTCGTATTCGCCGAGCGCCTTGGCGTAGTCGCCCTGGTTGACCGCGACCTCCAGGCGCGCCACGGTCTCCGGCGCACCCTTGCCCCCGACGGTGCCAACCGGCCGCACCTTGACCAGCGATTCGGCGCTCGACACCAGGCTCTGGAAGAAGCCGGCATTCTGGTCGACCGGCGTCGCGGCCTCGACCATGGCGTTGGCGGCGGCCTCGACCTCCGAGGCGATCGTGGCGCGGGTCGGCACGCCCTTCCCGGCGTAGGAACGCAGCACCGCGATCTCCGGTGCGTCCGGCGCGATCGCTGCGAAAGTATCGAGCTCGGTCGCGAACGGTGCGCCGCGATCGAGGGCCGCCTTCAGCGCCGAAGCGGCAATCGCCAGCGCGATCTTCGGCTGCGAGGCCTGTGCCTCGACCTTGCCGGACAGCTGCTGCACCGACTGTTCCAGCGCCGCGATCCGGCCGTCCTCGGCCTTGGCCGCGTCGCCGGCCGATTTGACCAGCGCGTCGAGCCCGGCGAGTTTCTCGTTGAGCGGTCCAAGATCCACGGGCGCCGCGCCACCCGCCTTCTGCAGGTCCGCGACGGCCGTCTCGATCTGGCCGACCTTGTCGTTGAGCGCCTTGATCGCGGTGCCATCGCCGCTCTGTCCGGCCGAGGACTTCAGCGCTGCGATATCGGACTTCACCTGGTCGAGCGCCGAGGAGAGGCCGTCCACCTTGGCCGAAGCGCCGGTGTCGCCCGCTTGCTTCAGCGCCGCGATTTCACCCTTGAGCGATGCGATCTCGCCGTTGACGCCATCGAGCGATGGTCCACCGGAGGCCGGGGAGCCAAGCAAGCCGACCGCCTGCAGGAGACCGGCGCCGGCAAGAGCGATCACGCCGCCGATGACACCGGCGGCGATGGTGCGCACTCCGGCACGCCCGGATGGCGTCGCAATACGATCGTTGCTGCTTGCCGCGCTCGGCCTTGGCGCCGCTGCGGCAGCGCTGGCGCCGGACGCATCCTCGAAATCGTAGCCGAAGCCCTTTGGCTCGCTTTTCGGAGCCTCTTCAGCGCCCGGATAGGGCGCTTCCGCCTCGTCCTTGCTCTTCGCTTCGGACCCGCCAGTCCCGGTCTGTGCCGAATCGGCGTGCTCCCACGGCTCGATATCGGCCTGCTCGGCATGGATCGGCTCTTCCGGAGCCTCCGGCCGAGAAGCGGCGGCGGCTTCCTCCGCCTTCGCCTCGTTGGTCTGCCCGGTACTGGTCTCGGTCTTGGCGGCATCCTCGTCGGCGATTCGCGAGACGGCGCCTGGCTCGAGCTCGATCGTCACCGGCTCGCGGCGGCTCTTCGAATGCCGCACCTTAGGCGTCTTGACCATGCTTGGGCTCCGCGAATTGGCTTGAGGATGGTTCAAAGGGTCTAGGGGATGCTCTAGCACATCACCAAGCGGTGAAAAGGGGCGGTGTGATGACGGAGCTCAGCCCGGCGGCGACAAAAGCGCCAGCAGCGCGTCCTCGTCGGGTTGCGAGGCGATACGGACGTTCTGCCCGCCGATCCCGTCCAATGCCTTGGCGACACGGGCTGAAAGGGTGAGAAACTCCGTCCTTTCAAAGAGACGCCGCAGCGCTGGGCGGCTGGCGAGGCCAATCATCGCCGCAGCCGCCTTGGCCGAATAGAGCAGCACCGCCTCGACCGCCGTGCCCGACAACCGGACAATGACGTCATCATCGTCGTAGTCCAGCTCGACCGTGTCATAGGTCTCGACGGGCCGGACACGAACTTCGGCTGCCGTCAGCCGTTCCTCGAACACTGGAAAGCGCACGCGCCCGCAAAGGTAGACCATCTCCTTGCCTGCGAGCTCGCCGGCTATGGCGGCAGCCAGAGCCTCGGCGTCGCCCGGACCTTCTGAGACGGACGTAAATCCAGCCGCGCGACAGGCTTCGGCCGTCCTTTTCCCGACCGCATGGCAAGGCAAGGCGGCAAGCGCCGCGACCAGTTCCCTGGGCGCATGACGGACCGCATTGGCGCTGGTGACGCAGACGGCGGCAGCCGCGGGGAAGACACTTGCCTCGACCGGCAGCGCCGCCGTTTCGGTCAGGGGCAGCGGAATGGGCTGAAATCCCTGGGCTTCGAGCCGCCGGGCCGTGCGCGAGGCGCCCGGTTCCGGCCTCGTCACCAGGACGCGGAGCATGTCAGGCCCAGCCGTCGAAGAATTTTGCGCCGGCCTTGGCGCGCACCGTCCGGGCGGCCTCAGCGCCGATCTCCGCCGCGTCCCGGGCCGGACCGTCCAGCCGGACCTCATGCGACTCTGTGCCGTCGGGCGAGATGATCAGCCCGGCGAATGACAGTTTTTCGCCCGATATCGTCGCATGGCCGGCGATCGGCGTGCGGCAGGAGCCGTCGAGCGCGGCGAGGAACGCACGCTCGCAGGCCAATGCCTGGCCGGTCGGCACATCGCGGATGGCCGCAAGCAATTTTTCTACCGTGCCGTCGCCGATGCGGCTTTCGATGCCGATCGCGCCCTGCCCCGGCGCCGGCGGGAAGACATCCAGCGGCATCAGGTCGGTGATGACGCCTTCGAGCCCGAGCCGCTTCAGCCCGGCATAGGCGAGGATGGTGCCTTCGGCGACGCCCTCGTCCAGCTTGCGCAGTCTCGTCTGCACATTGCCGCGAAAGATCACCACGGCGAGGTCCGGCCGCATCCGGCGGATCAGCGCCTGGCGCCGGAGCGACGACGAGCCGACCGTAGCGCCGTGCGGCAGGTCGGCGATCCGCTTCGCCGTCTTGCCGATGAAGGCGTCGCGCGCGTCCTCGCGCGGCAGGAAGGTGGAGAGCTCCAGCCCGGCGGGCAGCACCGTCGGCATGTCCTTCGAGGAATGCACGGCGATGTCGATGCGGCCGTCGAGCAGCGCTTCCTCGATCTCCTTGGTGAACAGGCCCTTGCCGCCCGCGTCCGACAGCGGCCGGTCCTGGATGCGGTCGCCGCTGGTCGAGATCGGCACCACTTCGAACGCCTGTTCGGGAAGGCCGTGCGCCTGCATGAGCCGCGCCCGCGTCTCATGCGCCTGGGCCAGCGCCAGCGGGCTGCCGCGTGTTCCGATTTTCAAGGTTGTTTGCATGGCGCGCGGTCCGTGATAACCCCCGGCATACGAGGTCTGCGGGCCTTTTCCTAATTGGGAATGACCGATGACACAATCTTCATGGACAGCGACGAATTGATCCGCGTTCTGGGCATTGAGACGAGCTGCGACGAGACGGCGGCCAGCGTTGTGGCGCTGGACGGCAGCTCCGCGCCCGAAATCCTCTCCAATGTCGTCTTGAGCCAGATCGAGGAGCACGCCGCCTTTGGCGGCGTCGTGCCGGAGATCGCCGCGCGCGCTCATGTCGAGGCGTTGGACGGGATCATCGAGGCAGCGCTTGCCGATTCGGATGTTTCGCTCGACCAGGTCGATGCGATAGCCGCGACGGCCGGGCCGGGTCTGGTCGGCGGACTGATCGTCGGACTGATGACCGCCAAGGCGATCGCCGCCGCCGCCAACAAGCCGCTGATCGCCATCAACCACCTCGAAGGCCATGCGCTGACGGCAAGGCTGACCGACAGCCTCGATTTCCCCTATCTGCTGCTGCTCGTCTCCGGCGGCCACACCCAGATCGTCGCGGTGCGCGGCGTCGGCGACTACCAGCGCTGGGCGACGACCATCGACGACGCGCTGGGCGAGGCCTTCGACAAGACGGCCAAGATGCTCGGCCTGCCCTATCCGGGCGGGCCGAATGTCGAGAAGGCGGCGGCAAGCGGCGACGCGAGCCGCTTTGCCTTCCCGCGTCCGATGAAGGGCTCGGCGCAGCCGGATTTCTCCTTCTCCGGGCTGAAGACGGCGGTGCGCCAGGCGGCGAGCGCGATCGCGCCGCTCAGCGACCAGGACGTCGCCGACATCTGCGCCTCTTTCCAGGCGGCGGTGGCCGATGCGCTGGGCGACCGTGTCGCGCGTGCGCTCGCCCGTTTCCGCAAGGAATTTCCCGGCAAAGCGAACCCCGCGCTGGTCGTCGCCGGCGGGGTGGCCGCCAACCGGACGATCAAGGCCACGCTCGAGGCGCTCTGTTCCGAAGCCGGCTTCGCATTCGTGGCGCCCCCGCTGAAGCTTTGCACCGACAATGCGGCGATGATCGCCTGGGCCGGCATCGAGCGGCTGCGCGCCGGCATGGCCGGCGAGAACGCCGCCGATTTCGCGCCGCGCTCGCGCTGGCCGCTGGACAGCGTTTCCGCCCCCTTGGTCGGCTCTGGCCGGCGCGGTGCCAAGGCATGATCAAAAAAGGCATGACGAAGAAAGACACGGCCAAGAAAGCCACGACCGGCAAGGCGCCTGCCACCGGTTGGCGCGTCGCGGTGCTGGGCGGCGGCGCCTGGGGCACGGCGCTGGCGCTTGCGATGCTGCGTGCCGGCCATTTCGTGCGCCTTTACGCGCGCGACAGCGAGACCGTGGCCGCGATCGACCGCGGCGAGAATCCGCGCTACCTGCCCGGCATCGCGATCGAACCCGGCATTGTCGCCACGAGCGACATCGGCGCCGCGCTCAGCGGCGCCGACTGCGTGCTGGCGGTGACGCCTGCGCAGTCGCTGCGCGCGGTGCTGGCCACCGCTGCCGGCCATGTGCCGGCCGGCGTGCCGCTGGTCCTCTGCGCCAAGGGCATCGAGCGCGACACCGGGGCGTTGCTGTCGGCGATCGTCGAGGAAAGCCTGCCGAACAATCCGGTCGCGGCGCTTTCCGGTCCGAGCTTCGCCACCGACGTCGCGCGCGGCCTGCCGACGGCGGTGGTGGTAGCAGCCCGCAACGGAGAACTGGCGGCCGACCTTGCCGCCCGCTTCTCGGCCGAGAACCTGCGCTGCTATTCCAGCGACGACCTGATCGGCGTCGAGATCGGCGGCGCGCTGAAGAACGTTTTCGCTATCGCCGCCGGCGCCGTCACCGGTGCCGGGCTCGGCGCCAGCGCCCAGGCGGCCATGGTGACGCGCGGCTTCGTCGAGCTACGCCGCATCGGCGCCGCTTTCGGCGCCAAGCCGGAGACATTGATGGGGCTTTCCGGCCTCGGCGACCTGCTGCTCACCTGTTCCTCGGCGCAGTCGCGCAATTTCGCCTACGGCCTGGCGCTCGGCCAGGGCAAGCCGCTTGCCGGCCTGCCGCTCGCCGAAGGCGTGCCGACGGCGGGCATCGCCGCCCGCATCGCCGCCGAGCGCGGCATCGATGCGCCGATCATCTCCGCCGTCGCCGCCATCCTCGACGGCAAGGTGACTATCGGCCAGGCCGTGACGGCGCTGATGACGCGGCCGCTCAAAACCGAAACCGACATCTGAACATCGGAGCTTGAAGAGATGCTGTTTGCGTTGATTTGCAAGGATAAGCCCGGCAGCCTGCAGCTGCGCATCGACACGCGGCCGGCGCATGCGGCGTTCCTCGAAGGCCTGATCGGCGAAGGCAAACTTGCCTTTGCCGGCCCCTTCCTCGACGCCGACGGCAAGCCCGAAGGCAGCCTGGTCATGATCGAAGCGGCGGATATGGCGGCCGCGCAAGCCTTGGCGGCCGCCGACCCCTATGCCAAGGCAGGCCTGTTCGAAAGCGTCGAGATCCGTGCATGGAACTGGGTCTTCCAGAGGCCTGCCAGCGCATGATTGTTCGCCTGCGCTCCCCCTCCCCGTGAGCACGGGGAAAGGGTAAAGGTTGGAGCGCGCGAGCGCGCCGTGCGTGGCGAACCGACAATGGCAATGGGACAACTGAGATGAACTACTGGCTGTTCAAATCCGAACCCTCGGTCTTTTCCTTCGAGGCGCTGAAGGCGAAAGGCAAGGCCGGCACGCAGTGGGACGGCGTGCGCAACTATGCCGCCCGCAACAACATGAAGGCGATGAAGATCGGCGATCTCGGCTTCTTCTACCATTCCAACGAAGGCCTCGACATCGTCGGCATCGCCGAGGTCTGCGCGCTCGCCCATCCCGACACCACGACCGACGACCCGCGCTGGGAATGCGTCGACATCCGCGCCTACAAGGACGTGCCGAAGCCGGTGACGCTGGAACAAGTCAAGGCCAATCCGAAGCTGGCCGAGATGGCGCTGGTTCGGCTTGGCCGGCTTTCCGTGCAGCCAGTGACGCCGGCAGAGTGGAAAGAGGTCTGCCGCATGGCCGATCTCAACCCGGCGCCGTGACCAGGCTCACGCCGAAAAGCGCGAAGACATTCATCCTCGACAATACGGCGCTGATGGCGCCGCCGCATGTGCCGGAAGTGCTGCTGCATCTGGCCGACGAAGCGCACGACCTGTGGCTGCGCACCGAGGAGGAGCTGGCCGAGATCGGTCTGCCGCCGCCCTTCTGGGCCTTCGCCTGGGCCGGCGGCCAGGGCCTTGCCCGCTATGTGCTCGACCATCCCGCGACGGTGCGGGGAAAAAGCGTGCTCGATTTCGCTTCCGGCTCCGGCATGGTCGCCATCGCTGCCCTGAAGGCCGGCGCGAGCCAAGTGATTGCCGCCGATATCGACCCGTTTTGCGAGGCGGTGATCACGCTCAACCTGAAGGCCAATGGCGTGAAGGCCGAATTCCTCGATGCGGACTGCATCGGAACGGATGACGGCTGGGATGTCGTGCTCGCCGGCGACGTCTTCTACGACAAGCCGTTGGCGGACAGGCTGACGCCGTGGTTCACGGCGCTCACGGCGCGCGGCGCCGACATCCTCGTCGGCGATCCCGGCCGCGCCTATCTGCCGAAGAAGGGGCTGCAATCGCTCGCCGTCTACCAGGTGCCGGTGACGCGTGTGCTGGAGGATGCGGAGGTGAAGCGCACCACTGTCTGGCGATGGGCTGCCGCTGCTCCGGCTTGACGCGGCCGGCGAACAGGGATTCCATCGCCCGGCGAAAGGCATGCCGTTGTCCCGGGATCGCTCTGCGCCTGGGCGGCATGCATTTGGGGAGGGATTTCATGGATTTTTCGGTCGTGAACTGGGTCGCGGTGATCGTCGCCGCGGTCGTGGCGTGGCTCTTCGGCGCCGTCTGGTACATGGGCTTGAGCAAGCCGTGGCTGAAAGCGGCGAAACTCGACCCGGCGACGATGAAGCGCTCGCCCGTCCCGTTCGTCGTCAGCTTCATCGCCGAGCTGGTGATGGCCCTGATCCTGACATTGGTGGTCGGCGCGATAACCGGCGGCGAGCCGAGCCCGGTCGCAGGATTGCTGTTCGGTTTCGTGCTCTGGCTGGGCTTCGTCGCCACCACGCTTTCGGTCAACCACCGCTATGAAGGCTTCGGCTGGGACCTCACCCTGATCGACGCCGGCCACTGGCTGGGCGTGCTGCTCATCATGGGTGCGATCATCGGCTGGTTCGGCGCGCCGGCTGCGCCAGCAGGCTAATTCCGAGAAAGAGTGCTAGACTAACCAGCGTCTGCGTCTTTCGCGACCTCCTCGAGGAGCCAATCGCGGAAGGCGACGATGCGCGCGTCATCCTTCATGGCTTCCGGATAGACGACGAAATAGGCGAATTCCGGCGCGACTTTGATGCCAAGCTCGAAGGGCCTGATCAACCGCCCTTGCGAAAGGTCGTTGGCCACCATGGCGAAGTCGGCCAGCGCCACGGCATGGCCGTCGAGCGCTGCTTGCGTGGCATCGGTCGCCGAGCCGAAGACGAGCGTGCGGCTGTCGTCGAAATCGTCGACGCCGGCCGCCTGCATCCACATCCTCCAGTTCGGCCATGTCACGCCCTGCCGCGACCATTCGATATGCGCCAGCGTGTGGTGGAAGAGGTCGCGCGGCTCCTTCAGCGGCGGGCCCGAGGCAAGCAGCGCCGGGCTGCAGACCGGGATGATGATGTTTTCGAACAGCCGGTGGGCGCAGAGCCCCGGATATTTGCCGGCGCCGAAACGGATGCCGATATCGACATCGTCCCGTTCGAAGTCCCTGACCTCATAGGTGATATCGAAGCGCAGCTCTATGCCCGGCTTCTGCCGGCGGAAACCGTCCACGCGCCGCATCAGCCACTTCGTCGCGAACTGCGCGTCGATCGTCACTTTCAGCAAGGCCGTGCCTCTGTTCATCTTGCGCGCGCGGCTGACGGCGCGGCCAAGCAGGTCGAGCGCATCGACCGAGGCTTCGAACAGAACGTTGCCCGCTTCGGTGAGCCGGATGGTGCGGCTGGTGCGCGTGAACAGCACCAGGTCGAGCTGATCCTCGATTTCCTTGATCTGATGGCTGACCGCCGCCGGCGTTAGGCCGAGCTCGTCCGCGGCGCGGGTGAAATTGAGATGCCTGGCCGCCGCCTCGAACGTCCTCAGCGCACGCGTTCCGGGCAGCAGGCGGGCCATCCGATCTCCAAATAAAACTTGATGATGAGACAAGAACTACTCGTTTCCCGTTTATTTTTCAATCCGGCAAGATGGCCCCATCGAAACAACATCAAACCGGATTTGATGTCCGGAGAACACGGATAGAGCCATGACCGAGATCGTCCTGAAGCCCCACACCGCCCCGAAATCCCGCTCCGGCATCACGCTTTGGCTGCGCACCGCGATCGACTGGCTGCGTCAGGCGCGGATCGCCGCCCGGATTCCGCATGAGTCCGTCGAAGACCTCTCGGACAGCCAGCTGCGCGACATCGGCGCCAAGCGCCGGGACGTCACCAAGGCGATGGACCGGGAGTTTGGCCGGATTGGGCTGCTGGATTCCGGCTGGCAGCGTCCAAGACGATATAGCCGATTAGGCAATGGGCAGTAGGGAAGGATAGACTACTGCCTACTGCCTACTGCCTACTGCCTACTGCCTACTGCCTTACCTCACCACCTTCACCACCGTCCTATCCGACAGCAGCGGCAAGAGCCTTGCCATGGTGCGCACGGTCACCGCCACGCAGCCTTGCGTCGGCGTGAAGCCTGGGCGGGCGAGGTGGAAGAAGATCGCGCTGCCGCGCCCGCGCCGGCGCGGCGCGATGTTCCAGTCGAGCACCAGGCACACGTCGTAGAGATTGTCGGCGCGCCGCATCCGCTCATGGCTCGCGCCATAGGGGATCTTGACCGGCCGATTGTAGTTGCGGTCGTCCGGCACTTCGCACCAGCCGAGATCCGGGCCGATCGGCGCCATTGCCAGCCTCGTCCTGCGCCCGCCGGCAAACTGGTCGTTGCGAAAATACCCCGACAATATCCGCATCGCGGCCAGAGGCGTCGCGCCGTCGCCCTCACGTTTGTTGGCGGAGATGCCGCCGCGTCCCAGCGCGCAGGGGAACACGGTTTTACCGGCTTGCAGGAACCCCTGTGCCCGGTTGCCGGGTCTTGCCCGCACAACCACGACACGCAGGCCTTTCGGCAAAAATGCACCCGCCTCATTGCGCGCGCGTTTTTTCTTGTATGATTGTCTCACGGAACAAATCACTGTGATCGGCTGTTGCGCCGGTGAGCTTCCGCATAAATGGGGGGAGGTCAACTGAATATTCTTTTTAAAACAACGGATTGATCCATGACATCACGCACCATTCTGATCGTTGACGACGACGACGACCTGCGAGCCACGCTCGTCGAGCAACTGGCGCTTTACGAAGAATTCGACGTCCAGCAGGAATCCACCGCCGCGAAAGGCGTCGCCGCGGCGCGCGGCGGTCTCGTCGATCTGCTCATCATGGATGTCGGCCTGCCCGACATGGACGGCCGCGAAGCGGTGAAGATCCTGCGCAAGGGCGGCTACAAGGCGCCGATCATCATGCTGACCGGCCACGACACCGATTCCGACACGATCCTGGGCCTCGAGGCCGGCGCCAACGACTATGTGACCAAGCCCTTCCGCTTCGCCGTGCTCCTGGCGCGCATTCGTGCGCAATTGCGCCAGCACGAGCAGAGCGAGGACGCCACCTTCTCGGTCGGTCCCTACACGTTCAAGCCCAGCCAGAAGCTTCTGATCGATCCGCGCGGCGCCAAGGTGCGGCTGACCGAAAAGGAGGCCTCGATCATCAAATATCTCTACCGGGCCGACCAGAAAGTGGTGACACGCGACGTGCTCCTGGAAGAGGTGTGGGGCTACAATTCCGGCGTCACCACGCACACGCTGGAGACCCATGTCTACCGGCTACGCCAGAAGATTGAGCGCGATCCTTCCAATGCCGAAATTCTTGTGACAGAAAGCGGCGGCTACAAGCTGGTTCCTTAAACATTTCATGTTCTAGAAAGAGAGCGGTCGGGCGGGACTGCTTCGGGTACGATCCTGGTGCTGGAGGGTGATGGATCGGCTCGCTGGACGCATCGCACGATGCGCGATTGGAAGGTTGGAGCATTCGCTTGTGCGTCCGGGAGGACGCGGCGCTCCAAAGGAGGGACTGGACTGACCGCTCGGGGACACAGCTAGGATGGCGCTGGATGACGACATCCGCATCCTGTCCGCCGTGAAGCTCTTTCAGGGCTTTACGCAGGAACAGTTGCGCCTGCTCGCCTTCGGCGCGGAGAACACCTTCCTGCAGGCCGACCATAAGCTCTACCGCGAAGATGACGTGGCTGACTCGGCATATGTCGTGGTCAGCGGGCGCATCGTGCTCTATCGTGAACAAGGCGGCGAGCGCGTCCCGATCGGCACGGCAGGTCCTGGCGCCATGCTGAGCGAACTGGCGCTGATCGCCGACACCAACCGGCTGACCAGCGCCTCCGCCGCTGTCGATTCGGAAGTGATCCGCTTGAGCCGCAGGATGTTCCGCCGCATCCTGGAGGAATATCCCGAGCTGGCGGCGCAGTTGCACGACCGCATCCTGGAAGAATTCCAGCAGATGATCGCCCGCATCGAGGAGCTCGCGCCGCGGTTCATGGGGTGAAGCACAAGGGGCGGCTCGATGAGGGTCGTCATTCTAGGGCGGAGCAAGGAGCGAAGCGACGCACGCAGACCCTAGAATCCATGCCGTGACGTCGACGCTTCGCCGCGTTGCAGAAATGAGGGTTCCTGACCCAACCGACCCGCCCCGGGCTTTCTCCTCAGTCCTGCGTCGTTGCATCCTTTGGCACAGGTAACGGCATGGATCCTAGGGTCTGCGCGCCGCTTCGCGACGCTCCGCCCTAGGATGACGAACGCAAGGTTTGCGCGCGTTAACCGCCGTCGTCGAACCCTACTCCAGATCGAACCGCGCAATCACCGGCACATGATCCGACGGCTTCTCCCAGCCGCGCGCCGCCTTGAGGATCTCGTAGCCGGCGAAGCTCGGCACCAGATTGGCCGACGACCAGACATGGTCGAGCCGGCGGCCGCGGTCCGAAGCCTCCCAATCCTTCGCGCGATAGCTCCACCAAGTATAGAGCTTCCGCTCGGCGGGCACGTCGAGCCGCATCAGGTCGACCCAGCCGCCGGCTTGCCGCATCGCCTCGAAGCTTTCCGTCTCGACCGGCGTGTGGCTGACGACGTTGAGCAATTGCTTGTGCGACCAGACGTCATGCTCCTGCGGCGCGATGTTGAGATCGCCGACCAGGATCGAGGCGGACGCCTCATCCTGGCTCGCCGGCACGCCGTTCATCTCATAGATAAAATCGAGCTTGTGGCGGAATTTCCGGTTGATCTCCGGATCGGGCTCGTCGCCGCCGGCCGGAACGTAGAAATTATGCAGCAGGATCGACCTGCCGCCGGCCTGCACTTTGACCGAAAGGTGCCGGCTGTCGTCGATCTCGCAGAAGCGGCGCTTCTCGACCAGCTCGATCGGCCGGCGCGCCACGGTCGCCACGCCGTGATAGCCCTTCTGGCCATGGAAGAGGATGTGCTCGTAGCCCGCCTTGCGGAAGGCCTTTTCGGGAAAGAGCTCGTCCGGAACCTTGGTTTCCTGCAGGCAGAGCACGTCCGGCGCGTGCTCCTCGAGCAGCCGCTCGACGATCGGCATGCGCAGGCGAACCGAATTGATGTTCCAGGTGGCGATGGTGAAGGGCATGCGGTGACGTCCGGCAAAAGATTGCCGATCTCTGCCAGCCGCGCGCCGCAAACACAAGCCGGGCGACGATCGTCGGCGTCGGCGCTGCCCCTCACCCTTACCCTCTCCCCGTGAAGAACGGGGAGAGGGGGACGCCAGCGCTTGAGCTTGTCCCTTCTCCCCGTCGTTACGGGGAGAAGGTGCCGGCAGGCGGATGAGGGGCAGCGCCGACGCCGGGGAACCTTCGCAACAGCTGAATCTACCGCGTCTTCGTATTCAGCTCTCTGTTCGCCGTGTAATCGATGGCGAAAGTGTCTGGCGGGATGGAGACGCCTTCCTTGACGTTGAAGATCATCACCGTCGTGTCCTTGCCCTGCGCGTCGGTGATCGTCCACTGGCGCAGCTCGTAGCTCTTCGGATCGAACATCATGGTGATCCGGGCATTGCCGAACACCGACTTGTCCGAGAGCTGGATGGTGGTGAGGTCGTCCTCTTCCTTGACCGCCTTCACGCGCCCGCCGGAGAGATCGATCCGGTCGTCGAGCAGCAATTTGAGCGGCGTCTTCGACAGCGGATAAAGGTCGGAGGTGTTCAGCTTCTTGTTGAGGATCACCACCGACTTGCCGTCCGAGATCACCCGGAAATTCGACGATCCGTCATAGTTGAAGCGGATCTTGCCCGGGCGTTCGAGGAAGAACTTGCCGCCGGTCTGCTCGCCCTTCGGCCCGAACTGCACGAATTCGCCGCTCATCGATTTGACCGAGGAGAAATGGTCGGCGATCTTTTGCGCCGCCGGTGGAATCGCGGCCTGCGCCCGGGCCAGAAGCTGGAAGCCCGGCACGACGTTGATGGCTGCCGCGCCCGCGAGCACCAGGCCAAGGCCGAGCACCTGCCGGCGGGTCGGGGCGAAATCTGTCTGGGTCTTCATGCCGGTCGCTTCCTGTGATTCGTGTCGTGGCTGTATCTGGACCCCCAGTTGGGCCTAAGTTTGGCGAGTCGCACGGCGCTTGGTCGCATGAACACGCCGGAAGGTTCAAAGCCGGCCGGCGCCGGCGGACACCGCCGGCTAGAATTTGTCGTCTTCCGTCGGCACCAGGATTTCGCGTTTGCCGGCATGGTTGGCCGGGCCGACGATGCCTTCCTTCTCCATCTTCTCGATGATCGATGCGGCGCGGTTGTAGCCGATGCCGAGCCGGCGCTGGATATAGCTGGTCGAGGCCTTGCCGTCGCGCAGCACCACGGCCACCGCCTGGTCGTAGGGGTCGTCGGAATCCTCGAAATTGCCGCCGCCGGAACCGCCCCTGCTCGAGGAGCCGTCCTCGTCGTCTTCGTCATCGTCCTCGGTGATGGCGTCGAGATATTCCGGCACGCCCTGCAGCTTGAGATGGCCGACGATCCTCTCGACCTCGTCGTCCGACACGAAGGGGCCGTGCACGCGCTGGATGCGGCCGCCGCCGGCCATGTAGAGCATGTCGCCCATGCCGAGCAGCTGCTCGGCGCCCTGCTCGCCAAGGATCGTGCGGCTGTCGATCTTCGACGTCACCTGGAAGGAAATGCGGGTCGGGAAATTGGCTTTGATCGTGCCGGTGATGACGTCGACCGACGGGCGCTGCGTCGCCATGATGACATGGATGCCGGCGGCGCGCGCCATCTGCGCCAGGCGCTGCACCGCCCCTTCGATGTCCTTGCCGGCCACCATCATCAGGTCGGCCATCTCGTCGATGATGACCACGATATAGGGCATCGGCTCGAGATCGAGATCCTCGGTCTCGTAGATCGCCTCGCCGGTCTGGCGGTCGAAGCCGGTCTGCACGGTGCGCGAGATTTTTTCGCCCTTCTTCTCGGCTTGGCTGACGCGGGCGTTGAAGCCGTCGATGTTGCGCACGCCGACCTTGGACATCTTGCGGTAGCGGTCTTCCATCTCGCGCACGGTCCATTTCAGCGCCACCACCGCCTTCTTCGGATCGGTGACGACCGGGGTCAAAAGATGCGGGATGCCGTCATAGACCGAGAGTTCGAGCATCTTCGGGTCGATCATGATCAGCCGGCACTCCTGCGGCGTCAGCCGGTAGAGCAGTGACAGGATCATGGTGTTGATGGCGACCGACTTGCCCGAGCCGGTGGTGCCGGCGACCAGCACGTGCGGCATCTTGGCGATGTCGACGATGACCGCCTCGCCGTTGATGGTCTTGCCGAGCGCCAGCGCCAGCTTCGCCTTGGTTGTCTCGAAGTCGCGGCTCGCCATGATTTCCCGTAGATACACCGTCTCGCGCTTGGCGTTCGGCAATTCGATGCCGATGGCGTTGCGGCCGGGCACGACGGCGACGCGGCAGGCGATCGCACTCATCGAGCGGGCGATGTCGTCGGAGAGGCCGATGACGCGCGAGGACTTGATGCCGGGCGCGGGCTCGAGCTCATAGAGCGTTACGACCGGACCCGGGCGGACATGGATGATCTCGCCCTTGACGCCGAAGTCCTCGAGCACGCCTTCCAGAAGCCGCGCGTTCTGCTCCAGCGCGTCTTTCGACAGGCTCGGGTCACGCGCGACGTTCTTCGGCTCGGACAGGAAATGCAGCGACGGCATCTCGAATTTGTCCGAGCCGATCAGCGAGGTCTGCGCCTCGCGCTGGGCGCGCGATCCCGGGGCCGGGCGGGGTCCCGGGGCCTCGACGCGGGTCGCCGCGTCCGAGCGGAAGTTGCGCACATTGGCGCGGCGCGGCACAGGCTGCTCGTCGTCGAAATCGATGTCTTCGTCCTCTTCGTCTGCGAAGTCATCGTCATCGACCGGATCGACCGAGGCGCTGCGGTCGTTGACCATGGCGGCGAAAAATTCCGGCTCGACGCGGGCGCGGCCGCCGGGGCTCATCCTGGACTCGGCGAACTCGGCCGATTCGACCCGTTCGGCGGCGCGCCGCCAGGCGCTCGCCCGCGGCTCCATCGGAGGCTCGAACTCGTCGCGCTCCTGCCTGCGGCGCGCGGCGCGGCGGTGCAGGAAGGCGCGGAACGACAACCACCAATGGGTGACGGCGCCGAGCGCCAGAATGCCTTCGTCGCCTTCGTCCTCATCTTCGTCGAACAGCAGCTCGTCCTGCTCGCGCGGGTCAGGCTCGGCGGCACGCTCCATGACGGCAAAGCCGTTCTTGCGCGCAATCAGCGCCGAGCCATAGGCAAACAGCCACAAGGCCGGCGCGGCAAGCACAACTGCGATGATGCTGGCGAAAAATCCCTTCGGATAGCCGCCGACGGCTATGCCAGGGATCTTCAGCACCATGTCGCCGAACACGCCGCCGAGGCCGGTCGGCAGCGGCCAGGTGTTGGGCGGCGTGACGCAGCCGGCGATCGCGGCCGCAAGCAGCGCGAAGCCGAACCAGGCCAGTCCGCGCTTCGCCAAGCTGTCGACGCCGCGCGCGGAGAAGAGCAGGAAACCCCAGATCACCGCCGGCACCAGGCCGGCGACGGCGGCAAGGCCGAAGAACTGCATGGCGAGGTCGGAGAAAACCGCGCCTGTATAGCCCATGGCGTTGGTGACGATATTGTTAGTGGCGTGCGAGAAGCTCGGATCGGCGACGTTCCAGGTGGCGAGGCTGGCGACGCCGAAGGCGGTGAACACGAACAGGCCGGCGCCGACCAGCCGCCTCGCGAATGCGTGGATGCCGTGCCCGGTATCGGTCAGCGCGAGCGGTGCTGAAGCGCCTGAACGCATGCTCTTCCCCGTAAGTCGTTGCCTGGCCCGGGCGCATGGCGTACCCCGGCAGATTCGGCTGCCAGACTATCTGTGGGAAGGTTAAGGCCGCATTAACCATGGCCTTTCACCGAGATGCACCTCGGAGAGGAAATGGCGGGCCGTCGCGCCCGCCATCCTTCTTTTCAAAAGACAAAACGATCAGGCCCGTTCGGGGCCCGACCTTCTGCGATCACTTGTGACCGGCGTACATCATCAGGCTGGCGCAGAATTCGGCATGAGGCTTGCTCATCGCCGCATCCTGGCACTCCTTCATCATCGCGTCCTGCTTGTCCTTCGCCGTCGAGGCCCAGGCCGCCTTGAAATCGGCCTCGGACTTCATGGTCTTCATGCTGGAATCGGTGAAGAACGGAGCCATATTGTCAGGCTCGTCGAGAGCACCGGCGAGTGCAACGCCGCTGACCATCGACAGAGCCATTGCTCCCAGGAAGATATTCTTGAAGTTCATCGGTTGGTTCCTTCCCTGTTATTTGGCGGACGCCACGAGGCGGTCGCAGTCCCAGTACGGAACCGGAAAGACCGGTGTTTCACGCGTGCGCGATCAAGTGAATGTGATCGAAACGCCGCGTGCTCATCCGCCGACAAAAAAGAGGCCCGGAAGGTCGTTCCGGGCCTCAAGGCGTGAGCCCCTTTCGAGAGCGTCACGACGGGATCTTGGGAGTAAAATCCACGCAAACCGCTTAGCGGCTTTGGGTAATCCGGGGCCGGCGGGAGGAGGATCCGCCGGCCCCTGGGGCAATTCCGGGAAAAGTCCGGAATTGCGCCGACAAGGAGATAGGCTGAGCCGGCCTTACGGCACCACCTCGCCGTGCTGGGTGACGTCGAGGCCTTCGACCTCTTCCTGAGCGCTCGGGCGCAGGCCGACCAGCGCCTTGACGATGAAGAGGATCACGAAGGTGGCGATCGCCGTCCACAGGATGGTGAAGACGATGCCGTAGATCTGCGTGCCGACCGACGCGCCCTTGCCGAGCGCGTTGATCTCCGGATCGGCGAGCGCGCCGGTGAGCAGCGCACCGATGACGCCGCCGACGCCGTGCACGCCGAAGGCGTCGAGCGAGTCGTCATAGCCGAACATGTGCTTCACCTTGACGGCCGAGATGTAGCAGACGACGCCGGCGACGATGCCGACGATGAAGGCGCCGGTCGGGTTGACGAAGCCGGAAGCCGGCGTCACCGCGACCAGGCCGGCAACGGCGCCCGAGATGATGCCGAGCACCGAGGGCTTCTTGGCGATGATCCATTCGGCGAACATCCAGGCCAGCGCCGCGGCGGCGGTGGCGACCTGCGTGTTCATCATCGCCGCACCCGCGAGGCCGTCGGCGGCGAGCTCGGAACCCGCGTTGAAGCCGAACCAGCCGACCCACAGCAGCGAGGCGCCGATCACCGAATAGACGAGGTTATGCGGCGCCATGTTGGTGGTGCCGTAGCCCTCGCGCTTGCCGAGGACGAGCGCGCAGACCAGGCCCGCGACACCGGCGTTGATGTGGACGACCGTGCCGCCGGCGAAGTCGAGAACGCCGGCCGAGCCGAGGAAGCCGCCGCCCCACACCCAGTGTGCGATCGGCGCATAGACGAAGACCAGCCACAGGCCCATGAAGATCAGCAGCGCCGAGAACTTCATGCGCTCGGCGAAGGCGCCGGCGATCAGCGCCGGCGTGATGATGGCGAAGGTCAGCTGGAACATCGAGAAGACGAGTTCAGGGATGTTCGCCACGCCCGGCAGCCACAGCGTCGCGGTGGTGATGCCGTGGTGGAAGAATTTCGAGAAGCCGCCGATGTAGGCGTTCGTGCCGCCGCCGTCGGAGAAGGCGAGCGAATAGCCGAACATGAACCACAGCACTGTCACCAGGCAGGTGATGGCGAAGCTCTGCATGATGGTGGCGAGCACGTTCTTCTTGCGCACCATGCCGCCGTAGAACAGCGCCAGGCCGGGAATGGTCATCATCAGCACCAGCGCCGTCGAGGTCAGCATCCAGGCGGTGTTGCCGGTATCAAGCACCGGGGTCGGCGCGGCGGGTGCGGCCGGCGCTGCCGCTGGAGCGGCCTCCTGCGCGAAGGCGGCGGCGGTGCTCAGCGCTACGAGAGCGAGCGAAGCGGCCGCGCGTCCCGTCGTCTTCAAGGTAGAAGGTATATTCATAGAACTCTCCGTTGGAATGGCTGGTCGCCGCTTAGAGCGCGTCGGTGTCTGTTTCGCCGGTGCGGATGCGCACCGCCTGGTCGATGCCGAAGACGAAGATCTTGCCGTCGCCGATCTGGCCGGTCTTGGCGGCCGCGGTGATGGCTTCGACGGCCTTGTCGACCATGTCGGCGCCGACTGCGACTTCGATCTTGATCTTGGGCAGGAAGCTGACCGCGTATTCCGCGCCGCGATAGATTTCCGTATGTCCCTTCTGACGCCCGTAGCCTTTGACTTCGGTGACGGTCAGGCCCTGGATGCCGACGGCGGTGAGCGCTTCGCGCACCTCGTCGAGCTTGAACGGCTTGATGATTGCCATCACGATTTTCATAAGGTTTCACCCTTTGCTGTTGCGGTCCCCCGCGATTGCACGACTTCGCCGATCCCGTGGGAGCCGGAGAGTGCCCGACAGGATTCAAGCTTCGTGCCAATTGCCGAGGCAGGGCGTTAACCTATTGTAAACAAAGGGAGCGACGCTGCTGGAACCCGTGTCTGCCCAAAGCGGCGGTTGGGTGCCTGCTTAAAAAATAGGCAATTTTTCAAAAATGCCTATTTCGCAGGCTTGTGGCGCAACTGTGGGCAGCGGCAGTGGGTTGACGCAAGAAATTCCGCGCAAAATCGGGTCGGGGCCGATTTCTTTTGCGCGACGAAGGCGCCCACGCTGGAAAAGAGCTGGCCTGCTCAGCGCCGCAGCCGGATCAGGCCTTCCTGGGCAACCGAGGCGATCAAGGTTCCGTCGCGCGCGAACAGCGACCCGCGGGTGAAGCCCCGCGAGCCTTGCGTGGAGGGACTGTCCTGTGTGTAGAGGATCCAGTCGTCCAGCGAATGGCTGCGATGGAACCACATCGCGTGGTCGAGACTGGCCGCCTGGATGTCGCGGTCGAAAATGGCGCGGCCATGCGCGAAGGTCGAGGTGTCGAGCAGCGTCATGTCGGAGAGGTAGGCGAGCACGGCCGCCTGGGTCGCGCGGTCTTCCGGCACCGGACCGGTGGTGCGGATCCAGATGTTCTGCTCCGGCTCCAGCTTCTCGCGGCTGGTATAGTGCTTGAGCATCACCGGCTTCATTTCGATCGGCCGGTCGCGCTCCCAGTAGCGCCGGATGCCTTCCGGCACCGCCTCGCCGAACTTGCCGAGCAGCTCGCGCTGCGAAAGCAGCGTGTCGGGCGCCGGCACGTCGCGCGGCATCGGCAGCTGATGCTCCAGCCCCACCTCGTCCTGCTGGAACGAGGCTTCCAGCGAGAAGATCGCCTGCCCGTGCTGGATCGCCACCACCCGGCGCGTGGTGAAGGAACCGCCGTCGCGGATGCGGTCGACCTCGTAGACGATCGGCACCTTGGTGTCGCCGGGCCGCATGAAATAGCCGTGCAGCGAGTGAACATGGCGCTCGGGCTCGACGGTGCGCTGGGCCGCGACCAGCGCCTGGGCGATGGTCTGGCCGCCAAAAACCCGCTGCCAGTCGAGCTTAGGGCTGCGACCACGATACAGATTGTGTTCGAGCTGCTCGAGGTCGAGAATGTCGAGAAGCTCGTCCATGGCCGCCGTCATGTTCCACGTCCCTCGAAGATGTGTCATGGCGGGTTTCGGACAGGACGGGCGGGCAGTCAAGCTGCAACGGCCGCCGCCGCGTCCGGAAGCCGCGAAAGGAAAGTGCGATGGTCGACCGCAGGGTGAATGGGCCAGACAAAGCCTCCGTGGATGTGCTGGTGGCGGGCGCCGGCTATGTCGGCCTTGCCGCCGCCGTCTCGCTGAAGCAGGCACGCCCCAGCCTCGGCGTCGCCATCGTCGATGCCGCGCCCGCCGGCGTCTGGCACAAGGACGGCCGTGCCTCGGCGATCACCGCCGCGGCCTGCCGCATGCTGGAGCAGCTCGGCGTCTGGGACGAGATCGCGCCGGAGGCGCAGGCGATCACCGAGATGGTCATCACCGACTCGCACACCGCCGATCCGGTGCGCCCGGTGTTCCTCACTTTTGACGGTGAGGTGGCTCCCGGCGAGCCCTTCGCCCATATGGTCGCCAACCGGGAGCTGAACGGGGCGCTGCGCCGCCGCGCCGCAAAGCTCGGCATCGACATCATCGAAGGCATGGCTGTCAGCGCCTTCGACACGAACGGCGCCGGTATCACCGTTCATCTGGCGGACGGTGCCGCGCTCAAGGCCCGACTGCTGATCGCCGCCGACGGCGTCAATTCGAAGCTGCGCGACATGGCCGGCATCAAGACCGTGAAATGGGAATACGGCCAGTCCGGCATCGTCTGCACCGTGGCCCACGAGCGCCCGCACAACGGCCGCGCAGAGGAGCATTTCTTGCCGGCCGGGCCCTTCGCCACGCTGCCGCTGAAACCCGACAAGGACGGGACCAACCGCTCCTCGATCGTCTGGGTCGAGCGCTCGCAAGACGCGCAAAAACTCGTCGATGGCGACGAGTTCGTCTTCGAGCACGAGCTGGAGCAGCGCTTCAGCTTGAAGCTCGGCGAGATCCGTGTCGCCGACAAGCCGCGCGCCTGGCCGCTCGGTCTGACCCTTGCCCGCGCCTTCGTGGCGCCGCGCATCGCGCTCGCCGGCGATGCCGCGCACGGCATCCACCCGATCGCCGGCCAAGGCCTCAATCTCGGCTTCAAGGATGTGGCGGCGCTTGCCGAAGTGGTGGTCGAGGCCGATCGGCTCGGCCAGGACATCGGCGCGCTCGACGTGCTCGAGCGCTACCAGCAGTGGCGCCGCTTCGACACGCTGCAGATGGGCGTCACCACCGACGTGCTGAACCGGCTGTTTTCGAACGACATCGGCCCGCTGCGCGCCGTGCGCGATATCGGCCTCGGCCTTGTCGAGCGCATGCCGAAACTGAAGGATTTCTTCATCCGCCAGGCGTCGGGCCTGTCCGGCGACACGCCACGGCTATTGAAGGGCGAGGCGATCTAGCGCTTGGCGATTGGCCGAGGCCTGCATGACGTCGTCATCCACGGGCGGAGCGGGAGCGAAGCGGACGCGAAGACCCGAGGATCCATTCCGTAGCGTCAATCGTAGGGTGCTGCGGAGCAAAATTTCTGCACCGCCGCAACGCTTACAGGTAACGGAATGGATTCTATGGTCTGCGCCGCGTCGCTTCGCTCCTTGCTCCGCCATAGAATGACGACGTGAGGGGCGTTTCGGCTGATCACGAAGGCAGGCGATCCGGCTGCCACAGCTTCAGCTTAATGCATGTCGCCCAAAAGTGCGTAGCGGTTTTGGGAAAACGACATGCATCAAAACAAGAACTTAAAGCGCGTCGCCTGAGTCCATCTCAACGCGACGCGCTTTAGTTCACCTCGAAGCCCAGCTTCTGCCTCAGCCTCACCATCCGCTGGTCGGCGATCCGCAGCCGTTGCTCGCCGCCCTGCGCGACGCGGCTCAGCATCCTGAGCAGATCGTCGCGCTCGTGCGGGTCGAGGCGTTCGCGCAGGAACGGCGCCAGCTTGTCGATGACGATCGTCGTGTCGTCGATCTGCGACGCCGCCCATTTGGCGTAGACGACGGCCTCGTCGGTCTTTTTCTGGCTTTCGGCAATCTGCGCGATCACCTCGCGGATGACGGCCTCGCGCCGCGGCAGGATCGGGCCATGTTCCGAAACGATCGCGGTGATCAGCGTCGCCGCCGCCACCACGGGATCGTCGATCGCCGTCAGCGGCGAGAGCGCTGCCTGCTTGCGCAGCTTCTTGCGGCGGATATTGCCTTGCACGCGCCCGACGACATCGGCGACCTCGCGCGCGGCCTCGTTCATGGCTTTCATCCGGTACCACCAGATGGCCGCGGCGCCCAGCACGCCAAGGACAGCGATCAAGAAAGGCATGCCGAATTCCCCCGAATCCCGGCAACGATAGGAGAAG